>DATCUQ010000029.1:0-36462 GCA_036567345.1 Lutibacter sp.
TATTGTAGCCTACGTAAAAATAGAATGGCTTAAACAAAGGACACAAAAAAATCATTTTGCAATGAAAGCTCAAATCTATTTAGCGGCTCAAAAAGCAGCACATAATGAATTAGAAATATTGACCAAACCAAGAAAGGCTGCATAATTATTTTTTTTAGTGCTGAGTTTTATGAAATATAAGTTGTTAACAATGCAAATGTTAAAACAATGTTTTTTGAGGTGGGTATTGCGTAAGGTGAGCTAATAATGTGAATGGTTTTTGTTTGGTTTCATCGGATAGCGATTTTACGCGATTGGCAACCAGGCTCAGAGAATCGGGGATGAAGGTTTACGGAATTGGTGAAAAGAAAACACCCGATCCTTTTATTGTGGCTTGCGACAAGTTTATTTATTTGGAGATTTTAGAACCTTATAATGACAAACCAGACGAAAAAGGTGGTGAGTCTAAAAAACCGGTTTTCGAAAAAATAACGCCAAAAGTAATTAAGTTCCTGAAACAATCTGTTTCGGATGCGGCGGATGAAGACGGATGGGCATTTTTAGGCGATGTTGGTTCTTTGATTCTGAAAAAACAACCCAATTTTGACTCTAGGAATTTCGGATTTGAAAAGCTAACGCCTTTGTTTAAATCGCTTAATCAGTTTGAAATTGACCAACGTGTGCAAAGCGGCGTTCGGTTTAAATTGATTTATGTTCGAAATAGGTAAATAAGTGCCTAAAGTTAATTTTTATTTACTTTCTTGGATGAAAAGTATTGATTACCTGCTTTAAAAAACTTTTGTCCAGATGCATATAAATTTCTGTGGTGGTAATGCTTTCGTGTCCCAGCATTTGCTGTATCGCCCTTAAATCGGCACCGCGCTCCAGCAAATGCGTGGCAAAAGAATGCCGAAAGGTGTGCGGACTTATCTTCTTCTTAATGCCTACTTTAATTGCCAAATTTTTGATAATCGTAAAAATCATCACACGGGTTAATTTTTTTCCTCTTCTGTTTAAAAAAACCGTGTCTTCAAATCCTTTTTGAACATCAATATGGTTTCTTATGGAGTTCAGGTAAAACAATATATACTTTTCAGTTTGTGGATTGATGGGCACAAATCGCTGTTTATTGCCTTTTCCAATAACCCGAATAAAATCTTCCTCAAAAAATAAATCGGAAATTTTCAAATTCGTCAATTCCGAAACACGCAAGCCGCAACTGTATAAAGTTTCTAGGATTGTCCGGTTTCGCTCGCCTTGCGGCTCGCTTAAATCGATGGCGCCTATAAGCAAATCAATTTCCTTTAAAGCAAGGGTATCCGGCAGTTTTCTGCCAATTTTAGGCGTTTCAATCAATTCGGTCGGATTGTCTTTTCGGTATTCTTCAAAAATTAAATAGTTGAAAAAATTCCGAATCCCCGAAATTAAACGTGCCTGTGATCGCGCATTGATCTGTTTGGAGGTTTCATAAATAAATTGCTTAAAATCCTCCTGATTTATGGAAATTGGCGAAATAATCATTTTATTTTCCTCCAAATACAGCATCAGCTTTTTTACGTCGCGCGAATAACTGTCGATCGTATTTTGAGACAGGCCTTTTTCAATTTTTAAATAAAACTGATAATCGTGTAAAGCGTTGTTCCATTTCATTTGATAAAAATAAGTAATATATTTACAACAAAATATTTCATTAATGAAAATACTAATTTTAAACGGCCCAAATCTAAACCTGCTTGGCAAACGCGAACCTGCCATTTATGGGAATTTAACCTTCGAGCAATTTTTTGAAAGCCTGAAAAAAAAATATGCAGCTATTGAATTGCACTATTTCCAAAGCAATATTGAAGGCGAAATCATCAATAAATTACACGAAGTCGGCTTTAGTTTCAATGGCGTTATTTTAAATGCCGGCGCTTACACGCACACTTCCATTGCCATTGGCGACGCCATTAAAGGCATTGAAACGCCGGTAATTGAAGTCCATATCTCCAATGTTTACGCGCGCGAGGAATTTCGCCATGTTTCCTATATTGCGCCAAATACAAAAGGTGTTATTGCCGGTTTCGGATTGCAGAGTTACGAGTTGGCCTTAGAAAGTTTTATCTAATATTTTGGCGTTACCCTTTGGGTCAGGCTATCGCTGCTCGCTTTTTTTAGTTGCGAAAAGCAACAAAAAAAGAGCTCAAACAAACAGCGCTATCCTTAACCTTGAATTATTAATGAAGCTGATTAAAATGTAACATATTTAAACTTTTTTGTTTTTTTAGGGTCTAACACATTATAAAGCGATTAAACCATAGATATTTTGACTGGAGAAGGCGAATTCATAAGAGATTTATTAGACGATAAAGAAAAGGATAAGGCCTTTAAGAAATTATTGGATCTTTATCAGGAACGCTTGTATTGGCATATCAGAAAACTGGTGATTACCCATGAAAACGCTGATGATGTGCTGCAAAACACCTTTTTAAGAATTTATAAAAGTCTTCCTAATTTTCAGCAAAAAAGCAGTTTGCATACCTGGATGTACAGAATTGCCTACAATGAATCGCTACGGTTTCTTGAAGAAAATAAAAAAAAGAATCATTCTTCATTGAATGATATCAGCAATAAATATTTAAATAATTTAGTGGATGACACTTTTTTCGAAGGCGATGAAATTCAATTAAAACTACAACGAATTTTATCGGAACTACCCGAAAAAGAACGGCAAATATTTCAAATGAAATATTATGACGATTTAAAATTCCGTGAAATGGAAGATATTTTAAAAATTAAAGAAGGCACTTTAAAGTCTTCTTATTATAATACAGTGAAACATATTGAAAAAAATATGCTGGCTGTTGAACTTTTATCAAATAATAAGGTCTAACTATATATCATGAAAAAATTAAACAATTATATGGATTCAAAATTAGAAACTGGCAGTCAAACTTCATTTGACAGCAAAATGCATGAAATGCATTCAGAAAAATTGGGTTTTCAAGTTCCTGACGGTTATTTTTCTAAATCTAAAATGGAAATATTGGAAAAGGTATCAAAACAAAAAGAACAAAGGTTTGGTATCTTTTCGAGAAAAAGAATTATATGGTCAGCCGCGGCAACCATTGCGATTATTGTTGCGCTCACGGTTTTTAAACCCGATGCAATACCATCATTTGACAATGTTCCCGTAATTGTATCAGATACAATTGATCATTTGCAAAACAACAATTTAGCACAAGGAAAACTTAAAGAGGACGATATTTTAATATCATCACTTTTTGTTCCGGACAGTGAAATTGATGAATTTGTAGACGATTATGTTTTAGAAGAATTGGTTTATGAAGAAGTGATGGCCAATTAGATTTATTTTTTCGAAATTTTAAACTTTTTTGAAAAGGTTAGGTCTAAACAGTAGAACGTTCATAAAAAGAAAATAATAATTTAAAAATTAAAAAGATGAAATCAATAAAAATAATCGCGTTAGTAGTATTTGGACTACTGGTTGGAATTTCAAGCGTGGAAGCCCAACAAAACCAAAACAGAGGGAAAAATATGAATAATGCCGCCGTAGAAACGTTGACTGCAGAACAAAAACAATTGATTCAGGAACAAAGAGACAGAATTAAGGAAAAAAGACAATTGTTTAGAGCAAGTTTAACCGAAGCGCAATTGGCTATTTTTGACAACAATGATCTTACCCGACAAGAACGCCACGATGCTTTAATGTCTTCACTGACTGAAACTCAAAAAGCATTAATGCAAGAACACCGGGAAAGTATACAAGAAAGCAAACAAGCGTTTAGAAATACAATGACGAGTGAACAACGCCAACAAATGCGCAGCAGAATGCAAATGAACAGGGAAATGCAAGGCGGCACTGAATTGCGTGAAACCGTTAGAGAGCAAAGAAGACAACGTATGCATAGTAACGTTGGGAATTAATAAACAATTATTTATGATATAAGTGGTTGGGGAAACCCAGCCACTTTTTAATTTATTGCTCAAATGAAAAAATACATCACGTTATTACTGTTGCTTTCGGGCCTTACCTTTGCATATTCACAAGAACCTGCGAAAGAAAAAGAAATTGATGATTTAATAGAGGAACTTTTTATGGAAGATGAAGTCATCAATGAGTTGACGGCATCTCTTAAAAATTCACAATTTTTATATGTTTCCGCAACTTATAACAGCGACACATATTTCTCTGGACGCGACATTGATATTGACCAATACAATATAACGCCTCAAATTACTTACGCGCATTCCAACGGAATTTTTGCCAGTTTATCCGGTATTTATTACAGTGAATTTGTGCCTAAATGGGATGTGACTACAGCAACAGTAGGCTTTGGCAGAAATATTGGAAAAAAGAAATTATTTAAATATGCAGTATCTTATTCTAGATATTTTTATGCGAATGACATTGACAATATTTATACCAACACTTTAAATGCCGGATTGGGCGTTCGAAATAAAAAGAGAACAATAGGCACACAACTTTCTGGATCTTACTTATTTGGAGAGGAACAATCGTTCGAAATAGCTTCCAGAAGTTTTGTGGATGTTAATTTAATGAAAACAAAGAAATCAAGCTTAAAGTTTAAGCCTCAATTAAATATTGTTGCCGGAAAACAAACGATTGAACTGTCCAGAATTTATAACCAAGACGGGCAAATATTAACGGAGTATACAGAAAATGACGTCTTTGATTTAATAAACACCCAAATAAACCTGCCATTGCAATTCAGTACCAACTCATTTGATTTTGAAGCGGGTTATAACATTAATTTCCCCAATGCAATAGGCAATGAATCGAATCTTAAAAATACCGGATTTTTTAATTTTTCTATTGGATATTTGATTGATTTATAGCGAGATGTCTTAATAATTTTAAAACTTCTCAAAAACACCCAATCCGAACAAGGCGAAATCATATTTTACGGGATCTGTTTTATCCATTTTTCGCAAATTAGCATCCAATTCAGCCAAAGCTTTGGCGTCATTTTGTTTTCGCGTTAATAGCCCTAATTTGCGTGCCACATTTCCAGAATGCACATCAAGCGGACAAGAGAGTTGGGCAGGCGAGAGGCTTTTCCAAATTCCAAAATCCACACCCGTTTTGTCATTTCTTACCATCCATCGCAAAAACATGTTAATGCGTTTCGCCGCCGAATTATTTAACGGATCGGAAATGTGTTTTTGGGTTCTTTGTGCATGCGGAATTTCAAAAAAGATTTTTTTAAACTCGTGAATACTTACTTGAGTGGATTTGGAAGTTGCATTTTTTGAAAACACGTTTTCCAAACCGCCGTGATTTTTGTAAATATGCTGCAACGCGGTGATAAAATATTTAAAATCGTCAACATTAAATGTTCGGTGCACAAAATGTTCCATATTCTCTAAATGATTCGGTTTATGGTTCATCACAAAATCATAAGGCGAATTTCCCAACAAATCCATCATAGTAAAGGCATTTTTGATAATGGATTTTCGATTTCCCCAGGCAATGGTCGCAGTTAAAAAAGCGGAAATTTCAATATCTTCCTTCAGTGAAAATTGATGCGGAATTTGAATGGGATCACTGTCAATAAACATTGGATTGTTGTATTGCATCACTTTTTCATCCAAAAATTCGTTGAGCTCAGTTTTAGTCAAGGCTAATTATGGTTTCAATTTTTTTAATGATTTCTGAAGGCGCAGTTGTAAAATCGAACCAAAGGATTGATTCATCCTTTTTGTTCCAGGTCCCTTGTCGTTTTGCAAATCTCCGTGTATTTTTTTTAATTTCTTCCATGGCAAATTCCAACGTGCATTTTCCGTCGAAATAATCAAAAAGTTCCCGGTAACCAACCGTTTGCAAGGCATTCAGTTCTTTATGCGGATACAATTTTTTCGCTTCATCAAGCAAACCTTCCTGCAACATTAAATCAACACGTTTGTTTATTCTGTCGTACATTATTTCTCTGTCGGCCGTTAATCCAATTTTTATCGGAATAAAATTTCTTTTGGTTTTGTCCTTATTTTTGAATGAAGAATAAGGCTTTCCGGTTCCAATACAGATTTCCAATGCCCTGATTAATCGGTGCGGATTTTCAATTTCAATGGTTTGGTAAGATTCAAGATCTAATTCTTTTAATTGATTTTGCAGGATTTCCAGTTTACCAATTTCAATTTGTTTATTTAATTTTTTTCTGATTTCAGGATCAATATCGGGAAAATCATCAAAACCTTCAATTACGGCATTGGTATATAAACCGCTTCCGCCAACCATGATAACAATGTTTTTTTTTGAAAATAATTCATCCAATTTTTTTAGCGCGTCTTTTTCAAATTGTCCGACGTTATATTGATCAAAAATTGATATATTTTGTATGAAATGATGCGGTGCCGCAGCCAATTCTTTTGCAGAAGGAACCGCAGTGCCGATATTCATTTCCTTATAAAACTGACGGGAATCGCAGGAAATAATTTCTGTATTAAAATGTTGCGCCAATTTGATACTTAAGGCTGTTTTGCCAATCGCAGTGGCGCCAATTACTGTAATTAAATAGTTATTCATCAATAATTTTATTCACTTTTTGGGAAGGTAAAAAATACTTTAAAATGAATTACAGCCATTAATTATTTAAAACCGGATTAATTTTTCTACGTTATTTTTTTGAAGGTATTGTTTGATAATTGCCCTGTTATGGATGGAATTTTCCATAGGCGAAATCATACATCTCAGAATTTCAATATTATTTAATTGATACCCCAAATTTGTGAAACAAAAACCTTTAAGTTCATTGTTCTCAATCAACACAACCGATTTTTCACCGAGATTTCGTCCTTTGTCAACTACCACCAAATTGGCATTGCTGAAGGTAATTTGTGCAAATTTACTTTTAGCCAACAAATTATACTTTGGCTGATTGATTTTTAATTCTTCGGCATATTTAAGTTCTGCAATTAATTGATTTCCAGTTTCTTCATAACTTACGGAAACAACTTCAGTTTGCAAAAAAATGGCTCTTTTTGAAGTTCTTAAAAACAGTTGATTAACTGCTTTTTTAATGCTTTTTCCTTTTCCTATATAAAGAATATTGCTGCTGCTATGGATATAAAATACACCTGTTTTTGAAGGCAATTCCTCAATCATAGTCAGTAATTTAGGCGCTAAAGTTCTGTTATTTTCTTTTATGGCGGCCTCTTTTACAATTTCTTTATAAGAATCTTTGTTCAATAAAAGTTTAAAAAGTTGTACGGTTGCTATGGCATCGCCATCGGCTCTGTGGCGATCGGTAAGCGGAATTCCAAGTGTTCTGCATAAATTGCCCAGTTTATAGGAAGGAAGGTCGGGGATTAATTTTTGACTTAATTCTACGGTACACAATGTTTTTCGTTCGAATTCGAATCCCAAACGTCTAAATTCTGTAGTTAAAATTCGGTTGTCAAAACTCGCATTGTGGGCAACCAACACACAATCCGCAGTTATTTCAACAATTCTTTTTGCAATTTCATAAAATTTAGGCGCATTTTTTAACATCCCTGAATTTATGCCCGTTAAGTTTACCACAAAAGGCTGAATAGCTATTTCAGGGTTCACCAAACTTATAAATTGATCAACAATTTCATGTCCGTCAAATTTATAAATGGCAATTTCCGTAATGCCTTCTTCATTAAATTTTCCGCCGGTGGTTTCTATGTCGAGTATTGCGTACAAATTAATTATAATTTCGTGATCCAAAAATGGCGCTTCCAACTCTAATCATCGTGCTTCCTTCTTCAATGGCAATTTTATAGTCGCCGCTCATTCCCATCGATAAAATTATCGGATTCACATTAAATGACTTAAATTTTACAAGTGAATTAAAAAAGTTTTTAAGGGATTTAAATTCATCGCAGATAATCTCATTATTTTCCGTAAAACTTGCCATTCCCATCAATCCTTTGATGTTTATGTTTTTCAGGTTTTTTAATTCTTCGGATTTTAATAATTGCTCAACTTCAGCAAAGGACAATCCAAATTTCGTTTCTTCACTGGCTATTTTTACTTCCAGCAGACAATTTATAACTCTTTTGTTTATAATTGCTTGCTTATTTATTTCTGCAAGTGTTTTAAAACTGTCAACTCCGTGAATTAAATGCACAAAATGCGCCATATATTTCACTTTGTTGCTTTGTAAATGGCCAATCATATGCCATTCAATATCTTTAGGCAAGGTATCAAACTTTTCGGCCATTTCCTGAATTTTATTTTCACCGAAAGCCCTTTGCCCAGCCTGGTAAGCTTCCAAAATTGAAGCAACAGGCTGGGTTTTAGAAACCGCGATTAGCGTAACATTTTCAGGTATTGTGTTTGAAATGTTATTTAAATTATTTTTTATGCTCACTAAACTAATTTAATTTATTGATAACCAATCCAGAACGTAATTTTGGTTCAAACCAAGTTACTTTTGGAGGCATAATATTGCCGGTATCGGCGATATTCATCAATTGATTCATACTTACTGGAAATAAAGCAAATGCAACAGCCATTTCACCGCTGTCGACGCGTTTGCTTAATTCTGATAAACCTCTGATGCCACCCACAAAATCAATTCGTGTATCGGTTCTTAAATTTATGATATTTAAAATTGGCTCCAAAATATATTTTGACAACACGCTCACATCTAAACTGTCGATGGGATTGTCATCATTATAAGTCGGTTTTTTTGCAGTTAAGCCATACCATTTTCCGTCTAAATACATAGAGAAATCGTGTAACTTTTCAGGTTTTACGATTGAATCGCTAATTTGGATAACGCCAAAATTTTCATCAATTTTTTCCAAAAATTCTGTAGTATTTAATCCGTTTAAATCTTTAACAACCCGATTGTAATCGATGATTTGCAATTGATTATCGGGAAAATGCACTGCCATAAAATAATTATAAGGCTCATTACCGGTATGATTCGGATTTTGAGCACCAAATTCGGCACTCATTCCCGCTGCAGCCGCTGTTCTGTGGTGACCGTCAGCTACATAAGTACAAGGAACTTTTTCTTTGAAGAGTTTTTCCAACGTTTTGTTGATTCCAGCATCTTCAATAACCCAAAAATGATGTCCAAAACCATCTTCCGCGGTAAAATCGTAGATAGGATTTTTAGTTGTTATAATTTCATTAACAATCGCATCAATCTCAGGAACTGCTCTGTAGGTAAAAAATACGGGCTCAATATTGGCTTTTAAATATCTGGTGAGCACTTTGCGATCTTCTTCTTTATCCGGACGGGTTAATTCGTGTTTTTTAATTTTTCCGTTCAGATAATCTTCACAAGCCGCGGCGCCAACAATGCCATATTGCGTTTTGCCATTCATGGTTTGCGCATAAATATAATAATGGTCTTCAGTGTCTTGAACTAAAAAGCCCTTTTCCTGAAAAGCTTCAAAATTATCTTTGGCTCTTGTGTAAACTTTTTCTTCGTGTGGATCTGTGCCTTTGCTGAATTCAATTTCGGCACGTGTAATATGCAATAAGGATGCTTTTTTGCCAACAACCATATTTGTGGCTTCTTCGGAATTCATCACATCATAAGGTAAACAAGCGACTTCTTCAACCATATTTTTGGGTGGTCGAAGTCCTTTAAAGGGTTTTATAATTGCCATTTTTTATTTATTGGTTTTAAAAAATTCAATAATTTGTGATGCCAATTCCGTGCCAATTCTGTCTTGTGCTTCAGCAGTTGCCGCTCCAATATGAGGCGTAAGCGATAGATTTGGATTCATTAACAATTGAATTTCAGGGGTTGGTTCTTTTTCAAAAACATCAAGTCCTGCGCCGGCAATTTTTCCGCTTTCAATGGCTTTCACCAAAGCAACTTCATCCAAAACACCGCCGCGAGCCGCATTTACAATATAAGTGCCATTTTTCATCATATTAAATTCCTTAGTTGAAATCACATATTCCTTTTGTGAAGGAACGTGGATTGAAATAAAATCGGCTTGTTTTAAAACTTCTTCTTTGCTGATGGTTTTAATATTGAAAAATACCGTTTGATGGTCGAAAAATTCAAGTTCTAATGTTGCAGCTTCTAAAAACGGATCAAAAGCAACCACTTTCATTCCCAGTCCCAAAGCAACTTTTGCGGTGGCTTGTCCAATTCGGCCAAAACCAAGAACACCAAGTGTTTTTCCTTTTAATTCGATGCCTTTTGCATACGATTTTTTTAAATCGTTAAATTTTGAATCACCAACCAAAGACATTTCTCTGTTTGATTCATGTAAAAAACGAACCATTCCAAATAAATGCGCAAAAACAAGTTCAGCCACGGAATGTGACGAAGCCGCGGGCGTATTTATGACAGTTAATCCTTTTTCACGAGCATAGTCAACATCTATATTGTCCATTCCAACGCCGCCACGACCAATAATTTTTAGGGTAGGGCAGTGGTCAATAATGTCTTTTCTAACTTTTGTTGCACTTCTGACAAGAAGTACAGAAATTTTATTTTTATTCAGATAATCTAACAGTTGTTCTTGGGCAACAGTGGTTAAATCCACTTCAAAACCAGCTTTTTCAAGCGCTACAATGCCGCTTTTAGCCAATCCGTCATTCGCTAATATCTTCATATTTTGTATTTTATTAAATTATGATAATTGTTTTTCCAATTGTTTCATCGCATCAACCAAAACCTGTACGCTTTCTATTGGCAAGGCATTGTACATACTTGCACGATAACCGCCAACCGATCTGTGGCCTTTAAGTCCGCTAATTCCTGCCGCATTCCAAAGTTTGTCGAAAGCTTCTTTATTTGCCTCATCAACCAAATTAAAAGTAGCGTTCATCAGTGAACGATCTTCTTTTTCAGCGTAACCTTTGAAAAGTGGATTTCTGTCTATTTCTGCATATAACAATGCCGCTTTTGCTTCATTTAATTTTTCAACAGCAGGAATTCCTCCTAAATTTTTCAACCATTCCAAAGTTAACATCGAAACATAAACTGCAAAAACAGAAGGCGTATTAAACATACTTTCCTTTGCGATATGCACTTGATAATCTAATATTGAAGGAATTTTTCTTCCTGATTTTCCCAGAATCTCATCTTTTATTACAATCAATGTTGTTCCCGCAGGTCCCATATTTTTTTGTGCGCCTGCATAAATAATGCCAAACTGGCTAAAATCTAACTGACGTGAGAATATATCGGAACTCATATCACAAATTAACGGACTGTTGGTTTTTGGAAATGATTTTAATTGCGTTCCGTAAATGGTATTGTTTGAGGTGCAGTGAAAATAATCTGCATCTGCAGGAATCGCGTAATTTTTTGGGATAAAGTTATAGCCTTTCTCTTTTGATGAAGCAACCACTTCAACATTGCCCAAAACTTTTGCTTCTTTTATGGCATTTGAACTCCAAGTGCCCGTGTCTAAATAAGCTGCTTTTCCGTCAACTTTTAAAAGATTGTAAGGAACCCTTAAAAATTCGAGACTTGCACCACCTTGTAAAAACAGGACAGAGTATCCATCAGGCAGGTTTAATAATTCTTTCACTAAGTTGCAGGCGTTATCCATCACATCAACAAAGTCTTTGCTTCTGTGTGAAACTTCAATTAATGATAAATCAAGGCCGTTAAAATTTAATAAAGCGTCTGCCGCTTTTTTAATAACTTCCTGAGGCAATATTGACGGACCTGCACTAAAATTATGTTTTTTCATTTGGCGTAAAATATAAATTTATGAACGCAAATTTCGTGAAAAAAGACGGAGGAAACCTTAAAAAAACTAAAAAATGTGTTAGATATTTAATAAAAATCGGAAAGTGTCAATGCCATCGGCATAGTCCCATAATTTTGGTTGTTGCGTTTGTCCGAATTTCACAAAATTTAAATCGTTTTCGTTGCAAACAATACACTGAATGGCTTCTTTTTCTTCTTCTAATTTTAGCAATAAATTTTCATAAGAATCGTAAAATTCATAAAAAAGGGTCGCAATGGGCGATGCGTAACTTGGATCTTCTTTCAACATCACAAAGCCATTGTCTTGAATTTTAAACAAACTCATCAAATAAATGGCTTTATTATAATCGTAGTTGTTTTCGTATTTTTTTACGTTGATGATATCATTGAATTTAAACAAAGCATTAAAAAGCAGGTCGAAATTATAATTTACAGGAACAAATATTTTAGAAACACTTCTGCAGCCCAAACCAAAATATTGGAAAATGTCATCGCCCAAAGCTTCCAATTCCTGCTTGGTTTCTTTGCCGGTAATAATGGCAACGGAATTTTTGCTGCTGCGGATAATGGAAGGATATTTGCCAAAATAAAATTCGAAATAACGCTTTGTATTGTTGCTTCCGGTAGCAATTACAGCGTCAAAATCAGTTAATTTTTTTTCGGTAAAAGAGATTTTATTTTTAAAGTACGGATTTTCATATTCCAAGAATTTGGCGATTAAAGGCAAAAAATGTTTGTCGTTCGATGAAAGTTTCACCAACGCTTTATTGCCGCTCAACAAAACCGTTAAAAAATCGTGAAAACCCACCAAAGGAATATTTCCAGCCATAATAATGGCAATATTTTTAGGCTTCGCGTTTTCATCAATTGTATAGTTTGATGTCCACTTCTCTAAATTTTCAATGGTTAGGGCTTCGCTCCAGCTTTCAAAAGCCTTTAAAACATTTTCTTTGGTAAACCAGCCGTTAAATTCCGAAGCTCTGTTAATTTGCATTTTAAACGCATCGAAAAGAATAGGATTGAATTCATCGCTTTCATTTTTCTCAATTTTTGATGTTGAAAACTGTTTAAAAAATTCACCGAGTTTTGCGAAAGCTTCTGTCCGTTGGCTTAAATTCATTCTATGGTAACTTAAAATTAAAATTTTATCTTTGTGGCAAAATTAATCTAAATAAAATTATGGCAATAAAAATAACCGATGAATGTATAAATTGTGGCGCTTGCGAACCGGAATGCCCTAATAATGCAATATACGAAGCCTCGGAAAATTGGAAATTTTCTGACGGGACAAAACTTTCCGGAAAAATAATTTTAACAAATGGCAAGGAATTTAACGCTGATGATGCCCAAGAACCCATTAATGATGAATATTATTTTATTGTTGCCGATAAATGCACGGAATGCAAAGGTTTTTTCAATGAACCGCAATGTGCCGCCGTTTGTCCGGTAGATTGTTGTGTGCCAGATGATGACAATGTGGAAACCGAAGAAAAATTATTGGCGAAACAGCGATTTTTACACAAGGAAGAATAGGACTTCTTGCTATTTAAATTAGTTTTCAGTTTGCAGTAAGCTGAAAGTTTAAATGAATATTCAAATAAACTTATTTCCGCTTCAAAACTAAAAAGCTGTAACGCACAAAAAGCATCGCCATAACTGGAATGACGGCAACATTAAATACTTGAATTTTTAAGAACCATAAAACTGCCTGAATTGCCAATAAAACGAGCAATAATTTATTATAATTTGCCAGCCATTTTGGTAAAGTTTCCTTAAACATAAAAAAGGAAACCACTAAATTTGGCGCAAAAGCCCATAAAAAATTGAAATTCTTATACGTTGCGGTATGGCTCGTGGCGAACCAAAGCAATAACACTGCAACACCAATCAATCCGGTAATAAAATACAAGGAAAAATCGACCCATTTTGTTCTTTTTTTGGCAGTATAATTTTGATATGTTTTATAAATAAAGAACATTGCTATCACCAAAAAAACTATGAAAGGTTGCGTTACGGAAAAGGGAATAGGTTGATTTACTTCATTTAAAACAGGATTGTTTGCTTTTACCAAAGGAATATTTTTCCCATCTACTTTTATCGTGGCATTGTTAAAACCAAGGTAAATATAATCGGGTAAAAACTTAAATTCGGCTGGGGTAGCAGGATCGTCAATTACAGAACCCAGTGCCAAATCAATCCCAAATTTCCCCCATTTAAATTTTTCGGCAGTATAGTCTGCAATTAAATCCCGGTGAGACTTATGGTCTGTAATATGATTATTGTCAAAAGTGACTTTTTCTTTTAAAACTGCTTTAATAACTTCTTCAATTTTTGTGGAACAATTGTCGTAAAAGAAATCGTACTGATAAGACATGTTTTCTGGTTTGGCGTTGTTTTCCAAAAAATCATAAACTGCCTGAACATCGGCTTCATCCAAAGCCAGTTCCTGGGTTTTTACCCAACGCTTTTCATAATTGAACTCTTGCAAAAAATAGCCATAGCGGGTTGTTGAAAGCTGATAAATTAATTTTCCTTTTGCGAAATTGAGATAGAAATTAGGTTTGTTAAAGTCGAAAGTGCCGTAATTATATATTTTATCCAATTTCAAAAGCGGGTCGTAAACACGAAAAGCGCTATGGCCAAAAGCACTGTATAATTCATCGCCGGGACCGCAGGTAACAACGCTTACAGTAGCTTCGGATGTTAATTTTTGTTGTGCCGTAAGTTGTAAACAACTAAAAATCAGGATAAAAATGAAGGAAATTTTTTTGCGCATCGTATCTGAAAAAACATCATTAAAAATTCATCGGATTATGTAATAACTTTTGAATGTGACAATAACTGAAATCACAATTTTGTGGCCATTAAATAAGAAGCGAATGTAAAAAAACTTTCCAAGTTAAGTTTAAAATTTAGGAAATATTATGGTTAATAAATTGGAAAACACGTTTTTCGCTCCACAACAAATCTTTACCGAATAAAGTGGAATTTAGCGATTTTATAATTATTTTTATTGAATTAAATTATACTGAATAACAATGATTAAATTTACGAAAAAATAAAATAATGATGCTAAAAAAATATATTCCCAATTTATTGACCTTACTTAACTTACTTTCAGGAACCATTGCAGTTTATTTTGCGGTTAAAGAAGAATTGGTTATAGCCGCAGGTTTTGTTTTTTTAGGAATATTTTTTGATTTTTTCGATGGATTTGCCGCGCGAATGCTGAAAGTTCAAGGGGAATTGGGAAAACAGTTGGATTCTTTGGCCGATGTTGTCACCAGTGGTGTAGTTCCAGGAATCGTGTTATTTCAACTTATTTCAAAATCGGCAGAAAATGAAACTTGGGAAAATGCCGTTAAATCGGTTTTGAAAACTGGAAACGAACATTATTTTACAAGCACTTTTTTTATCTCTTTAATTGGTTTGTTATTTACAATGGGAGCGGCATACAGGTTGGCTAAATTTAATATTGATGTGCGCCAGACAAGTTCATTTATAGGTTTGCCAACGCCGGCTGCGGCTTTGGTGGTTTTATCATTGCCCTTAATTTTAAATTACAGCAACAATGAAATGGTTTCAAGCCTTATTCAAAATGTATGGTTTTTAATCGGAATTTCAGTCCTTCTTTGTTATTTGATGAATGCTGAAATTTCGTTATTTGCCTTAAAATTTAAAGATTACGGTTGGAAAAAAAATAAAATAAAGTATTTATTTATTTTTTTTACGGCTATTTTGAGCGCTTTATTTCAATTTATCGCCATTCCATTGGTGATATTGTTGTATGTATTGCTTTCTGCCATTGAAAATAAGCTGTTGAAAAATTCGGATTAAAATTTTCTTCTTTTTAATTCAAAATCTTTTCCTAAATATACGCGTCTTACGGTTTCGTCCTCGGCAAGTTCTTGTGGCGTTCCTTCTTTTAAAATTCCGCCTTCAAACATTAAATAGGTTTTATCGGTAATGGCCAGAGTTTCCTGAACATTGTGGTCGGTAATTAAAATACCGATATTTCTGTCCTTTAAATGCGCCACAATATTTTGAATATCTTCAACGGCAATTGGGTCAACCCCGGCAAAAGGTTCGTCCAATAAAATAAATTTAGGGTCTGAGGCCAATGCCCGGGCAATTTCAGTTCTTCTTCGTTCGCCGCCGGAAAGTAAATCACCTCTGTTTTTACGCACATGAACCAAACCGAATTCCTGCAATAAAGATTCCATTTTTTCTTTTTGATCGGCCTTCGACAAATTTGAAAATTGCAGCACGGATAAAATATTGTCTTCAACAGACAATTTTCTGAAAATAGAGGCTTCCTGAGACAAATATCCCACACCTTCCTGTGCTCTTTTGTACATCGGATATTGCGTAATTTCATGGTTGTCCAAATAAATTTTTCCTTCATTTGGCTGAATCATTCCAACTATCATATAAAAGGAAGTGGTTTTTCCTGCGCCATTCGGACCTAAAAGTCCAACAATTTCTCCCTGTTCCACTTGCAATGAAATTCCGTTTACAACATATTTGCTGCCGTATTTCTTTTTTATATTATCCGCTCTTAAGATCATTTTTGTTGTTTTATTCGTTGAATCGTTTATACGTTTAACTGTTTAATCGTTGTATTGTGTAATTGTGTAATCGTTTAGTAGTTAATAAGTTGTGTTGTTTATTTGATTTTTTATATTCAACTTTTTAAAGCCAACGCTCCAGCTGGCCTTATCGCTAAAAATGTTTACTAAACATTTTTTTAACGCTCCATTCTCCCTTCGGGGGTTAGGGGGCTTAGTTCTTCCCAAAATTCGTAAGCCCTTCTTAAATGCGGAATTACAATGGTGCCGCCAACCAAAGTTGCTATTGAAAGTGACTCCATAACTTGTTCTTTGGAAACTCCTGCTTTAAAACAACCTTCTAAATGGTATTTTATGCAATCATCACATCGTAAAACAGCCGAAGCCACCAATCCTAACAATTCTTTTGTTTGAACGTCTAAATGGCCGCTTTTGTATGCGTTGGTGTCGATATTAAAAATTCTTTTGATGATTTTATTGTCATCAGCCAAAATTTTATCGTTCATTTTTGAGCGATAGGCGTTAAATTCTTCTACTTGATTAGGCATTTTTTTGTTCGTTTTTACGTTGTTGTCTCACCACTATTTTCGATATAATTATGCTGACTTCATATAAAATAAGTATAGGAATCGTAACTATAATCTGGCTAACCACATCAGGTGGCGTAATAACTGCGGCTATAATTAAAACTATAACCAATGCATATTTTCTGGTTTTTATCAAAAAATCTGGGGTAACTACGCCCATTTTAGTTAAAAAATACATCACAATTGGCAATTCAAATATCAATCCTGAAGCCAATACAGATGATTTTAATAATGAGATGTATGAACTAATTTTAATATTTCTTTCAACAAGGTCACTTACTGAATAACTTCCCAAGAAGTTTACGGAAAGCGGCGTGATTATGTAGTATCCAAAAAGTACACCTACAAAAAATAAAAATGAAGAAACAACGATAAAAGCGAGTGCTCCTTTTCGCTCTTTTTCATACAAGCCCGGACTGATAAATTTCCAGAATTCCCATATAATAAAAGGAAATGCTATAATAAATCCTGCAGTAATGGAAATCCAAACATGCACATTAAATTGTTCTCCCATTTCCAAACTTTGGAAAGTGAAAGGAATATCATCTATACACAAACCTTCTGTGCCAAAAAATCTTGATACGTCACAAAAAACTCGGTAGGTGATAAAATTAGGATCTTTTGGTGCAAAAATTATTTTATCGAAGAGAAAGTCTTTCATTAAAAAGGCAATTATTCCAAATATAAAAATGGCGGCGCTTGAACGCACCAAGTGCCATCTCAATTCTTCAACATGGTCTAAAAAAGACATTTCTTTTTCAGGTTCTCCTATTTTCTTTTTTGCCATTTTAAAAAATTCCTTCTTTTAATAAATCATGCAAATGTACGACACCTGCGTATACCGAATTGTCTTCCACCAAAATTTGGGAAATTTTATTGTTTTCCATAGTTTCCATCGCTTCAATTGCCATCGCATCCACATTGATGGTTTTCGGATTTTTACTCATAATATTTTCAGCGACAAGCTTGCTTATGTCCGGATTATCTTTCAACATTCTCCTTAAATCTCCATCGGTAATGATTCCTACTATTTTGTTATTTTCGATAACTGCCGTAGTGCCCAATCGTTTTTTTGAAATTTCAATAATCACATCATTAATTGGGGTATTTGGCGCAACTTGAGGCATTTCATGTTGTCCGATTAAATCGCTCACCCTTAAATATAATTTTTTTCCCAATGCGCCTCCAGGATGGTATTTTGCAAAATCTTTACTTGAAAAATTATTGAGATACAATAAACAAATTGCCAAGGCATCGCCCAAAACCAATTGCGCAGTGGTGCTTGTTGTTGGCGCTAAATTATTTGGATCGGCTTCTTTTTCTACAAAAGAGTTCAACGTAAAATCGGCATTTGAGCCTAAAAAAGATACTGGATTACCGGTTATCGCAATAACTTTGTTTCCATAATTTTTAATTAATGGCACCAAAACTTTTATTTCGGGCGTATTTCCGCTTTTAGAAATGCAAACAACAACATCATTTTCCTGAATAATTCCCAAATCGCCATGAATGGCATCGGCTGCATGCATAAAGATTGCTGGGGTTCCCGTTGAATTTAAGGTGGCAACGATCTTGGTGGCAATATTGGCACTTTTTCCAATTCCGGTAACAATTACGCGGCCTTTAGAGTGGTGAATAAAATTTACGGCTTTTTCGAAATCTTCATTTAGAAAATTGACTAAATTCGCAATCGCTTTGCTTTCAATTAAAATTGTCTGCTTTGCATTTTCAATAATTGTATTTTTATTTTTCAAAAGATTATGATTTTTTAACAAAAAAAAGTTTTATCTTTAATTTTAAACAAAAATATATTTATTTAATTAGAAATTGAATAAACTGCTAAAAAAAAGTAAAAGTCAAATTTGTAAAATTTCTTAAATTATCAGCCAAAATTTTAATTTGGGTGCTAATTTAAATTCGTATTAATAATTTAGAAAGGATAATGAACAGTAAAGAGATTGATTTACACGAGGCTTTGAAAAAATATTTTGGATTTACTAAATTCAAAGGACTGCAAGAAGGAGTAATAAAAAGTATAATTGAGGGAAATGACACTTTTGTGATTATGCCAACCGGAGGCGGTAAGTCGTTATGTTACCAACTGCCCGCTTTGGTAAAAGAAGGAACAGCCATAGTTGTTTCGCCTTTAATTGCATTGATGAAAAACCAAGTTGATGCCATACGCGGCATTTCGGCAGAACATGGAATTGCGCATGTGCTGAATTCTTCCTTAAATAAAAGTGAAGTGACCCAAGTTAAAAGTGACATTGAAAAAGGAATCACGAAATTATTATATGTAGCCCCGGAATCACTTATAAAAGAAGAATACATTGATTTTTTAAAAAATCAAAACATCTCATTTGTTGCCATTGATGAAGCGCATTGTATTTCAGAATGGGGGCACGATTTTAGACCGGAATATAGAAATCTTCGAAATATTATTCAAAAAATAGACAATGTTCCTTTAATCGGATTAACAGCAACTGCGACCCAAAAAGTGCAGGAAGATATTATTAAAACATTGGGCATGTCAAATGCCAACACTTTTAAAGCTTCCTTTAACCGTCCGAATTTATTTTATGAAGTTCGGCCAAAAACAAAAAATATAAATTCTGATATCATTCGATTTGTAAGACAATTTCCGGGAAAATCGGGTATTATTTATTGTTTAAGTCGAAAAAAAGTTGAAGAAATAGCCCAAGTATTGCAAGTGAATGGCATTAAAGCGGTTCCTTATCACGCCGGATTGGACGGAAAAACCAGGTCAAAACATCAGGATATGTTTTTGATGGAAGATGTGGATGTGGTGGTTGCAACTATCGCATTTGGTATGGGTATTGACAAACCGGATGTTCGCTTTGTGATTCATCATGACATTCCGAAAAGTTTGGAAAGCTATTATCAGGAAACCGGAAGGGCAGGAAGAGATGGCGGCGAAGGATTTTGTTTGGCTTATTATTCATATAAGGATATTGAAAAGCTGGAGAAATTTTTATCAGGAAAACCAGTGGCAGAACAGGAAATTGGCAACGCTCTGCTGCAAGAAGTTGTTGGCTATGCAGAAACTTCTATGTCGCGCAGAAAATATTTGTTGCATTATTTTGGGGAAGATTTTGATGAAGTAAATGGTTTGGGAGCGCTTATGGACGACAATGCCATCAATCCGAAGAAAAAGCACGAGGCTGAAATTGAATTAAAAATGTTATTGGAAGTTGTTGTAAAAACCTACCAAAAATATAAAGCAAAAGAATTGGTAAATACCTTAACCGGGAAAATAAATGCCCAGTTGAAATCTCATAAAACAGATGAACAACCATTTTTTGGCTGCGGAAAGGAACACGACGGAAAATATTGGATGGCATTGATCCGTCAAGCATTGGTTGCGCGATACATCAACAAAGAAATTGAGCAGTATGGCGTTATAAAAATTACAGATAAAGGAACAGATTTTATTGGAAATCCGTCTTCATTTATGATGACAGAAGACCATGTTTATGATGAAAGTGCTGATGCAACTATTTTAACAAATGGAAACGGCACTGGAACTTCTGCAGATGAAGTGTTGCTTAAAATGCTTAAGGAATTGCAAAAATCTGTTGCCAAGAAAAATGGCGTTCCGCCTTATGCAGTATTGCTGGAACCATCTTTGGAAGATATGGCATTAAAATATCCAATGACTATGGATGAATTAAAAAACATTTACGGCATTGGGGAAGGTAAAGCAAACAAATACGGCAAACCATTTATAGAACTGATTGCAAAATATGTGGAAGAAAATGACATTCTTCGTCCGGATGATTTTGTGGTTAAGAGCACCGGAGTAAATTCAGGATTAAAACTTTATATTATTCAAAATACGGACAGAAAAATTCCGCTTGAAGACATTGCAAAATCAAAAGGTTTAAGTTTTAATGAACTTATTGAAGAAATGCAGGGCATTGTTTACAGCGGCACCAAAATAAATATTGATTACTGTATTGATGAATTATTGGATGAAGACCAGCAAGAGGAGATTTTCAACTACTTTATGGAATCTAAAAGTGACAGAATTCAGGAAGCATTAGACGAATTTGAAGGTGAATATGATGAAGAAGAATTGCGTTTAATGCGGATAAAATTTATGAGTCAAGTAGCAAACTAAGCCAAATAAGCCACCACCATACCAATAAGAATTGCAACAAACTTTAAAAGGTTAAACTTATGATCTTTAGATGTTTCAAACAAAATAATTGTTGAAATATGTAAAAAGATACCGATAATAATTGCGGTAATCTCTGTTTTATAATGCGTTAAAATTTGAACATATTCCCCAGCCAAACTTCCTAAAGGCGTCATTAAAGAAAAAAGCAACAAAAACAATACAGCGTTCTTTGTTGAGATTTTTGAGCTTACAAAAAAAGTTCCTAAAATAATTGAAATTGGAATATTGTGAATCACTATTGCCCATAGTAAATATTCATGACGCTGGCTATGCGCCAATGGAATTCCTTCCAAAAAAGCATGAATGTTTAAACTGATGAACAATGCCCAGGGAAAAACGATGTTTTTTTCAACGTGTATATGACCGTGTTCAGCGCCTTTAGAGAAAAAATCCAGAATAAGTTGCAATAACAATCCCAACAGAATAAACAATCCAATATTTGTGCCTTTTACGGCATAAACTTCAGGAAATAAATGTAAAATAGTGATAGACAATAAGTAAGCGCCACTAAAAGCCAATAATAATTGAACGGTTTTAAAACTAGGTTTTAATCCAAAAACGATAACGATACCAACCAATACGGAGGCTATAAGTGCAATATAGTTCATGCTAAAACTAAAATTAAACGGTCGGAAGTTTCTTCATTAAATTTTTCTAATTGATAATCACCAAATGTATGTTTAATTTTAAATCCTACAGAATTTACATAGGAATTAATTTTGGCCAAATCCAAGCTTTTTACTTTTTCAAAATAAGTGTGATGTTCGCCGTTTGCATCAAAATTTATTTCTTTCACAATAAATCCGTTTTTTACATAACGATTCATTTTAAAGGTAATGTCATCAATTGTAAGTTCTTCTTCAGAAACAAGTTCAGAAATCACTTTCTTTGTATTCATAAAGTCTATAACGGCAATTCCATTCTTATTTAATCCGTTCTTAATATTATGCAAAATGGCAATATCTTCCGCATCATCTTCAAAAAAACCAAAACTCGTAAACAAATTTAAAATAACATCAAACTTGCTTTTAAAAGAATTTCGCATATCATGTTCAACAAATTTAAGCGTTCCAGTTTCAAATTGTTTGGCAAATTCGATGCTGTTTTTGGATAAATCGGCACCAATAACATGAAATCCAAGCGAGTTTAAATAGATGGAATGACGCCCTTTTCCGCAGGCCAAGTCTAATATAACCTTGTTTTTTTCTAATTTTAAAAAGGTGATCAAATTTTTTAAAAATGATTGCCCTTCAGAATAATCTCTATGTTTATATAAAACATGATAAAAGCTTGTGTCGAACCAAGAAGCAAACCAGTCTTTATTTTTAGCCATAATATTAAAATGACTTCAAAAATAAGGATTTGTTTGTTAAGAAGTTTACTTGTAGAACTGTTTATGCGTTTAATCGTTTAATTGTATATTTTTATTTCAGTACTTTTGCAAAAATTAAAGAATATGGAACGAAATTTTAAAATGGTTGCCACCACCATGTTTGGGTTGGAAGAAGTATTGGCAACTGAACTTAAAAATTTAGGCGCGCAAGATGTTGAACCAGGGGTAAGAAGCGTCACTTTTTTAGGGGATAAAGGCTTTATGTACAAAGCAAATATGGCTTTGCGCACAGCCATTAGAATTTTGAAACCCATTAAAACTTTTAAAGTTGCTGATGAGGATGATTTGTATAAAAAAATACAACAAATAGAATGGGAAAAATATATGGGTGTTTCCAGCACTTTTTCCATTGGCGCCGTGGTAAATTCTCAAGGTTTTACCACAAATTCGCATTATATTACCTTAAAATCGAAAGATGCCATTGCGGATTATTTCAGAAATAAATACGATGAGCGGCCAAGTGTTGACACTAAGCACCAGGATTTGAAGATTCACGTGCATATCCATAATAATTATTGTTCCATTTCATTAGACAGTTCGGGCGATTCTTTGCACAAACGCGGCTACAGAAGCGCAACGAATATTGCGCCCATAAATGAAGTATTGGCGGCTGGTTTGGTGTTGCTTTCAGGATATACCGGCGATTGTAATTTTATTGATCCGATGTGTGGTTCCGGAACTATTTTAATTGAAGCTGCGATGATTGCCAACAATATTCCGGCAAATATCAACAGAAATGAATTTGGATTTGAAAAATGGGCAGATTATGATGAAGAGTTGTTTTACACCATTCAGGAATCGCTGATTAAAAAAATACACAATTCCCATTTTAAAATTATGGGATTTGACAAAGCGCCTTCGGCAGTTGTAAAAGCAAAGGAAAATGTGGCAAATGCCAATTTAAGTGAATTTATTGGGGTGCATCATGTAAATTTCTTTAATTCTGTGAAAGAAGTATTTGGACGCACCTTTATTTTATTTAATCCGCCTTATGGTGAACGATTGGATATTGATATGCAGGAATTCTACAAAAAAATTGGCGATACTTTAAAAAGTGGTTATTCAGATTCTACCGTTTGGTTTATTACCTCAAATATGGAAGCCATAAAACATGTTGGACTTAAAACTTCAAGAAGAATTCCTATGAAAAATGGGGATTTGGATTGTTTGTTTGTGCGGTATGATATGTATGCAGGAAGCAAAAAAACACATAAGAGACCAATTGAAGAAGAAGAAGAATCTTAAGGGCAATTCTCTTACAATTTTTTGGGAAAACAAAAAAGCGTTACATAATTGCAACGCTTTTTATTATTCAATCAATGAATTCTTAATTTCTTTTTGAAGAATTTCCTCTTGAATTTTCATTTTTATCTGATTTTCCATTAGACGCTCTACTACTGACTTGACCTCTTTGGGCGTTTCCTGAATTGCTTTTTTGTTGCACTCTTTCAGGAGCTTGTGCTGTTCTTTGAGTTTGAGGCGCACGATTGTCAACCATTCTTCCAGTATTCGCGCTACGTTCATTCTGACTTGGTTTGTTTACAGTATTGGCTCTTCTGTCAGTATTGTTAACTGAGCTGGTGTTGCGATTACTTTGACTTGTTCTTTCGTTAGAACTTGGTCTGTTTACGGTATTCGCTCTTCTGTCAGTATTGTTAACTGAGCTGGTGTTGCGATTACCTTGACTTGTTCTTTCATTAGAACTTGGTCTGTTCACGGTAGTTGCTCGCCTTTCTGTTGTGTTAACTGAGCTGTTGTTGCGGTTACTTTGACTTGTTCTTTCATTGGTATTCCTCCTGTCTGCCTGAGTATTTCTATCATCATATCTGTTAGGAACATTTCTGCTTGCTACTCTTTGTCTAGTGTCATGTCCATCTCTTTTATTGTTTTTGGTATAATATTTATTTCTTGAATGGTCACTATAATAAGTGTAACGAGTTGGTTGATAATGATTTCTGTAAGGATCATAACTTACAATTCTGAAATCAAATAATGGTCTTGCAAAATAATTGTGATATGGGTGAAACACATATGAACGGTTATAATTGTTTATATATCCTGAATAATGGCTATAATAACCTTGTCTGTCATAATAAACATGCAATCCGCCAACGCGAACCAATCTTCCTGAATCATAAGTAATATGGGTATTTCCAATTCTGTTTACGCGACCATAATAATCATAATAAATAGGTATATCTTCAACTTGAATAATTGCGCCATAATCATCATATTGAACATAAGGACCATAGTCGTAACCAGAGTTAAAGCTGATATTGACACCATTTCCTTGGTAATTAACGTCTAAACCACCTCTTTGGTTTCTTGGGTTGATGTAAAAATCAAATTCACCATTTTGAAAAATAGCAAATGTTACCTCTCTTTCCACAAATGTGAATGAATCTCCATAATCATCATTATAATAATTATTTATTGAAGAATTATCAGTTTTAAAAGTTGAAGCCTGCACGCCAAACCCAACAAATAAAAACGTTGCTAAAAGTAAAAGTTTTGTTTTCATGATAAAATATTTAAAGGTTAAACTAAATTTGCTGGTTAGCAGTATTCCTTTTCACAATTACAAACAACGTGCCAAAAAAAATATGCCCAATAAAATTGGGCATATAAGAGTCCTAAATTTAATTTTAAAATGCTAATTATCAAATGTTTTTGGGCAATTCACCTGTTAATGAATTAAGAAATGCAACTAATGCATTTAAGTCACTTTCGGAGAGCTCTTTATTTAATTGAACTTTCGCCATTATGGTAACAGCTTCTTTTAAATCATTAACACTGCCGTCATGAAAGTATGGATATGTCTTTTCAATGTTTCTTAAAGAAGGTGACTTAAATATATACTTGTCATTTTCTATTTTAGTGACTTGAAATTTTCCTTCATCAATTATTTTGCTGTTGGTGTGTTTCCAATAATCATCATAAATTCCAAATTTTTGATAGATGTTTCCTCCTAAAACATTTCCTGAATGACATGCCACACAACCTGTACTTATAAATATTTGTAAACCGTCTTTCTCAACGTCAGACAATGCATCATTATTTCCGGCAATAAAATCATCAAACCTTGAAGGTGTAATAAGTTTGCGTTCAAATGCCCCTATCGCTTTTTGAATGTTTTTATATGATATTGGATTTTCTTCATTTGGAAAAACTTTGGCAAATAATTTTTTGTACTCTTCAATTTTTGACAATCTTTCTACTACAATTTTTTCACTTGGCATTGCCATTTCAACTGGATTTAAGATTGGGCCTCCGGCTTGCGCTTCAACATCAGGTTCTCTACCATCCCAAAATTGAGACATATGCAAAGCCGCATTAAAAACTGTAGGTGAATTCCTTGTTCCAAACTCGCCATTATTACCAGGTGATGTACTTAAATTATCTACTCCATAAGTCTCTAAATTATGGCAAGTATTACAACTTTGAGTATTATCTTTAGACAATCTATTATCAAAATAAAGTTTTTTACCTAATAAAACTTTATCAGCTGTTACAGGATTGTTTGCGTTTTCCGCAACTAAAGGTAAAGTTCCAAACATAGATGCGGCTGTTTTTTGAAGTGCAACATATTCAGGCTTAACTTCAGGTATTTTTTCTTTTTTTACTTCGGCACAACTTATAAAGCTTGCAGTTAAAATAGTTAGCAACAGTAGTCTTTTCATCTCTAAAATTAGTATTATTAGTTTATTTAAATTTTTATGTAAAGTTATCTTAATAAAGATAGATTTAATGTAATATCAATTACAGATAACACAATATTTGAGTAACATATATTGCAGTTTTATAGTAATTTTAATTTTGATTTGAATACTTTTACTTTTTCAAAATTTTTAACTGCTTTGAATTACTTTATTGATGTAATTTTACCAATTCCTTTACAAAAGTTATTTACCTATAAAATAACGGAAGCTGAAGCTACTTTTTTGAGAAAAGGAATGCGTGTTGCTGTGGAGTTTGGAAAATCAAAAATTTATACTGCTTTGGTTTACAAAATTCACCAAACGCCGCCAATTGGTTATGAAGCAAAGGAAATTCATCAAATTTTAGATGAAATTCCTGTCGTAAACAAAATTCAAATTAATCATTGGGAATGGATTTCAACCTATTATATGTGCTCTTTGGGCGAAGTTTTCAGGGCTGCATTGCCTTCGGCTTTTTTATTGGAAAGCGAAACGGAAGTTCAATTGGTTTCAGGTTTTACAAAAGAAGAAGACCTTACTGACGAAGAATTTTTAATTTTTGAAGCCTTTCAACATCAATCGCAATTATCTATTCAGCAAATTGTTGGAATCATCGGCAAAAAAAAGGTGTTTCCAATTATTAAGGCGTTGATAGATAAAAATGTGATTGTTGTTAAAGAGCAAATTTATGAGCAATACAAACCAAAATTAGAAAAATATATTCGGTTAACAAATGTATGGAGCGCAACCGAAAAATTACCTGAATTGCTGGATTTCTTAAGCAGGGCAAAAAAACAACGCGACATTATTTTAACATTTTTTCAATTACAGGCTTCAAAAAAACCAATTAAAATTACCCAGCTTCAAGAGGATGCCAACTATTCTTCAGCAGTGTTAAAATCTTTGATCGATAAAGGTGTTTTCGAAGTCTATTTCATTCAACAAGACCGAATTAATTTCGACGGAAAATTGGGTAAGATCAAAGAGCTGACTGCGCATCAGGAAGAAGCGTTTTTAGCCATAAAAGATCACTTCAAAACAAAGCAAACAGTACTTTTAAAAGGAATCACAAGTAGCGGTAAAACAGAGATTTATGTAAAATTAATTAAACAACTTATTGAAGAAGGAAAGCAAGTGCTTTATTTGCTTCCGGAAATTGCGCTTACCGCACAATTAATTGATAGACTGCAACTTTATTTCGGTGAATATTTGTCGGTTTTTCATTCAAAATATTCGATGAACGAACGCGTAGAAGTGTGGAATAATGTGTTGGAAAACAAGCCAAAAGCACAATTGATTTTAGGCGCCCGTTCTTCTATGTTTTTGCCTTTTTCCAATTTAGGATTAATCATAGTTGATGAAGAACATGAGCCTTCATTTAAACAATATGATCCGGCGCCAAGATACCATGCGCGAGATTCCGCCATCGTTTTGGCGAATCAACATCACGCGAAAGTAATACTGGGTTCTGCAACACCAAGCATAGAAACCTATTACAACGCACAACAAGGAAAATATGGTTTGGTGGAATTAAATCGAAGATTCGGCAATGTTTTGCTGCCTGAAATTGAATTGGTCGATGTAAAAGAAAAGCATCGAAAAAAACGAATGACCGGCCATTTTTCTGACCGTTTGCTTGAAATGATCACAGAAGCGCTGGATAATAAGGAGCAAGTTATTTTATTTCAAAACCGTCGTGGTTTTGCGCCGGTTGTTGAATGTGAAACTTGTGGGGTTTCTCCCCAATGCCCTAATTGCGATGTGAGTTTAACTTACCACAATTACAGAAAAGAATTGCGATGCCATTATTGTGGGCACCATCAGGCAATGCCTCATAATTGCGGGGCTTGCGGCAGCGAAAAATTGAATACTAAAGGTTTTGGAACCGAGCAAATCGAAATTGAATTGTTAGAATTGTTTCCAAACGCAAAAGTGGGCAGAATGGATTTCGACACCACGAGAGGAAAATACAGCTATCAGAAAATTATTGGACAATTTCAATCGCAGGAAATAGATATTTTGGTTGGTACGCAAATGCTTTCAAAAGGATTGGATTTTGCAAATGTGTCGTTGGTGGGAATTATGAATGCGGACAATATGTTGAATTTTCCCGATTTTAGGGCGCATGAAAGAAGTTATCAGTTGATGGTGCAAGTTTCCGGCAGGGCAGGACGTGCCAGTAAAAGAGGAAAAGTCGCCATACAAACGTACAATCCGCACCATAGAATTTTACAGCAGGTTTCAACCAATGCTTTTGAAGAAATGTATAAAGAGCAATTGGATGAACGCTGGCAATACCATTATCCGCCTTTTTACAGAATTATTAAGATAACCTTGCGCCACAAGGATTTTAACAGGGTAGAGGAAGGCGCAGTTTGGTTGGGAAAATCTTTAATTTCCATTTTTAAGGACGATATCTTAGGACCTTCAACGCCGGGAATATCCAAAATCAGGAATTATTATATCAGAACAATCATTATAAAAATCCCGCAAAAACAGTCGTTGGCGGTAAGTAAAAACCAAATTCAAAGAGTTAAAAACGCGTTTCAGGCCATCAACGAATTTCGGGCTATCAAATTCAACATAGATGTAGATAATTATTAAAGCTATTTTATTAAATTTACATTTGCCAATTAAGGAAATAAGCCTATATTTGCACCCTTAAAAGTAAAAACTTAAATTATTAATTATGAATCATTACGAAACTGTTTTCATTTTGAATCCCGTTTTATCTGATGTTCAGGTAAAGGAAACAGTAAAGAAGTTTGAGGACTATCTTGTTTCTAAAGGTGCCGAAATGATATCAAAAGAGGATTGGGGCTTAAAAAAATTAGCGTACACCATCCAAAACAAAAAAAGTGGGTTTTATCACTTATTCGAATACAAAGTTGCCGGAGAAACAATCGCTCCTTTTGAACTTGAATTCAGAAGAGATGACAGTATTATGCGTTATTTAACCGTTGCGTTAGATAAACATGCTGTTGCTTGGGCTGAAAAGAGAAGATTAAGAGACGGCAGTAAAGCATCTAAAAAATAAGCGTTATGTCTATAGAACAACAAGCAAAAGGAGGAAAACAAGGTGATGTTCGTTACCTGACTCCGTTAGATATTGAGACTAAACAAGTAAAGAAATACTGTCGTTTTAAAAAGAACGGTATCAAATATATTGATTATAAAGATGCTGATTTCTTATTATACTTAGTAAATGAACAAGGTAAAATTTTACCTCGTCGTTTAACAGGAACATCATTAAAATTCCAACGTAAAGTGTCTGTTGCCATTAAAAGAGCGCGTCACTTAGCTTTATTGCCATACGTTGCAGATATGTTAAAATAAAACAGTAAGGAATTATGGAAATTATATTAAAGCAAGACGTTGAAAACCTGGGGTTTAAAGATGATCTTATTACTGTAAAAAATGGTTTTGGACGTAACTATTTGATTCCTCAAGGATTTGCAGTATTGGCAACCAGTTCAGTAAAGAAAATGTTGACAGAAACTTTAAAGCAACGTGCTTATAAAGAAGAAAAATTGATAAAAGATGCCACAGCAATTGCAGATGCAATTAAAGCGTTGGATATTAAAATTACTGCTAAAACAGCCGATAATACAAAATTATTTGGATCAGTTAATAACCAAGATGTTGCAGATGCTTTAGCCGCTGCCGGTCAGGTTATTGAGAAAAAATACATTAAAGTTGAAGGCGGTACCATTAAAAGAATTGGAAAATACAATGCAACTATCAGACTTCATAGAGCTGTTGTGGTTGAATTGCCAATCGAGATTGTTGCTGAAGCAAAATAATTAACAATATTTAGTTAATAAACATATTTAAAGCCCACTTTTTAGTGGGCTTTTTTCATGGATCAGTTATTGTCAATTGGTAAAAATATTTAGTAAATTCACCAAGCAAATATTTAAAATTCCAAAAATGAAAAAAGCAATAATAATTTTAATATTAACGATTTCTATTGTATCGTGCAATAAAGACAAAAAAAACAGTTTAATGGAAAACGATTTAACCAACAATCCATTTTTGAAAGAAAGCACACTGCCATATTTCGCTCCGGATTTTACTAAAATTCAAAACAAGCATTTTAAACCGGCATTGGTTGAAGCCATGAAACAACAATCTGATGCAGTTAATGCAATTGTTAAAAACACCAAAAAAACTACTTTTGACAATACCATACTTGCTTTAGAAAAAAGTGGAGAAATGTTAGACAGGGTCAATAATGTATTTAAATCTTTAACTGCTGCCCATACCAATGATACTTTAAAAAAGGTAGAAACTGAAATTGCGCCTTTAGCGGCAAAACATTATGATGAAATTTATTTAAATGACAAGTTGTTTGCGAAAGTAAAAGACATTTACACAAATAGGGAAAATCTTAATTTAGATGCAGAATCTTATAAATTGGCAGAAAATTACTATGAAAAATTCACTATTGCAGGCGCTAATTTATCCAAAGAAGATAAAGTAAAACTTAAAAATATAAATGAACAGCTTGCATCGTTAAGCACAACATTCAACCAAACATTGCTAGACGCAAATGATGCGGCGACTGTTGAAATTCATGATGTTAAAAAACTTGCCGGATTTTCAAAAGAACAAATTGAAAACATCAAAGATAAAACCAAAGAAAATACTTGGTTATTAACCATTACAAATACCACGCAACAATCTCAATTGCAAAACTTAGAAGACAGAGAGACAAGAAAGCAGTTATTTGAAGCCGGCTGGAACAGAACTAACGGCGGAAAATATGACACGAAGCAATTGGTAACAAAAATGGTTGAATTGCGTGCTCAAAAATCAAAATTACTTGGTTTTGAAAATTTTGCATCATGGAGATTGCAAAACACTATGGCCAAAAAACCGCAAGCTGTTTTAGATTTGTTTTCAAAATTGGTTCCAGCAGCTACTGCCAAAGCCAAAAAAGAAATTGCTGAAATTCAAAAAATGATTAGCAGCCAAGGTGAAACATTTCAATTAGAGCCTTGGGATTGGAATTTTTATGCTGAAAAAGTCAGAAAAGCCAAATACAATTTAGATGAAAACGAAATTAAACCTTATTTTGAATTAAATTCAGTTTTAGAAAAAGGTGTTTTTTACGCTGCCCAAAAATTATATGGCATTACTTTCAAAAAGAGAACAGATCTTCCAACCTACCATGAAGATGTCGTAACCTATGAGTTATTTGAGGAAGACGGAACACCATTAGGTTTATTTTATGGCGATTATTATGCAAGAAGTTCTAAAAGTGGCGGTGCGTGGATGGATAATTTTGTAACACAATCAACATTATATAACAAAAAACCAGTTATCTATAATGTAATGAATATCGCAAAACCTGCAAATGGCGAACCAACTTTACTGACTTATGATCAAGTGGAAACAATGTTTCATGAATTTGGACACGCTTTGCACGGTTTTTTCGCTAATCAACATTATCCTAGTCTGTCAGGTACTGCAGTTGCCAGAGATTTTGTGGAATTTCCTTCACAATTTAATGAGCCTTGGGCATTAAATCCAGAGATACTTCAAAATTATGCGGTAAATTATAAAACTGGCGCTAAAATTCCTCAAGAGTTAATCACTAAAATTAAAAATGCCGGATCATTTAACCAAGGATACAGTTTAATTGAAGTTTTGGCAGCTTCTAATTTAGATATGCTTTGGCACACTATTTCTTCGGATACAAAAATAACAGATGTCAATAAATTTGAAACCGATGCATTAAATTCGGTTCAGCTATTAATGAAAGAAATTCCGACCAGATATAGTTCCACCTATTTTTCACATATTTTTAGTGGCGACTATTATGCAGGATATTATTCTTACTTATGGACGGAAGTTTTAAGTCATGACGCTTTTAATTATTTTATGGAAAATGGCGGTTTAACAAGAGAAAATGGACAACGATACAGAGATATGATACTTTCTAAAGGCAACACCATGGAATTAGAAAAAATGTACAAAGATTTTAGAGGATCCGCACCTAAAATTGAACCAATGATTAAAGCTAGAGGATTAAATTGAGTTTATTAAGATAACTTAAAGTAATTAACAATTTTTAGTTAATAAACATATTTAAAGCCCACTTTTTAGTGGGTTTTTTTATTTTATTTTTGAAAACAATTAAAAACATTAACTAAACTTTAATTATATGAAAAAACAATTATTTTTTTCCATGCTAATTGCTGTATTCTCTGTCGTTAGCGTCTTTTCACAAGTGACAACTTCAAAAATTCAGGGAGTTGTAAGCGATGATACATCCGCAGGATTATTTGGCGCAAACGTGGTCGCAAAACACTTGCCAACAGGTACAATTTCAGGAACCATCACATTAGAAAGCGGAAGGTTTTCTTTGCAAAACTTACGAATTGGCGGACCTTACACAATTACCATTAGTTTCATTGGTTATAAATCTGTTGAATATACCGATGTCTATTTAGATTTAGGCAAAGCTTTTGACTTAGATGTAAAAATGGAAAGTGAAAGTGAGCAATTGGGTGAAGTTGTTGTCACAGGAGGTAAAAGTTCTACTTTTAATAGTGACAGAACTGGCGCAGAAACAAGCGTAGGAAGCAGAGAACTTACAAAATTACCTACAATTTCAAGATCTGCTTCAGATTTTACGCGTTTGGATCCTTCAGCTTCCGGCGGTTCATTTGGCGGAAGAAACGATCAATTTAATAATTTTACGTTAGATGGTTCTATCTTTAACAATCCATTTGGATTGGATGCAGCTACACCTGGCGGACAAACAGGCGCACAGCCGGTTTCACTGGATGCCATTGAACAAATTTCCGTATCTACTGCGCCATACGATGTAACATTGTCTGGTTTTACAGGGGCTTCCATAAATGCCGTAACCAAAAGTGGCACAAATAAAGTATCAGGAACAGTATATGGATTTTTCAGAAATCAGGATTTAACAGGCAGCAAAATAAAAGGAGAGGATATTTTTGTTCCAAAATTAGAACAAACTCAATATGGTTTTAGCGTTGGCGCACCTATTATTAAAGACAAATTATTTGTTTTTGCCAATTTTGAAAAAGATGAAAGAACTGATTTAGGGCAAACTTGGTTACCAAAAAGAGGGACAAGCTCAATCAATGAATCAAGAGTTTTGGAATCTGATTTGCAAGCAGTACAAGGCGCTTTGGCGAATTTAGGCTATGATACAGGGGCTTATGAAGGATTTACCCATGCATCAAACAGCACAAAAGGTATTTTAAAATTAGATTGGAACATCAATGAAAAAAACCGTTTGGCAGTTATTTATAACTTTTTAGATGCATCCAGAGAATTGCCGGCACATCCAACAGCCTTAGGGTTTAGAGGACCTAGCGCCCAAACTTTGCAATTCCAAAATTCAGGATATCAAATAAATAATAAATTGAAATCGATTTTATTGGAGTTAAACTCTTCAATGGCTGATAATGTAACCAATAAATTACAAGTTGGCTATACCCATTTCGATGATTTTAGAAATCCAATGTCTGCTCCAGCGCCTACAATTACCATTCAGGAAGGTGGATCAAATTACATTATTGCCGGTCATGAGCCTTTTTCAATTCACAATACGTTGGACCAAAAAGTATTTCAGTTAACAAATAATTTAAATATCAGCAAAGGGGACCATAATTATACGATCGGATTTTCATTTGAAAAATTTCAATTTGACAATTCCTTTAATTTAGGAGTTTATGGTGCAAGAGGGGTGTTTTTCCCATCTTACGGAAGTGTCGCCGATTTTTTGGCTGATTCAGCTCCAGGCGGCGGATTGCAAGGAATGCTTAATGATGCAATAGCTGCCAATAACAATTTAGAGGCTGCGGGCGAAGGAAATATTGGAGGTTGGTCTTTAGCCGAAACCAATGTGGGCCAAATGGCTTTTTATCTTCAGGATGAATGGAATTTAAACGATAATTTTAAAATTTCTTATGGTGTTAGATTTGACAAACCATTATTTTTTGATTCTGGAAAAAAAGCGCAAGAAGTAATTGACAGAAGTTTTGATTATCACCCTGAAATAGGCTATTATGATCCATCTAACGGAAATACTGTGAAATTCGATCAAACAACAATGCCTAACAATCAATTCTTGATTTCACCAAGAGTAGGTTTTAACTGGGATGTAAAAGGAGATAAAACAGTACAAGTTAGAGGAGGATCAGGATTGTTTACAGGCCGTTTTCCTTTTGTTTGGCTAGGAAACCAAATTGCCAATCCGAATTTTTGGTTTTATCAAATGGTTGATCCTGAGTTTAAATTTCCTCAAGTTTGGAGAAATAGTTTAGGGTTGGATTACCAATTGGAAAATGGCGTAGTGTTAACCACAGATTTATCTTATACGAAAGATTTAAATGGCGCACACGTACAAAATTGGGGATTAAAAACACCAACAGGAACTTTAAATGGTGTTGACAGCAGAAATATTTATTTGAATTCAGATTATATGGTTGGTGCATTTGGAAGCAAAGCAAGTGCTTATGTTTTTACAAATTCAGATAAAGGGAGAACCTTAAATGCATCTTTTAAAGCGCAAAAATCATTTGAAAATGGTTTGTATGTTATGGCAGCTTATAATTACCTAAATTCAAAAGATGTGAACTCTATTGAAGCAGAAATTACCGGAGATGCTTTTGCGTTTAATCCAACTTTGGAGAATGCAAATGATGCAACATTGGCGTTTTCCAAATATGGAGATATGCACCGATTTATTGGTGTTGCTTCTAAAACTTGGAAATATGGTGCCAATGAGCAATGGGGAACAACTCTTTCTGCATTTTTTGAATATGCACAAGGTGGCAGATTTTCCTATACCTATGGCGGTGACATCAATAACGATGGATCTGGCGTGAACGATTTAATTTATGTTCCAACCGCAGCTGAAGTAAACCAAATGCAATTTTCCGGTCCTGGTCAGGCAGCCGCATTTGAGACATTTATTCAACAAGATGATTATTTAAGCGGTAGAAGAGGAGATTATGCAGAACGTTATGGTGCTTTAGCACCTTGGAGAGGAAAATGGGATATGAAATTTATTCAGGAATTAAAAGTTTCTGATGACAATTCAATACAATTCAGCATTGATATTTTAAATGTTGGGAATATGATCAATTCAGATTGGGGATTGGTGCAACAACCAAATGCAGTGCAGCCAATTGGCGTTTCTGTTGACGGAACTGGAACACCAACTTATACTTTCAATCCAGATTTAAAAGACACTTTTGTGTATGATGCAAGTTTATTATCCAGATGGCAAATGCAGTTTGGATTGCGTTATTCATTCTAAACTTTAAATTTAATATCTTTGAACCGCCCAAATTGGGCGGTTTTTTTATGCCAATATTTTATGAAGTACCAACAATTAACAAAAGAACAATTTTCAGCATTGCACAATGAGTTTGCGCTGTTTTTGGCCTCGCAACAAATTGACGCCAAAGAATGGAAAAAAATAACAAAAGAAAAACCATTGATTGCTGATGAAGAAATGGGGATTTTCAGCGATGTTGTTTGGGAAGATGTTTTAAGCAAAACGGAATATTTAGAACATATTTCAGAAAATCATATAAACTTGTTTAAATGCGAATCGGATGTTATTGTTAGAATTTATATCAAATTAAAAAATAGCAACAAAAATTTTTTAAAAAATGTCGATTTTCAGTGGTTTTTGAAAAATCCGCTAGATGAAGATTTTGAATACTTTAAGGCCGAAAAAAAATACACAAAAGAGCGCAATCAAGAATTGTTTGACCTCATTGAAATGGGAAGCCAAATTTCAAAAGGAGAATTGTTTACAGCAATAAACCAATTAATTGGTTAACAACCTTAACAACCCCAACAGAAGCTTTTTCGACCAAAACAGTCAAATTTTTATACTGATTTTGTTGAATAAAAGGTTTTGGGTCAATAAAATAAATCGGGATTTCGGATTTTACATAATTGATTAATTGCGCTGCGGGATAAACTTGCATGGAAGTTCCAACAATTATTAAAATATCAGCTTCCGAGGTAATTTCCAGCGCTTTGTCAAATTCTGGCACATTTTCCCCAAACCAAACAATATGCGGCCGCAACTGTGAATTTTCATTGCAAAGATCACCCAAATTCAAAGCCTTTTTCCAGTCATAAATTAAGTTGGGATTTTTAGTGCTTCTAACTTTTAACAATTCTCCGTGTAAATGCAAAACTTGCGAACTGCTTATTCCGGTGAAAGTGTACACCCTATTCCGGACTAAACTGGACAGTTATTTTGATGTTGATTTCTGATTATAAAATTAGACAAAATTTTTTAGTTGTTTTTCATTTTTTTTCTCATTGATTCTCCCTTCAGT
>DATCUQ010000030.1:0-24712 GCA_036567345.1 Lutibacter sp.
GTATATGATGTAGAACATATCAAGTAATCACTGTATAAATCTGCAAAATTTTCCATTGTATTCTCTGCTAAAAGTTATCAACATCTCAAATGTTAAAATTATAAATATTTATCCTATTTTTGCGTAAGGTGAGTTACTAAATTAAATTAATTATGAACGCCGAAAAAGTTGTAGAATATATTGTAAGTTGGTTAAAGGAATATGCCGAAAAATCGAACGTAAATGGTTTTGTGATTGGCATTTCAGGCGGCATTGATTCTGCGGTCACTTCAACGCTTTGCGCCAAGACAGGCTTTCCAGTTTTGTGTGTGGAAATGCCCATTCATCAGGCTGAAAATCAAATAAATAGAGCTTATAACCATGTTGAATGGTTACAAAAAAACTTTAAAAAAATATCCGTGCAACGAGTAAACTTAACTCCAGTATTTGACAGCCTGATTGCTGTTTTTCCAAAGGCTGAAAACGAAGAACAGCTTTTAATGTCTTTGGCAAATACCCGTGCGCGTTTGCGAATGACCACTTTATACTATTTTGCGGGATTAAATGGATTTTTAGTGGCCGGAACCGGAAATAAAGTTGAGGATTTTGGTATAGGTTTTTTCACAAAATACGGCGATGGTGGCGTAGATATTAGTCCGATAGCAGATTTAATGAAATCTGAAGTTTACGAAATAGCAAAATATTTAGGCATTAATGAAGCTATTATAAAAGCTGCCCCAACTGATGGTTTGTGGGGAGATGATAAAACAGACGAAGACCAAATTGGCGCCAGTTATGACGAATTGGAATGGGCAATGAAACAGGTTGAACTGGGTAAAAAGATAACCGATTTTAGCGACAGGGAAAAAGAAGTATTTTCCATTTTCACCAAAAGAAACAGTGCAAACAAACATAAAATGATTCCAATACCAATTTGTGAAATACCTGAAGGAATAAAATAGACAAATAGATAAGGAGGAAAAAGACAAAAAAATTAGCCCATTAAATAATGAGCCAATTAAAAAATTAAATTAAATAGTTATTATACTTTAAAATCCGTGAAATAAGAAAATCGCGAATTTTACCTTACAATTTAAAGGTAATCACAGGCAATTTTGCGTGATTTGCCAAATCTTCCCCAATGCTTCCATTAAATAAATGAGCCAAACCTCTTCTGCCACTGGTGTTTAATAATATGGCATCAGCATCAATCACTTTAGAGAAATTTAAAATTCCGGCTTCCACAGAAACATCATTGTATATATTTAAGGTGTAATCCCCCAAATCGAAATCGTTGATGAATCCTCGAATTGCATCGCTGGATTCTTTGGTGGTTTCAAAATTATGAATCGTATTTATTTTAAGTAAATGCAATCGCGCATTAAATAACGACGCAAAATCCAGTATTTTTTGAAATGCTTTCCTGTGATCAAAACTAAAATTAGAAGCAAACACAATATTGTCAATTTTAAACTTATCAATCTCTTGTTTAATAACAAGCACGGGAACATCCGAATTTCTTACTACTTTTTCAGTATTGGAGCCTACCAACATTTCTTCAAGTCCTGAAGTTCCTTTCGAACCCATGACAATTAAATCTGCGTTTTGCTTTTTACTTTCATCAATGATTCCATCATATGCTTTGTGAAACAATACCGAATCTTCCACCTCAATACCTTCCAAAAAAGGCAATTTTTTAAACTCCTCAAACTTTTCATGAGCTCTTTTCAAAAACAACATTGCTGAAGGTGTATTGTTGGAAGAACCATAGCCTGCCGGGTCTATAATACCAGTTGGAAGTTCAAGCATGTGCAGCAAAAACATTTTAGAATTTGTGAGTCTGGCAATATCAGACGCCACTTTTGCCGCATATTTTGCTTGTTCAGAAAAATCAATAGGGACCAGAATACTTCTCATAAAAAATTGTTGTATAGTTTATTATCCTAATGCTAAGTTAATAATTTTAAATTAAAAATAAACATGAATTTTTATCATTTAAAAAAATCTTAGTATATTTGCACCGAATTAGAACAGATAAAGGACTAGGAGGGGACATAAGTCCCCTCTTTTTATAGTATGATACAAAAAGAAAAAGTCATAAATTTGGTAAAAGAGGCTATTCAAGAAAACCCAGAGTTGTTTTTGATAGACTTAAAATTTTTGGCAGATAATAAGATTTCTGTTGAAGTTGATGGCGATCATGGCGTAACTTTAAAGGAATGCATTAGAATTAGCCGAGGAATTGAGCATAATTTGGACAGGGAAATAGAAGATTTTTCTCTTGAAGTTGCTTCACCCGATATTGCAAACCCTTTAAAAGTTAATCGGCAGTATAAAAAAAATATCAATAGGGTTTTAACCTTAAAGTTAAAAGACAACACTAGTATTGAAGGTGTGCTTAAAAATGTTACTGACAGTGAGATTGAGTTGGAATGGAAAACCCGTGAACCAAAACCATTAGGGAAAGGAAAAATTACGGTTTCTAAAAATTCAACCATCCCATTCAGCAATATTTTAGAGGCAAAAGTGAAAATAATATTTTAATTAAGAGAGTGCATGGAAAATTTAGCATTAATTGAGTCGTTTTCAGATTTCAAAGGAGATAAAAATATTGACAGGGTAACGCTTATGGCGATACTTGAAGAAGTATTTAGAGCTGCTTTAAAAAGAAAATTCGGATCTGATGATAACTTTGATATTATTATAAATCCGGATAAAGGCGATTTAGAAATTTGGAGAAATCGCGTTGTGGTTGCTGATGGAATGTCAGAAGATGATAACGAAGAAATTGAACTTTCAGAAGCCCGAAAAATTGAACCGGATTTTGAAATTGGTGAAGACGTTTCTGAAGAAGTTAAGTTGATAGACCTTGGAAGAAGGGCCATTTTAGCCTTGCGCCAAAACCTTATTTCAAAAATACACGAACACGACAGCACAAATACTTTTAAACAGTTTAAAGCGTTAGAAGGCGATATTTACACTGCTGAAGTTCACCACATTCGTCACAATGCAATTATATTGTTAGATGACGACGGCAATGAAATCATCTTGCCAAAAAACGAACAAATTCGTTCAGATTACTTCAGAAAAGGAGATAACGTTCGCGGTATCATTAAATCCGTAGAATTGCGCGGCAACAAACCAGTAATTATTTTATCAAGAACGGCACCTGAATTTTTGGTGAAATTATTTGAACAAGAAATTCCGGAAGTTTTTGACGGATTGATCACTATTGAAGGCGTTGCAAGAATTCCAGGCGAAAAAGCAAAAGTGGCCGTAGATTCCTATGACGACAGAATTGACCCGGTTGGCGCCTGCGTTGGGATGAAAGGATCTCGTATTCACGGCATTGTTCGTGAATTGGGGAATGAAAATATAGACGTAATCAATTACACAAAAAACACACAACTTTACATTGCAAGAGCGTTGAGCCCGGCGAAAGTAGTTTCCATGAAAATTCACGAAGAAGAAGGCAGGGAAGATGGTAAAAAAGGAAGGGTTGATGTGTATTTATTGCCTGAAGAAGTATCGAAAGCAATCGGAAAAAATGGGGTGAACATTCGCTTGGCCTCACAATTAACCGGTTATGAGTTAGATGTGCAACGTGAAGGCGTTGAAGCGGAAGACGATGTTGAATTGACAGAATTTTCTGATGAAATTGAAGGATGGATTATTCAGGAATTTAAAAATATTGGTTTAGACACTGCAAGAAGCGTCTTGGAAAAAGACATCAATGAATTGGTAAGCAGAACCGATTTAGAAGAAGAAACCATTTTAGAGGTTCAAAAAATATTAAGAGAAGAGTTTAAAGATTAATCTTTAATTATTCAACACAAATTGGCAAAAATAAACATTGTATGGCTGAAGACAAAACATTAAGACTGAACAAAGTATTGCGGGAATTGAATATCTCGTTAGATAGAGCTGTTGAGCATTTAGCAACTAAAGGTTTTGAAATTGAAGCAAGACCTACAACAAAAATATCTGATGAAGAGTATGAAATATTGTTGGATGGTTTTCAGACAGACAGAAGTAAAAAAGCGGCGTCGAAAGAGGTAAGCGAGGAGAAAAGGAAAGAAAAAGAAACCTTGAGAATCGCTCATGAGGAGTTGGTTGAGAAACATCGACTTGAAGAAGAAGCCAAAAAAGTTGTGATTAAAGCCAAAGCTGAAAAATTAGAGATTAAAACGGTCGGTAAAATTGAAATTGAGCCAAAAGAGGCAGAAATTGAGAAAAAACCAGTTGCTGTTGTTGAAGAAGCTCCAAAAGTTATTGTTGAAGAAAAACCTAAAATAATTGTTGAACAGCCAAAACCGGTTGAAGCGGTTAAAGAAGAAGCTCCAAAAGCGGTTATTGAAATTAAAGAAACAATTGCAGAAGCTCCAAAAGCCGAAGAACAAGTTATTAAGGTTCATAAAAAACCAATTCTAAAGAAAGCGGCTCCACAGGAACAAGAAAAACAACCTGAAATAATTGAGGAGAAAGCGGTGCCTACGGAAGCTGAAATCATTGAATCTCAAACAATTGAGACAGTCTATGAAAAATTAGAAGGGCCGAAAATTATTGGCGAAAAAATTGATTTAAAACAGTTTGAACGCCCTAAAAAGAAAAAACCAGAACTCGCTGTCAAAAAAGAAGATAGCGAAGCAAATAAAAAGAAGCGCAGAAGGATTGTAAAGAAAATGCCTATAGCACCAATAACCGGTGTTAAAAAACAACCAATTCTTGCCCAAAATAAAGGAGCCAACAAACCGGCAGCAATTGTGCGCGGCAGAAAACCTTTGGTAAAAGAAGAGCCAACAGAAGCTGATGTTCAAAAACAAATTAGAGAAACTTTAGAAAAACTTCAAGGTAAATCTAAAAAAGGAAAAGGCGCAAAACACAGAAGAGACAAAAGAGATATTCACAGAATACAATCTGAAAGAGACTTCGAACAACAAGAAGCTGAAAGCAAAATACTAAAAGTATCGGAATTTGTTACGGTAAGCGAAATTGCCACTATGATGGATATTCCTGTTACCCAAGTTATTTCGGCCTGTATGTCTTTGGGATTAATGGTAACCATGAATCAGCGATTGGATGCAGAAACACTTAGCATCGTTGCAGACGAATTTGATTATAGTCTGGACTTTGTTGGAGCGGAAGTTGAAGAAGCCATTCATGAACAGGAAGATGATATTGAAGGTTTAAAACCAAGAGCTCCAATTGTTACCGTTATGGGACACGTGGATCATGGAAAAACTTCCTTGCTCGATTATATCCGTGAAGAAAATGTAATCGCAGGGGAATCTGGAGGAATTACACAACACATAGGTGCTTATGGCGTAAATTTAAAAAACGGCCAAAAAATAGCATTTTTAGATACACCCGGTCACGAAGCTTTTACGGCAATGCGTGCTCGTGGTGCTCAGGTAACGGATTTGGTAATTATTGTTATCGCAGCTGATGATGACGTGATGCCACAAACCAAAGAAGCCATTAGCCACGCGCAAGCAGCCAATGTACCAATTGTTTTTGCCATCAATAAAATTGACAAACCAAACGCGAATCCTGAAAAAATTAAAGAACAACTTTCACAAATGAATTTATTGGTTGAAGATTGGGGAGGAAAAATCCAGTCCCAAGAAATTTCAGCCAAAACGGGCCAAAACGTTGAATTATTGCTTGAAAAAGTATTGCTTGAAGCTGAAATGTTAGATTTGAAAGCAAATCCGAACAAAAGAGCTGTTGGTACTGTAGTAGAAGCATTATTGGATAAAGGCCGTGGATATGTATCAACCTTATTGGTTCAAGACGGAACATTGAAAATTGGCGATTATATGCTTGCCGGGAAACACAGCGGTAAAATTAAAGCGATGTTTGATGAACGCGGAAATTCCATGAAAACAGCCGGACCTTCAACACCGGTTTCAATACTTGGTTTGGATGGCGCACCGCAAGCCGGGGATAAATTTTACATTTTTGAAGATGAAAAAGAAGCAAAACAAATTGCCTCTAAACGTTCTCAATTACAACGTGAACAATCTGTAAGAACTCAACGTCATATTACATTGGATGAAATTGGAAGAAGGATTGCTTTAGGCGACTTTAAAGAATTAAACATTATTTTAAAAGGTGATGTGGATGGTTCTGTAGAAGCATTGGCCGATTCATTCCAAAAACTTTCAACAGGTGAAATTCAGGTTAATATCATTCATAGAGGTGTTGGTGCCATTACAGAATCTGACGTATTGCTGGCTTCTGCATCCGATGCCATCATTATTGGATTTAACGTAAGACCTTCAGGAAATGCGCGCACTTTGGCCGACAATGAAGAAATTGACATCAGAACATATTCAATTATCTATGATGCCATCAATGATTTACGCGATGCAATGGAAGGAATGTTATCTCCTGAAATGAAGGAAGAAATTACCGGTAATGTTGAAATTAGAGAGGTTTTCAAAATTTCTAAAATTGGAACTATTGCAGGTTGTATGGTAGTGAGCGGTAAAATTCAAAGAAATTCTAAAATTAGAATTATTAGAGATGGTGTAGTGGTGCATTCAGGTGATTTAAGTTCATTAAAACGATTTAAAGATGATGCAAAAGAAGTTTCAAAAGGATACGATTGCGGACTTCAAATTAAAAACTTTAATGATATTGAAATTGGTGATTTAATTGAAGCTTACCACGAAGTTGAAATTAAGAAAAAACTGAAAAGAAACTAGTACGTTTAATCTTATTAAAAATAAAACAAAAAAAGCTAGCGTTTCCGCTAGCTTTTTTTATTTGCCAACTGCCCGCAGGCAGCATCTATGTCTTTCCCCCTGCTTCTTCGCACATTCACAATAATGTCGTTCATTTCCAGAATGCTGATATAATCGGAAATAACTTGTGGATTTGCCTGTTTAAAATTGGGGTCGCCAATTGGGTTGTATTCAATTAAATTTACCTTACACGGCACGTATTTACAAAATTTCACCAAAGCCATAATCGCCTCTTTGGTGTCGTTAATTCCGTCCCAAACAACATATTCATAAGAAACCCTATTGTTTGTTTTATCATACCAATATTCTAATGCTTCCTTTAAATCCTGCAAAGGAAAATCTTTGGTAAAAGGCATAATTTGATTTCTAACCTCATCAATTGCTGAATGCAAACTAACCGCCAAATTAAATTTTACTTCATCATCCGCCAATTTTTTGATCATTTTTGGAATGCCAGAAGTGGAAACCGTAATTCGTTTTGGCGAAATTCCCAAACCTTCTTCTGAAGTTATTTTCTCAATCGCCTTTAAAACATTGTTATAATTCATCAATGGTTCACCCATTCCCATAAAAACAATATTTGACAATTTGTGGTTATAGTACAACAAACTCTCTTTGTTTATGGCAGCCACCTGATCATAAATTTCATCAGGATTTAAGTTTCGCATTTTTTTTAATTGTGCCGTAGCACAAAAACTGCAATCTAAACTGCACCCAACCTGACTTGATACGCAGGCTGTTGTTCTTGATTCGGTCGGAATTAAAACCGATTCCACAATCAAACCGTCGTGTAACCGCACTGCATTTTTCACGGTTCCGTCTGCACTGCGCTGCATCTGGTCAACTTCAATATGGTTGATCACAAAATTTTCTGCCAGCATTAGACGCGTTTCCTTTGAAATATTGGTCATGTCTTCAAAAGAATGCGCACTCTTAACCCACAACCATTCATAAACCTGATTTCCCCTAAACTCCTTGTCCCCTTTTTCCACAAAAAAATCGTGCAATTGGGTTTTGGTTAAAGCACGTATGTCCTTTTTTTTAATCATTTTAAATCGTCTTTATAAAAAGATTCCCGCAAATGGCGGGAATTTAATTATTAAAAAATAGTCTTTTATTATATAATTAACATCGCATCGCCGTACGAGTAAAATTTATACTTTTCTTTAACAGCTTCTTCATAGGCTTCCATTAAAAAATCATAACCGGCAAAAGCGGCAGCCATCATCATTAAAGTAGATTTTGGCGTATGAAAATTTGTGACCATACAATTGGCAATGCTAAAATCGTAAGGAGGAAAAATAAATTTATTTGTCCACCCGTTAAACGAGTTTAAGTGATTGTTAGACGAAACCGCACTCTCAACACCGCGCATAACCGTTGTTCCCACGGCACAAACCCTACTTTTTTTGTCGATGGCTCTGTTCACGATATCCACAGCTTCCTGGGTAATAATTAACCGTTCAGAATCCATTTTATGTTTAGACAAATCCTCAACTTCAACAGGGTTAAAAGTTCCCAAACCTACATGCAAGGTTATTTCTGCAAAGTCAATTCCTTTAATTTCCAAACGTTTCATTAAATGTTTGGAAAAATGCAATCCTGCTGTTGGGGCGGCAATGGCGCCTTCATGTTTTGCATAAATAGTTTGATAACGCTCTTCGTCATCCTTTTCAACAGCTCTTTTAATATATTTTGGTAAAGGTGTTTCCCCTAATTCTTCCAATTTTTTTCTGAACTCTTCATAGGTGCCATCATATAAAAAACGCAATGTTCGTCCTCTTGATGTGGTATTGTCAATAACCTCAGCAACCAAACTTTCGTCATCGCCAAAAAATAATTTGTTGCCTATTCTTATTTTACGGGCCGGATCAACCAACACGTCCCACAACCTGCTTTCTGCGTTTAATTCTCTCAATAAAAATACCTCTATTCTCGCACCGGTTTTTTCCTTTTCACCATACATTCTGGCAGGGAAAACCTTGGTGTTATTTAATATCATTAAATCTCCTTCATCAAAATAATTAATTATTTCTTTAAAAGTATGGTGTTCAATGGTCTTCTTTTTTCGGTCCAAAACCATTAATCTCGATTCATCCCTGTTTTCTGCCGGATATTCTGCCAATAAATCTTCTGGTAATTCGAACTTAAATTTTGATAATTTCATGTATTTATATTAATTATTTTTATTGATCAAATGAAAAAAAGCCATAAATTCTTTCTCGAAAAATTAGCTTTTACCCTACTGTTTCTTCCTTACTTTTATTATAAGAGGGCAAAGATACAACATCCGCATAGGCGTTGTCAAGTGTTTTAGAATAAAAGTTTGTTTTGCAGCCAATTAACGGCAAATAAGATCAAAATCTTCCCAAAAAGTCGGGTAGGATTTTGAAACTACGCCGGGATCTTCAATTTCAATGGCAACTTTTACGGCCAAAGGCGCAAAAGCCATAGCCATTCTGTGATCATCATAAGTTGCGATGCTTATGTTTTCGTTTATTTTGGCTGAAGGTTTTAAAAGCAGCGTTTCATCGGTCAAAATAACTTCGCCACCCAATTTTTCCAACTCATTTTTCAAAGCGACCAACCTGTCGGTTTCCTTTATTTTTAAGGTATGAAGTCCGGTTAAATAACATTCGATTCCCAGTCCGAAACAAGTTACGGCAATTGTTTGGGCAATATCCGGCGCATTAATTAAGTTTATGGTTAAAGGTTTAAGGGTGAAGTTTTGCTTATTTTTTAAAACGATGGCATTCTCGCAAAATTCGGTGGAAACGCCCAAATTTTCATAAATTGTAGCCAATGCGGAATCGCCCTGCAGGCTGTTTTTTTTATAGGATGATAAGGTTATTTCTGAATTCGGACTTAGGGCGCATAAACTGTAATAATAAGAAGCTGAACTCCAATCGGATTCTACGGTTACTGTTTTTGAATCAATGTCTGGTTTCGGTTGAACGGTAATTAAATTATCTTCCCAAACATAGTCAATGCCCAATTCAGCCAACAATTGCAGCGTCATTTTTATGTACGGAACAGAAGTTACTTCCCCTTTAAATTTTAATTTCAATCCGTTTTGTAAAGTAGGCGCAATTAATAACAATGCAGAAACATATTGGCTGCTCACATTTCCCTCGATTTCAACAAAATCATTTGTTAACTTTTTTCCTGAAATTTTTAACGGCGGAAATCCTTCTTTTTCTAAATATTGAATATTCGCGCCTAAGGATGTTAAGGCTTCAACCAAAATTTTTATGGGCCTGTCTTTCATTCTGTGCGAACCTGTCAACACAATTTCACTGCCTTCTTTTACTGAAAAATAAGCCGTTAAAAAACGCATCGCCGTGCCGGCGTGGCCTATATTTATTTCGGTTGAATTGCTTTTTAACGCTTTTTGCATCAATTCACTATCATCGGAATTTGAAGTGTTTTCAATCGTTAAATTCGGATAAAACTGCTGTAAAATCAACAATCGGTTTGTTTCGCTTTTTGATCCTGTAATCTGGATATTTCCATTCAAGGTTTTATTGATTTTATTGATTTTCAACGTTTCCATCCTAAGTGTAATTTGTGGCTTTAAATAAAATTATTTTTTAATAAACTTGTAATAACTTGCCATAATAAGTCCGTAAATAAGCGACATCACCAATTGTGTTGTCACAAATATTTGCCAGGTTTCAGCAGAAAAAAATTCAGCAATCATTCCTGAAATTCCTCCATTTTTGAAGATTGAAATGATTATTTTAAGCACGGTGACAATTACCAAAAATACCGATGCAAATCGAAAAGTTAATTTTAAAAATGATTGATTTTTATAAGAATTCATTTATTTTAATTTTTTATTATTTTGATGACGGTCGTGATCCCTTTTTGTCTTTACTTCCATTTTTTTGTCGAAAGCCGCCTGTAAATCGATGCCTGTTTGGTTTGCCAAACACAAAACCACAAAAACCACATCAGCCAATTCTTCACCCAAATCTTTCCCTTTATCGCTTTCCTTTTCGCTTTGTTCACCATAACGCCGCGCAATAATTCGCGCCACTTCACCAACTTCTTCAGTCAATTGCGCCATATTGGTCAATTCATTAAAATAACGGACGCCATGTTCCTTTATCCAATTGTCAACGACAAGTTGTGCGTTTTTAATCTCCATTTTTGTTATTTTTATTGATGTTCAAAGATAGTAAACTTATGATTATCTCTTTTTTACTTTTTTAGATAGGTTAAAAATTCCGATCTTGAAATTTCTTCGGCGCCTAAACTATCCAAATGCGCATTGTAAACCTGGCAATCTATTAATGTATAATGTGCTGTTTCCAATTTCTGAACCAAATAAATAAAGGCGAATTTTGACGCATTGCTCACTTTGCTGAACATACTTTCTCCGCAAAAAATATGTCCTAAATCAATGCCGTATAAACCGCCAACCAATTCATTTCCTTCCCAAACTTCCACCGATTTTGCGACGCCCAAATTGTGCAAATTCACATAAGCCTGTTCCATTTCATCGGTAATCCACGTTCCGCCCTGACCTTCTCTATAACTGTTTTTACAGTTAGCTATCACTTCTGCAAAATTTTGGTTGAATGTTGCCCTAAACTGATTTTTCCGAATAACTTGCTTCATGCTTTTAGAAATTTTCAGGTTTTTTGGAAATAAAACCATTCTTGGATCTGGGCTGTGCCAAACAATGGGTTCTCCCTGATTGTACCAAGGAAAAATTCCGCTTTTATAGGCAAGCAGCAATCTTTCAGCCGACAAATCTCCGCCAACGGCCAACAAACCGTCTTTATTCGCCAAATATACTGGAGGAAACACCAAATCTTTTGAAAGCAAATACATTTTAAATTATTTTTTTTACAAATATAGCCAAACAAAAAAAGAGAAAAACTCCCGCTTTTCTCTTTTTAATACTGTTTAAACCGACTTAAAACGGTAAATCGTCCGGTTCGCTGTCGTCAATTTCTGTTGTGGATTCAAATTTCGCCGGTGGTGTCGTTGATTTTGCTCCAGGAGCACCTTCCACTTGTGCCGCTTCAATTCTCCATCCTTGAATTGAGTTAAAATAAACGGCTTCACCCTGCGGATTGATCCATTCTCTTCCTCTTAAATTGATAGATACTTTTACGTCCTGTCCAACTTGGTAATTATTTAATAAATCACATTTATCTTGCACAAATTCAACCATCAACGGTTGTGGATATTGTTCATTTGTTGTTATTACCAATTCTCTTTTTCTGAAACCACTTGCCCCAAAGGTTTGAGCTTCTTTAATTTTTGTAATTTTTCCTGTAATTTCCATATTTCTAATTATTGTATTAAAAGCACTTTCCAAGCACTCAACACTTCGTTTTTTTCTAAAAGCGCTTTCGCAAATGTATGTTTTTTCGCCGTATTAATTCCAACATATTCACTATGTTCTTTCGCAAACTTATCAACATCGGCTTTAGAAGGAATCGCTTCCAAATTGGCCAGCATTCCCAAATCATTTCCCGTTAAAATGTGGCTGTTCCTTATTTCAGAAGGAATTGCATCAACGCCAATTCCAAGAGTTGAAACTGGTTTTGGGATCTCAAAAAAACCTTCCCGGGCACGGGAATACAAGCTTCCTCCAGCCCTCGCCACCAAATCTAATTTGTATTGATTGATGGTGCCGTCATCATCCAAATAATCTTTATTTATGTGTAATTTCACCACTTCGCAAATGATTAAATTCCCGGCGCCGCCTTCATTGCCAAGTTCCACTATTTCTTTAACCTTGCACTCAAATTGTATGGGTGATTCGCCAACCCTGAACGGTTTTATTTTTTCAGAAGGCAACATCGTAAATCCTGCTTTTAAAAACTCATTCACACCTCCTGGATATTCGCTGCTCGCCAACGACATTTGATGAACGATATCATAATTTACCACATTAATCACCACTTCTTTTGTCGCTTTGGCATTTTCCAAAGTATGTTTTGTGGTATTTCCGCGCACTCGGCGCGCAGGTGAAAAAATTAAAATGGGCGGATTCGCGCTAAAAACGTTAAAAAAACTGAATGGTGATAAATTTGGGTTTCCAAGTGCGTCAAGCGTGCTTGCAAAGGCAATCGGGCGTGGCGCTATCGCACTTTGCAAATATTCCTGCAACTTTACTGTTGATATGTCTTTTGGATCTATGCTTAGCATTTTTTTGATTTTTAACAAATATAAATATTTCAAGGTTAAATAATATAGATTTTATTTTTAAGTTATAGTAACTTATACTTTATATTTGATTATGGCTTCACAAAAGAATACTCAGATAATCCGTTGGACAGTTATTTTGTCTTCATTTATTATAGTTGCCCTCATTCTTTGGAACACTTATGACTTTTTTCAAAAATTTAAACATGAAGAACGCGCCAAAATGGAAATTTTGGCGAAGGCTTATGAACGCTTTAGCAGCGCCAGTTTAAATACAGATATTTCGCTTGAAGCTAAAATTATTGGAAACAACCACAATATTCCAATGATTATTACCAATGAAAAAGACAGCATCACCGAATGGGCAAATTTAGATTCCGTTAAAGTAAAAAAGAAAAATTATTTGGAAAAACAGCTTTTTTTGATGAAAAGCCAAAACAAACCCATAACAATAAGCTACAAAGGCGAAGATTTAAAGCAATACATTTACTATCGAAATTCAGATTTATTAACCAAATTAAAATATTATCCAGTCGCATTAATTCTTATTTTATTTTTATTCGCCAGCGTTATTTACCTGTTTTTTAAATCAAATAAAGTGGCGGAGCAAAACAAACTTTGGACCGGAATGGCCAAGGAAACCGCCCATCAAATTGGTACACCATTGTCATCACTGTTGGGATGGATTGAAATTTTACGATTGGAAAACACCAATGAAAACACCATAAAAGAAATTGAAAATGATGTAGCGAGGTTAAACACAATCGCCGAACGATTCTCAAAAATTGGCTCCATTCCCGAATTAAAAAAACAAAACGTGGTGGAAGCAACCAGCGCTTCGTTTGACTATTTAAAACTAAGAAGTTCAAAGCAAGTTGTTTTTAAATTTGAATCCTCAAAAAACGAAATTTATGCCAAAATAAATTTGCAGTTGTTTAGTTGGGTAATCGAAAATTTGGTAAAAAACGCCATTGACGCCATGGAAGGAAAAGGAAAAATTGCCCTTGCAATTACCGAAAACGAAAAAAATGTGACCATCACCATTTCCGACACCGGCAAAGGAATCCCCAAACATTTGCAACATGAAATTTTCACGCCTGGTTTTACCACCAAAAAACGTGGATGGGGTTTGGGATTGTCACTCGCAAAACGAATTATTGAAGATTATCACAACGGTAAAATTGCCGTTTTAAAATCGGAACTGGGAAAAGGAACCACTTTTGCGATTACGCTGAAAAAATAATTTTATAAATTGGCCGAAATCGCTTTGGCAATCGCTTCAAATTCTGCTGGCGACAATTTTATTTTATGCATAAACTGAATATCCTGCATCGCTTCCAAAGGAATTAAATGCACATGAACATGAGGAACTTCAAGTCCTATAACAGCCATTCCAATGCGTTTGCACGGAATTGTTTTTTCCAAGGCGATGGCAATTTTTCTGGAAAAACGCATTAAGCCGTTGTAGGTTTCTTCATCCAATTCAAAAAGTTTGTTGGCTTCCTTTTTTGGAACCACCAAGGTATGTCCTTTTGCATTCGGATTTACATCCAAAAAAGCATAAAAATCTTCGTTTTCGGCAACTTTATAAGATGGAATTTCACCATTAATTATTTTTGTGAATAGTGTACTCATGATTTTTATTTTTACCCAAAATTAATAAACCCTTTCCAAATAAAAAATTGAAAAGGATTTATACGATTATTTAAAAGAAAAATTATCCTCTGGTAATTTCCAAAATCTCAAATTCCATCACGCCGTTAGGCACCTGAATTTCAGTGACATCTCCAACTTTTTTGCCCAATAATCCTTTTCCTATCGGCGAATTTACAGACAGTTTTCCTTCTTTAAGATTCGTTTCAGAATCAGCAACCAAAATATATTTAAATTCTGCTTTGGTGGCCGTATTTTTTAATTTTACTGTTGAGTGAATCAATACTTTTGATGTATCCAATAAAGATTCATCAACTATTCTTGCATTAGAAACTACTTCTTTTAATTTGGCGATTTTCAATTCCAACATGGACTGTTCCTCTTTAGCGGCGTGATATTCGGCGTTCTCGCTTAAATCACCTTTATCTCTTGCTTCAGCAATATCATTACTTATTCTTGCACGCTCAACACGTTCCAAAAACTCCAACTCGTCCTTTAATTTTTTTAACCCTTCTTCAGTATAATACGAAATATTACTCATAACTTGCTTTTTAAAAAATACAAAAATCTCAAAACTGGAAACCCAGAATGAGATTTAAAACAAATGTACAAAATATTTGTAAATTGCAATCGTTTATGAACAAACTTGATATTACAACTATGCGAAAGTTATTTCTATTGTTAGTCCTTGCCGTATTTTTTTCCTGTGAAAAGAATGACACCAACGATATTTTACCTGATGTTTATGTTGATGAAACCATCAATTTAAATTTACCGCAATATATCGACCTTCAAACACCAAGCGGCTGGGCCTACACAAATGGCGGCATAAAAGGCATTATACTTCAAAATACCGGCATCGGAAATCCGCCCTACAAAGCCTTTGACCTTGCCTGCCCTAACAATGATTGCGCAGCTCCAATGACTTTTGACGGAAGTTTAAAATTGAAATGTTCTTGCGACAACAGTGAATACAGCATTATAGACGGCGCGCCTCAAACGCCTGGAAATATTCATTTTGCGAGAGAATACCGCGTAAATGTTATCAATGGGTCAACCTTAAATATTAGGAATTTTTAAATATTTATGGCGAATTTTTTTATGAAACGAAACCAATTAAAATAATATTCTGGGCGTTCCCTCCGAAAAGGCGGTCGGGCAATTCGCTTCAATCTTTTTTTCGGATAAAAACCTCAAAAAAGGATTTTCGCTGCTTTCCCTAACGCAGATTTCGCTAATTAGGCGTAAATTTCTTTTAAACCTTATTTAATTGCTGTAATTATTAATATTTAACAATCTTTATTAAAAACAGATTGGTATTTTTGTGCCAAACCTATATAAAGTGAAAAATTATTTCTCATCAAATTTTAGATTGGGCGTATTGGGTGGCGGACAATTAGGGAAAATGTTGTTGGCCGAAACTCAAAAATTCGATATTTACACTTGTATTTTAGATGCATCAAGTGAAGCGCCTTGCGCGCAAATTTGCAACGAATTTCACCAGGGAAGTTTAATGGATTTTGACACCGTTTACAACTTCGGCAAAAAAGTGGATTTGTTAACCATTGAAATTGAACACGTAAATATTGAGGCGCTTTTAAAACTTGAAAAAGAAGGTTTGGCCATTTATCCGCAGCCAAGCATCTTGCAAATAATTCAGCATAAAGGCAAACAAAAAGATTTTTTCAAAGAAAATAACATTCCAACTGCTGCACATAAACGATTTTCATCGCTCGCAGCATTAAAAAAAGAAGCATTACCCTATCCTTTTGTATGGAAATCGGCACAATTTGGCTACGACGGCACTGGCGTTAAAATTGTGAGAAATGAGGACGATTTGAATTTATTGCCAGACAATGAATCAATTACAGAAGCGTTAATTCCGTTTAAAAATGAGCTGGCCGTCATTGTTGCCAGAAACAAAAACGGAGAAATAAAAACATATCCCGTGGTAGAAATGGAATTTCACCCCGAAGCCAACCAAGTGGAATATGTCATTTGCCCTGCCAGAATTTCTGAAGAAGTCGCCGCAAAAGCGATAAATATTGCCTTAGACGTTGCAGAAGCTTTTTTGCCTATTGGCTTGTTGGCCGTGGAACTTTTTCAAACCGAAGATGACGAAATTTTAGTGAACGAAGTTGCGCCAAGAACCCATAACAGCGGCCATTACAGCATTGAAGCATCTTATACAAATCAGTTTGAGCAACACTTGCGCAGCATTTTAAACCTTCCTTTGGGAAATACCGACAGCAAAGTTGCCGGAATTATGGTAAATTTGGTGGGCGAAGAAGGTTTTTCGGGCGATGTTATTTATAAAAATATAGCGGAAATTCTTGAAATGAAAGGCGTAACGCCGCATATTTACGGAAAAAAACAAACACGACCCTTCAGAAAAATGGGCCATGTAACCATTGTGAACAACAATTTAACCGAGGCCCGCAAAATTGCGGAGGAAGTTAAAAATACAATTAGGGTAATTAGCAAATAATCACAGGAATTTGATGTATTGTTTTTCAATTTTTAGTCTTTAATTTTTTAAAATTTCAATAAAATGAGCAAAGTAGGAATTATTATGGGAAGCAGTTCAGATCTTCCAATTATGCAACTGGCCATCGCTATTTTACAAAGTTTTGGCATTGAAACTGAAGTGGATATTGTCTCCGCCCATAGAACTCCCGAAAAACTTTTTGATTATGCAAAAAATGCCCATACACGCGGAATTTCGGTCATAATTGCGGGTGCTGGCGGCGCCGCACATTTGCCTGGAATGGTGGCGTCTATGAGTCCGCTGCCTGTTATTGGCGTTCCCGTAAAATCGAGAAATTCCATTGACGGCTGGGATTCTGTACTTTCAATTCTACAAATGCCAAGCGGTGTTCCCGTGGCAACCGTTGCATTGGACGGCGCTGAAAATGCCGGTATTTTGGCGGCACAAATTATTGGAAGTGCAGACAAAAAAGTGCTGGATAAAATTATTCTTTACAAAGAAGCCTTAAAAACCAAAGTTTACAAAGCTTCCGAGGAACTTAAAAATAAAAAGAGTTAAAGTTTCGTTTTAACTAAAAACAACACAACACTTTAACAATCATAAGATTAAATATTTCATTATGAGCAATCCATTATTAGCTGAATTTAAAACGCCATTTGATACGGCGCCATTTTCAAAAATAAAAAATGAGCATTTTAAACCTGCATTTATTGAAGGTATTCAACTGGCAAAAAACGAAATTGACGCGATCACCAACAACAGCGAAGCACCCACTTTTGAAAACACCATGGCAGCCATGGAATTTGGCGGAGAAAAACTGGATCGGATTTCAAGCATCTTTTTCAATCTAAATTCTGCCGAAACCAGTGAGGAAATTCAAAAAATTGCCCAAGAAATATCGCCAATACTTTCTGAGTTTTCAAATGACGTAAAATTAAATGAGCCATTATTTAGAAGAGTAAAGCAAATGTATGAGGAAAAGGATTCGCTTAATTTAACCACAGAACAAGACACTTTATTAACCAAATCTTATAAAAGTTTTGTCAGAAACGGTGCCAATCTAAATGAAAAGGACAAATTGGAACTGCGAAAAATTGATATGGAACTTTCAAAATTAAAATTGACTTTTGGAGAGCATGTTTTGGCCGAAGGAAATGATTTTGAGCTTCATTTGACCGATAAAAATGATTTAAAAGGTCTGCCTGAAAATACCATTGAAGCCGCGCAATTGACTGCGAAAGAAAAAAATAAGGAAGGCTGGGTTTTTACATTGGATTATCCGAGTTACATTCCTTTTATAACCTATGCGGACAATAGAAAATTAAGAAAAAAAATGGCCGTTGCCTTTGGTGCAAAAGCATTCAGAAACAATGAAAATGACAATCAGAAAATTTTATTAAACATTATAAAACTTCGGCATAAAAGAGCAAATTTACTGGGTTATAAAACGCATTCGCATTTAGTTCTGGAAGAGCGCATGGCCGAAAATCCAAAAATCGTCAACAAGTTTTTAGAAGATTTGCTTATAAAAGCAAAACCGGCCGCAGAAGAAGAATTTAAAAAACTGTCCGATTTTGCAAAAAAAGACGGTATAAAAAAACTTCAAAAATGGGACAGCGCCTATTATTCGGAAAAATTGAAAAAAGCACTTTTTGATTTGGAAGAGGAACAGTTAAAACCCTATTTCAAACTGCAAAATGTGATTGAAGGCGTTTTTGCGGTTGCCAACAAATTATATGACTTGGTATTTGAAGAAATTTATACTGTTGATAAATACCATGAAGATGTTAAAACCTTCAAAGTTACGGACACCTCAGGCAATTACATCGCCATTTTGTATGCCGATTTTTTCCCAAGAAAAGGAAAACGCGACGGCGCCTGGATGACTTCCTTTAAAGGCCAATGGATGAAAAACGGCAAAAACTCAAGACCGCATATTTCAATCGTTTGCAATTTTACCAAACCTACTGAAACTAAACCTTCTTTATTGACTTTTAATGAAGTCACCACTTTATTTCATGAATTTGGGCACGCGTTGCATGGAATGTTGGCAAATACCACGTATCCAAGTTTGTCGGGCACAAATGTTTATTGGGATTTTGTGGAGCTTCCAAGCCAATTGTTAGAAAATTGGTGTTATGAAAAAGAAGCCTTGAACCTGTTTGCCAAACACTATGAAACAAATGAGCCAATTCCGATGGAATTGATTGATAAAATTAAACAATCGTCTAATTTTTTAGAAGGAATGCAAACTTTACGTCAATTGAGCCTGGGAATTTTAGACATGAATTATCATGCGAAAGATCCTTCAGAAATAAAAAATGTAAAAGAATTTGAAACTTTGTCTTTTAAAAACACCCAATTATATCCTGAAATCAAAGAGAACTGCATGAGCACTTCTTTTTCACACATTTTTCAGGGCGGTTATTCATCTGGGTATTATTCCTACAAATGGGCAGAAGTTTTGGATGCAGATGCTTTTGCTTTCTTTTTGGAAAATGGAATTTTTGACAAAGCTACCGCGCAAAAATTTAAAGACAATGTGCTGTCAAAAGGCGGCACCGATAAACCTATGAAATTGTATGTAAATTTTAGAGGCAAAAAACCAAATAATAAGGCATTGTTAAAAAGAGCCGGATTGCTGAAATAGTCAGAATCGTTTAACACATAAAAAAACAGCGCTTTTTTGACAAAAGCGCTGTTTTTTTTATTTTAAAATCCCATAAAAGAAGCAGCCGTAACCAATATCTTGAGAAATTGTCGTCCCCACAACGGTAGTATAATCAAGAGTATATTTACGTTACGACTGCTATTTTTTGGGCGTCATTGCGAAGTTTTTACAAAAAACTGTGGCAATCTGCTATTTCTTTGTTTCTATTTCATTTTTAAAATAATAAACTCCGTTCTCCTGTTTAATTGATGTTCTTCTTCGCTACATTTCACGCCATTAGCACATTTATTTACCAATTGGCTTTCTCCAAATCCCTCATACTTCTCAATTCTGTTGGCATTTATGCCATGTGAGATAATGTACTGGTAGGTTGATTTTGCCCTTCTGTTGGACAATCTTATGTTGTAACGGTCATCTGCCCTGCTGTCGGTATGTGATTCCAATCTGATCACCATTCCAGGATATCTGTTCATTAAAGCAACCACTTTATCTAATTCAATTGCGGCATCTGGCCTAATGTTGGATTTATCCAAATCAAAATAAATTGTTTCTAAATCAGCTAAAATAACAACATCTTCTATCGGCGACATTGGAATGTTTAAGTCAACAATCAGTTCTCTTTCCTTTTCCAATCCAAAAGAAGTAAATTCCTTTTGTACATCCTGATATTTTGCTTTTGATCCTTTCAAAACAAATTCGCTGTCCCTGTCGATTAAATGTTCGTAAGCGCCATCTTCTTCGGTCATAAAATAAGCGATTTCTTCACCATTTTTTCGTGCCAATATTACTTTTGCTCCTGCTACAGGCTCTCCGTTTATGGCATCAAAAATACGTCCTTTTAAGGTTAACGGCGGAATTCTGGTAAAGGCATAGATATCATCGCCACCCATTCCGCCTTTTCTGTTTGAAGATATAAATCCGTCAAGTCCGTCTGGTGATAAATAATAGGCGAAATCATCTTTTTCGCTATTGATTGGCTCGCCCAAATTAATGATGTTCACAATATTGTCATTTTCATCTTTTACCGCTGCAAAAACGTCCAAAAGTCCTGCGCCTACATGATCATCAGAAGAGAAAAACAAAGTTCCTTCTTCCTGATGTATGAATGGAAATGATTCGTTCCCTTCGGTATTTACAATATTTCCTAAATTTTTAGGCGTGCCCAATGAACCATCTGGATTCACATCACTCACATAAATATCTGTTCCGCCAAAACCTCCAGGCATATCTGAAGAAAAATACAGTTTTTTGCTATCTTGGCTTAATGTTGGGTGGTATACAATATAATTGGCATTGTTTAGGTTTGACGGTTTTACGTTTGTCCATTTGCCATTCACCAAATCGGCGCTGAAGATACCCACAAGCATAACGCCTTTATCATCGGTCGTTTTCTTATTGTCAATATAATTGTTTCTTGAGAAGTACATTTTAGTGCCATCGGCGCTAAATGTTGCCGGACCGTCATGATGGATGGTATTTACATCACCTTCCAGTTTTTTTGCTGTTGAGGCAGAAGCTCCTTCAGCAGGAACCTGGTACAAATCCAACAATGGCTGTCCGTCCCAGGCATATAGCCTTTTTACCGAAACACCTTCATCGCTAGAGGATGTGAAAACAATATTTTCGTTTAAAGCAACGGCTCCGAAATCATTAAATTTGCTGTTAAAATTTACCTTTTTAATAAAGTTTTTCTCGGTAGCATTAAAAATTCCGCTTGCCAAATCATCGTTTTTAAAGAATCTTTTAACCCGAGAATCTTCCTGGTTGCCTGCGTCTCTATATTTCTTCATCCATTCTTTTGATTCTTCATACTGTCCGTTGGCCCTTAAAGTTTGCGCATAATACAAAAAGTATTCTGAAGGCACATTTTTCTGTTGCACCACTTGCGCATAAATTGGCAAAGCTTTTTCCGGCTGGCGCAACATTATGTAGGCATCGCCCAATTTTCGCATCGCATAATACTTGTTAAAGCTTGTATCAATCAGCTTTTCGTACGTATCGATTGCCTTTACAAACGAAAAGCTGTTAAATTGTCTTTCCGCTTTCTTTTGTCTTGCTGTTTGACCAAATGTGGATGTGCTTATCAAAACAAAAGCTATACATAAAAGTTTTATATTTTTCATAATATTCATCTTAAATTTGGTTAGAAATATCTCGGAGATTTTTGTTTGTTTTTCATGAACTTAAACTCATACATTAACAATATCTCATGAGATCCCGAAGTATAAGGCCGAATTTCCCCTGTTGGAATTTCATAGGTGTAGCCAACTCTAAACTGGTCTGTAACCTGAAAGTCCACCAAGGCGCCAATGGCTTCTTGTTTGCCATTCATTCTGTAAGAACCGCCCAGCCAAAACTTTTCATTGAACAGAAAGTTAGCTGTTAAATCGGTTGATAACGGCACTCCATCTGTATGCTTTACCATAAAGGAAGGTTTTAGTTTTACGCTTTCGCTCAAATCAAAAACGTAACCTCCAATTGCATAATAATGAACTCTTTCCAAAGCGGCAAAATCGGTGTCGTTGTTTAAATCGTGATTGATGATTTTAGGCGTTGACAAACCAACATACCATCTGTTGCTATGAAATAAAATACCTGCTCCAAAATTTGCGTTCCATCTGTTCAACTTATCATTGAAATAAGGATCCTGGTTCACTTCGGTTGCATTATACATCTCATCCGCCAGTTTGTAGTAGGTCATCCCTCCTTTTAAACCAAAGCTAACCTTAACTTCTTCACTTGCCTGAATGGTATATGAGAAATCTCCATATACATAGGTAAAGTTTTCATAACCAGCCTTGTCATTTATTATGGACAGACCCAAACCTATTTTTTCATTTCTCAATGGGGAATGAATGGAGAGGGTTTGTGTTTCTGGCCCTCCGTCAAATCCTGCCCACTGATTTCTGTTTAACCCAACGATACTCAATGCTTCCCTGCTCCCAGCATAGGCCGGGTTAATGGCTATTGTGTTGTACATATATTGGGTAAACTGCGGTAGTTGCTGGGCGTTTGAATATTCAAAGCCTGCGATCAGCAATACTATTATTGAAATTATACGTTTCATAGTTTTATTTTTATTAATGAGTGCCTAAATAAATGTATCCTGTCATTGGTTTAAATCCTGTACCTCCGGAAACGGTCACTATGTAATAGTAGGTTCCTGTAGGTAACTCTGTATTTGATCCAATTTGCATTCCTGAACCGTCATGTCTTCCTTTCCAGTTATTCAAATAATTGTTTGATTCATAAACCATTTTACCCCAGCGGTTGAATATTTTTACTCCAAAAGTAAAATCACATCCTTCCAGACCGGTGATTTCAAAATTATCATTGAAACCATCATCATTTGGAGTGACAACTTTTGAAATTAACATATCTTCTGTTGAACACGCCAATACCACACAGTCATCATTAACATTTACAGATACTGTAATGATTCTGCCGCAGTCTCCTGGTTCGGTATAAGTAAACTCGTAGTCTCCCAGATTCACTGTTGAAGGATCAAACATATTTCCTGTCAAACCTCCACTGTTCATATCATCTGTCCAGGTTCCTCCAGAAACAAAGTCAGCAGGCAGTAAAGTTGTTAGATTACTACTGGCATCTTCTATACAAAGTGCTATAGAACCACCTGTAATTTCTGCTGCTACATAATTTTCTGTTACCGTAACGGTCAACGCATTTGAACATCCATTGTCGCTGTCTGTTACCACTACAGTATAGTCTCCAGCTTGACTTACTTCAATAGAAGCTGTTGTTGCTCCTGTATTCCATAAGTAACTTGCCGTTCCTTGAACTGCAGAACCACTTGCATTTAAAACAATGCTTGTTGCATTACAGGTCAGTTCTTGAGGACCACTAATATTTACTGCCGGTGGCGTAATATCTTGTGCCACTGTCACAGTTGCTGTTGCTGAACAACCATTGTCGCTGTCCGTTACTGCCACTGAATACTCACCTGCTGCAGTTACCACAATTGTTGCAGTGGTAGCTCCTGTGTTCCATAAATAACTTGCAGTTCCCTGAACAGTTGCTGAAGCAGTTAACGTAATACTTTGTGTTGCACAAGTCAATACTCCATTTCCGCTGATGTTTGCTGCCGGTGGAGTAGCATCGCCTGTTACTGTAACTGCTGCTGTTGTTGAACAACCACTATTGCCGTCTGTTACCGTTACTGAATATTCACCTGATGCAGTCACTTCAATTGTTGCGGTTGTTGCTCCTGTATTCCATAAGTAGCTTGCGGCTCCTTGAACTGTTGCTGATGCTGTTAACGTAATGCTTTCATTTGCACAAGTCAATACCGAATTTCCGCTGATGGTAACTTCTGGTTTTTCATTGATGGTTAAAGTAACCGCCGTTCTTGTCAAACTTGAACAAGTTCCGTTGCTTGACTCCGCATAATAGGTTACGCTTCCAACGCCTGTTTGTGTTGGACTTGCAACTACGTTTCCGCCTGTGGCTGCAGTGTACCAGGTAATTGTTCCGCCTGTGGCTGTGGCTGTCAAAGTTTGTGTTGTTGATCCATCAGAACAAACTGTCTGGTCGCCTCCGCTGATTGGCGCAGCCGGAGTCGCATTGATGGTTAAAGTAACCGCCGTTCTTGTCAAACTTGAACAAGTGCCGTTGCTTGACTCCGCATAATAGGTTACGCTTCCAACGCCTGTTTGTGTTGGACTTGCAACTACGCTTCCGCCTGTGGCTGAAGTATACCAGGTAACTGTTCCGCCTGTGGCTGTCGCTGTCAACGTTTGTGTTGTTGATCCATCAGAACAAACTGTCTGGTCGCCTCCGCTGATTGGTGCAGCCGGAGTTGCATTGATGGTTAAAGTAACCGCCGTTCTTGTCAAACTTGAACAAATTCCGTTGCTTGACTCTGCATAATAGGTTACGCTTCCAACGCCTGTTTGTGTTGGGCTTGCAACTACGCTTCCGCCTGTGGCTGAAGTATACCAGGTAACTGTTCCGCCTGTGGCTGTCGCTGTCAACGTTTGTGTTGTTGAT
>DATCUQ010000031.1:0-15783 GCA_036567345.1 Lutibacter sp.
ACTGAAGGGAGAATCAATGAGAAAAAAAATGAAAAACAACTAAAAAATTTTGTCTAATTTTATAATCAGAAATCAACATCAAAATAACTGTCCAGTTTAGTCCGGAATAGGGTGTACACTTTCACCGGAATAAGCACTTTGGGAATGAATCTAAATACAAAGCAATCCTTGATTTAATATTTGCTAAGGATTATTTAAATAATAATGATCTTCCAATTCCATCTATGAAAGAAATATCTTCCATTACTGGAATAAAATATCCACAGCTTAGTAAGTTGATTGAAGAGTTGTACGATAAATTATTTTATGATGAAGATCTTGACTTTGTATTTGAGTTTGGAAAAGTTGAGGTTATTTTCTTTTTGCATTATTTTGAAAATTATGCCCAAGTTAAATGTGACAAATTAACTTATTTGCCAAAAGTAGGAGATCAGATTGATTTTTCTTTTGTTAAGTCTAAAGTTGGAACAGGTATGTTTTATGTTGATATGATTGAGCATACTTTTGAGGGAGAAACTCAAAGAATTTATATTACACTACGTCCAGGTTATTATAATTCATATTTGCATTACAGGAGGCAGAAAGCAATTGAAGAAAGAGAAATTGACCGAAAAGATTATTATTCAATGTCAGATTATGAATTAAGAGAAGAATTAAAAATAGGCAGGTATGGGCGACATTAAAAACAGGTGGGTTTTGGCGATAAAAAAACCGCTACAATTTATTGTAGCGGTTTATAAATAGTTATTTAGATTAAAAAATTAAGCCGCCGTACCAGAGCCTAAATAACTACTATTCGATACTTTTTTGTCAATGTACATCATATTTTTCCAAAAAAGTATTTAAGTAAAAATAATTTTAGCCCTAAGTTGTACAATCAAGTAGCAAATTTTGTATACACAGAGCAATCAACAAACATTAAAGTGGGTATGATGGCACCAAGTGAATATTTTGCTAAAGTGAATGAAGAAATAGTCAATAAAGTAAATAATATTTCAACCATTGATTCAGATGAGTTATTAACTAAAAATTTAGTAATTAATGATATTCCTTCTTCAATATTAGATGCAAATCATTCTAACTATGATGTTTTCTTAAAGGAAAGAAGGATTTTAATGGCAAAGAAAATTAGGGAATATTATGAAAAATTGTAGTCTTTAGAAGTAAATAAATAACCTTTCACCTGAAGTCTTTTAATTTTGCGACTTATAAGTCGCAAAATTAAAAGACTTCAGGTTGCGATGCAACTAAAGATGTATTATTTTATTAACAATTGTCCAGTTTTTTAATTAATAAACTGGACAATTTTACTACATTTGTATAAAATTAAATTAGTGAAAACATCTGATTACATAGAAGATAAGATAAACAAACTGCCAAAAGGCTATGTATTCACCTATATAGATTTTATATCGGAGGTGACAAAACGAGAAGCTGTTATTAAACACTTAAATAGAATGGTTGCTTCCGGAAAAATTGAAAAACTCTCAAAAGGTAAATATTACAAACCTCAAAGCACCGTTTTTGGCAACCTGTTACCAGATCAAAATCAAATTGTAAAAGATTTACTGGAAAAAAACGAAAAGTTATTTGGGTATATTACAGGATATAGTTATTACAATGCAATGGGGTTTACAACGCAAGTTAGTAATGTAATACAAATTGCTAAAAATGAAACCAGACCTTCCTTGCAACGTGGGCGTTTTAAAATTACATTTATCAAACAAAAAAATACCATTACCAAACAAAATATACCATTGCTTAGATTGTTAGATGCAATTCGTTTTATAAAAGACATTCCAGATGCAACTATTAATAATTCGTGTGTTCGTTTACTAGCGTTACTAACCGACTTAACTGAAGAAGAACAAGAACAGCTTAAAAAGCTGGCTTTAAAATATCCACCATCAACAAGAGCTTTGTTAGGTGCATTATTTCAACAGATAGACAGCAATCAAAATACTGAGATGCTTCAAAAGTCTTTAAACCCAATAACAACCTATAATTTATCGGTTTCAGAAACAATTTTACCAACTGCTAAAAACTGGAATATCAAATGAAATTGCACCAAAATATAGCGTTGTTTAAGCAGGCCGTAAAGTTTACGGCAGCTCAAAAAGGAATACTTGATATTTATATTGAAAAAGATTATTGGGTAACTTTTGTGCTGTACAATTTGTACAAAAGCGAATTAGGTAAAGAAATTGTGTTTAAAGGCGGAACGGCGTTGTCAAAATGTTACGAAATAATTGATCGTTTTTCTGAAGATATTGATTTAATTATTCTAAAAAGCGACAAGCAATCAGATCATTATTTAAAGAAAAAATTAAAAGAAATTACCACAGCAGTTTCACAATTATTGCCAGAAATAGAAGAAAAAGACATCACGCATAGAATTGGAATGGTTCGAAAAACAGCGCATTCCTACCCTAAAGCATTTAAAGGTGAATTTGGCCAGGTTAGAGACACTATTATTGTTGAAGCAACAAGGTTAGGGCATCACGAGCCTTATGAAACTAAAAAAATCGCATCCTATATTTACGAAATGATGCTAAGCACCAATCAACAAAAATTGGCGATTGAGTATGGATTGTTGCCATTTAATGTTTTGGCATTGGATGTTAGAAGAACACTCTGTGAAAAAATAATGAGTTTGGTTCGGTTTTCATATACTGAAAATCCTATTGAAGATTTAAACAATAAAATTAGACACACTTATGACATTCATCAATTGTTAAAAAATGAAGCCATTTTTGTGTTTTTCAATTCTGAAAAGTTTGATGTTATGCTGTTAAATGTTGCGAAAGATGATCTGATAAGTTTTAAAAATAACAATGAATATTTACAAATTCATCCAAAAGAAGCAGTATTGTTTGCAAAACCTAAAGAAACCTGGCAATTATTAAAAGGAACCTATCTGGGCAGTTTTAAAACTTTGGTTTATGGAAATTTTCCGGGAGAAGATGAAATTGAAAAAACAATTGTTAACGTTTCTTCAAGGTTGGAAAAAATAGATTGGGAATTAAAAAACTTATAAAGCTATGAAATTTACAGACTAGCAATTAGAACATTCATTTATTGAACTTTTAGAAGCAGAGGAAATTCCACACGTTTCTGGATAATATATTACTATAGTATATTACTCGAGAGGTATCTGAAGTATTACTGTTGATTTAAGAAACTTTTTATTAAGGCGGTACAAAACGTAAGTCTTCAAACTAATTTGGACCTTTAATAGAGAGTATTTTTGATTAATTCAAAGTTAATTTTTTTTTTGATTTGTTAATTTTTTAAATAAGATTAGAAGGGAAAGGAGGAAAATCTATTGGTCAAATATGGGATTTCAAAACGAATTAATAATTTAATTTGGTACAAATTTCGGTACAAAATAGAATATAAAATTATAAATAGCTGATAATGTGCGCACTAAAATTTTAAAAAAAGTCCCGTCCAGACCGCAAAATACCTGATAATCATATGATTATCAGGTATTTTCATTTATAATGATTTTTTTGTGAACGCAACTGTGAACACAAGGCGCTTATTGCATACCACAGCGCAAACCACCTACATCAGTTTAGAAAAATTTTGAGATTGAATTAAGAAGCGGAGAAGAGGGAATAAAAAAAACTAAACAGCGTAATTTTTTAGAAATTCATGAAATAACATAGGCTTTAATTTCCGGGCTTCACAATGAGCTACATAAGTGTTATAATTCTTTCTGGCAAAGCTTTGGATGACTTCTGGAGTGATCAATTCCATGAGTGATTTTGATTGCATAATTAATAATTTTTTGGTTAGTGGCAGACTTTTACAAATTTAAAAATTGGTTATTTTATTTAAAATAGAAATAAAAGTATAAAACACATTTGAATAATCCAACATAAAATACCGTTTATTTAATAAAATTAACCGTTTATATAACAAAAATAACCTTTTGTTTATATAATTGTGTATTATCAATTTAAATATTTTATAGTTAAAAACAACTATTTTACCTGCTTTTTAAACATCAGCAAATGGGATTGTGACAAGAGTCAACATCAAAATTTTACAGCAATCAAATAAAATGATGGTTTTATGCCGGGCAGAATCCATTCAGGCCTGAATGATTTGGCACAGACTGTTGAAATTTCACAATAAATGGTTAATTTCGCATATCGCTTTAAATTTGGGCGTAAAAGACGGGTGCGTACTATTAATTGCATTCAATGTCTGTTAAATAAAACCGAAAACTATGAAGGGAATTATATTGGCTGGCGGCTCCGGGACAAGATTGTACCCCATTACAAAAGGAACTTCCAAACAATTGCTGGCCATTTACGACAAGCCAATGATATACTATCCGCTTTCTATTTTGATGCTTGCGGGAATCACCGAAGTGCTCATCATTTCAACGCCACAGGATTTGCCGAATTTTAAAAAATTATTGGGCGACGGCTTGTCGATTGGCATGAAATTCTCTTACAAGGAACAGCCATCGCCGGAAGGTTTGGCCCAGGCTTTTATTTTGGGCGCCGAATTTATTGGAAACGATGATGTTTGTCTTATTTTGGGCGACAATATTTTTTACGGGGCAGGCATTGAAAAACTGCTCAGCGATGCGGTTCAAACCGTTTCGGAATCGCATAAGGCCTCCATTTTCGGGTATTATGTGCAAGATCCGCAAAGATATGGGGTGGCAGAATTCGATGCAGAAGGAAATGTGCTCAGCATTGAGGAAAAACCGACAAATCCAAAAAGCAATTATGCCGTTGTGGGTCTGTATTTTTATCCGAACAGCGTGGTTGAAATTGCAAAAGGCATCAAACCAAGCCCCAGAGGCGAATTGGAAATCACCACCGTAAATCAGGAATATTTGCTGCAAAATAAGTTAAAAACGGAGATTATGGGACGCGGTTATGCCTGGCTTGATACCGGTACCCAAGATTCGTTGCTTGAAGCCTCCAATTTTATCCAGACCATCGAAAAAAGACAGGGGCTAAAAGTAGCCTGCATCGAAGAAATCGCCTATGAAAAAGGCTATATTTCTAAAGAGCAGTTGCTTGTTTTGGCTGAGGAATATAAAAATAATGATTATGGTCACTATTTAACGCAAATAGCAAATCAAAAATAAAGTGGAATTTATAAAAACTAAAATAACAGATTTAATTATTTGTGTGCCACACATTTTTTCTGACAAACGGGGTTACTTTTTTGAATCCTTCAACCAAGAAGCCTTTGAAAAACACTTGGGAAAACCCATCCGTTTTTGCCAGGACAACGAGGCGAAATCCACCAAAGGCGTTTTAAGGGGATTGCATTATCAGCTTCCGCCTTATGCACAATCCAAACTGGTGCGGGTCATTTCAGGGAAAGTGCTGGACATTGCGGTGGATATCAGAAGAGGTTCTGCCACCTTCGGACAGTATGTGGCGGTTAAATTGAGCGGCGAAAACAAACACCAGCTTTTTGTCCCGGCCGGATTTGCGCATGGCTATGTGGTGTTGAGCGATGAGGCTATTTTTAGTTATAAAGTGGACAATTATTATCATAAAGCATCAGAAAGGGGAATCATTTTTAACGATACAGAACTGCAAATCGATTGGAAATTGCCTTTAAACGAATTGCTGATTTCTGAAAAAGATAAGATTCAGCCGACTTTTAACAGGGCTGATTTATTTGAAACAAATTTTTGAAAAATGAACGTATTAATCACAGGCTCTAAAGGGCAATTGGGATTGGAACTGGTAAATTTAGGACATCAATTCCCTAATCTGAACCTTTTTTGCACGGATAAATTCAGTCTGGATATCCTCAATTTTGAGGAATCGGAGCAGTATGTGTTGAAAAATAACATCGATGCAATAGTGAATTGCGCCGCTTACACCGATGTGAACAAAGCAGAAGACGAGTTTGAAATGGCCGATGAAGTGAATCATATAGCAGTCAGGAATTTAGGGTTGATCGCCAAAAAGCACCACCTGAAATTAATCCATATTTCTACGGATTATGTGTTCGACGGGAATTCAGAAATTCCCTACAAGGAATCCGATGCCACAAATCCGCAAAACGCTTATGGAGTCACCAAATTAAACGGAGAAAAAGCATTGCTGGAAATCAATCCGCAGCATTCAATAATCATAAGAACTTCTTGGCTTTACTCAGAATTTGGCAATAATTTTGTGAAATCAATGCTCAAATTGAGCAAAGAAAAGGAAAGCATCACCGTGGTTTCCGACCAGATTGGATCGCCAACCTATGCGAAAGATTTGGCATTGGCCATTTTACAGATAATTCCGGCAATCAACAATGAAAATATTCAAATTTACCATTATGCGAACAAAGGCCAGTGCAGCTGGTTCGATTTTGCATCGGCAATTATGAAAATCGCAGCGCAGAATTGCGAAGTTTTGCCCATACCATCATCCGCATATAAAACCAAGGCAAAAAGACCGAAATACAGTTTGTTGAATACCGATAAAATACAGCATGCCTTTAACCTGGAAATTCCAAATTGGGAAGATGCGCTGAGGGAATGTGTTTTAAAGAATAAAAAGCCCCCTAACCCCCAAAAAGCCCCCTAACCCCCGAAGGGGGAATTAATATTGGATTGGGAAAGGTTAAAGTAATAATTAATTAATAAAAGAAGTTCTTAACATACATTGTAAACAAATCATAGGACTAGATTTTTTTGTTACTTTTTTTATCAATGAAAAGTAAAAGATCAAATAGATGAATTAATAGATGTTAGTTAAGGTTCACAATTAAAAATTTATAATTCAACACTTTTCAAAAATCGTAAATCAAAAATCGTAAATCAAAAATATCAAAATACCAAAACAGCAAACAAATGAAATCACTGTTAATAACAGGCGGAGCCGGATTTATAGGTTCAAACTTGGTGGAGTATCTTATCGATAAATATCCCGATTATCAAATTGTGGTGCTCGATTTGCTCACCTATGCCGGAGATGCCGACAACTTAAAATCGGTGAAAAATGCCAAAAACTTCACCTTTATTAAAGGGGATATTTGCGACCGGGCGTTGGTGGAACGCATTTTTCAGCACCATATCATCAAAGGCGTTATCCATTTGGCGGCCGAATCTCACGTGGACAATTCAATCCTTCATCCGGATATTTTCATTGAAACCAATGTAAAAGGAACTTTTACGGTATTGGATGTGGCTTACAAATATTGGATGGAAAAACCATTTGTGTATAAAAGCGGCTTTGAAAACAGCCGGTTTTTGCATGTGTCAACCGATGAGGTGTACGGAAGCCTGGGCGAAACAGACCTGTTTACCGAGCAAACGCCCTATGCCCCAAATTCGCCATACAGCGCTTCAAAAGCAGCCAGCGATATGATTGTGCGCAGTTATCACCACACTTATGGAATGAATACCATCATCACCAACTGTTCAAACAATTACGGACCAAAACAGCATGATGAAAAATTAATTCCAACGGTCATCAGAAAAGCATTGGCGGGAGAACCGATACCCATTTATGGCAAGGGAAAAAACATCAGGGACTGGTTGTATGTGATGGATCATTGCAAAGGGCTGGATTTGGCTTTTCATAAGGCAAGATACGGAGAAGTATATAATATTGGCGGAAAAAATGAGCGGAATAATAATGAGATCGCCGAAAAAATATGCGAAATATTGGATACCTTGGCACCTTTAAAAAATCAGCCTCATAAAAGTCTGGTCACTTATGTGGAAGATCGCGCCGGCCACGATTTCAGGTATGCCATCGACGCCACAAAAATTGAAAAGGAATTGGGCTGGAAAGCCGATGAAAATTTTGAAACCGGACTGCTGAAAACAGTAAAATGGTATTTGGATAAGTATGGCCCCATAACCCCTGCCTCGCCGGCAGGCAGGCCCAAAGGGCAATATCCTTAAGTTAATGACATTGGGGTTAGGGGTGTGTAAAAGTGAAGTTAAAATCAGAAATAAAGTTCTCTTTTAAGGATTCAAATCCGCAAAAGTCAAGAAAATAAAAATTACAAAAGTCAAAATATAGAACAAAAAACCAAGTATTTATCGCTTTTCGTGAAGCAAAAAATTGAAATATAACAAATTATTAAAATTCAGCTGTTTAAATAATACCATAGAGATAAAAATAGGTTTAACATGAATCACGGAGAAATCATCATCTATCAACTCAACACGCTTTCCCATCATATAGCGGTTATAATGGAGGATGAAACGGTATGGCTTACACAAATTCAAATGACTGAATTATTTAATGTCTCTAAACAAAATATTAGTTTACACATTAATAATATCTTCAAGGAAGGTGAATTGCTTAAGGAAGCAGTTGTCAAGTATTCCTTGACAACTGCTTCCGACGGTAAAAAATATAAAACCAAATTATACAATCTGGATGTGATTATATCTGTCGGATATAGGGTAAAATCAAAAACCGGGACCCATTTTCGAATATGGGCAAACCAAGTTTTAAAGGATTATTTGCTTAAGGGATATGCCCTTAACCATAGAGTAGAAATGCTTGAACGAAAGGTAAGTATTCTTGAAATAAAAAATAATGATTTTGATTTTTTTATCAAAACAAATTTGCCTCCAAATGAAGGAATATTTTATGACGGACAAATATTTGATGCCTATCAATTTGTTTCTGAAATTATAAAATCTGCAAAAAAATCAGTTACGCTTATAGATAATTACCTGGATGAAAGTGTATTAATGCTTCTGGCAAAAAGAAACAGCAAAGTGCAAGCGACTATTTACACCAATAAGGTTGACCAGCAATTAAAATGTGACATTGAAAAACACAATATGCAGTACAACCCGGTTGATATTAAAATTTTTAAAAAATCCCATGACCGATTTTTAATTATTGATCAACATACTGTTTATCATATTGGCGCATCATTAAAAGACCTTGGAAAAAAATGGTTTGCTTTTTCAAAGATGACAATAAATGCCTCAGAAATAATTGAAAAATTAAATAATTAAAAGCTAAAACAGCCAATAGGCAAAAGGGAACAGAATACCGAGAAGACGGGACTGCACGACGCACGACTGCAGGACAAGAAAAATGAAAACATAGACATGAAAGAACAAATTAAAATAGCCATCATAGGCCTCGGTTACGTCGGACTCCCATTGGCGCGATTGTTCGCCACAAAATATCCCGTTGTTGGATTCGACATCAACAAACAGCGCGTCACGGAATTAAAAAACGGCATCGACAGCACCTTGGAAGTTGAAACAGAACTGCTTAAAGCAGTATTATTGGATAAAAACCCAATAAAAGGTATGCTCAATTCCCCTCCTTTGGAGGGGTCAGGGGTGGCCAACTCCTCACCCTTCGGGGGAGGCCGGGAGGGGGCTTTATTCTGCTCCTCAGAAATTTCCGACATCAAAGACTGCAACCACTATATCGTCACCGTTCCTACGCCTGTGGACAATAAAAACAAACCCGATTTTACGCCGCTGATAAAAGCGAGCGAAACAGTGGGGAAAGTCATAAAAAAGGGTGATATCGTTATCTACGAATCTACGGTTTATCCCGGCGCAACGGAAGAAGTGTGCATTCCCATCATCGAGAAAATCTCAAAACTCACTTACAATATCGACTTTTTTGCGGGCTATTCCCCTGAACGCATCAATCCGGGCGACAAAGAGCATACCGTTGAAAAAATACTGAAAGTCACCTCGGGTTCCACCCCCGAAATCGGCATCAAAGTAAATGAATTGTACAAAAGTGTCATCACGGCAGGCACGCATTTGGCGCCTTGCATCAAAGTGGCCGAAGCCGCAAAAGTGATCGAAAATTCGCAACGCGACATCAACATTGCCTTTGTGAACGAATTGGCCAAGATTTTCAATTTGTTGCACATAGACACCCAGGCGGTATTGGAAGCCGCCGGAACAAAATGGAACTTCCTGCCTTTTAAACCGGGCTTGGTGGGCGGACATTGCATAGGCGTTGACCCTTATTATTTGGCGCAAAAAGCGCAGGAAGTTGGTTACCATCCCGAAATTATTCTGGCCGGGAGAAGGGTAAACGACAGTATGGGGCATTATGTGGCATCTGAAGTGATTAAGCTGTTCGTGAAAAACGACAAAACAATAAAAAATGCCAAAATTTTGGTGCTGGGCATCACTTTCAAAGAAAACTGTCCCGATGTTCGAAATACCAAAGTGGTGGATGTCATTAAGAATCTTGAAGATTTTGGCACCCGGGTCACTATTTTCGACCCTTGGGCAAATCCGGCCGAGGTGTTAAAGGAATACGGACTTACAACCTATAACAGTTTTCCAATATCCGGGAACCTAAACCCAGAGCAGAGCCGAAGGGAACAACAATCAACCGTCACCCTGGGCGCAGTCGAAGGGCAACAACCGACAAGCACCTTTGACGCCATCGTCCTAACCGTTGCGCACAAAGAATTTTTAGCCATGGATCTGCACAAATACCTCAATAAAAATGGCATCATTTATGACGTAAAAGGAGTGTTGAAAGGAAAAGTTCATGGGAAATTGTAAGGCCCCCTAACCCCTGCCTCGCCGGCAGGCAGGCCCGAAGGGGGAATTTTAAAAAAGTTCGAAAGTAGGGACAAGTCGCGACTTGTCCGTTTTGTCCGTTCGAAAGTACGATTAATTCCTCTCGAGAGGGGTTAGGGGTGTGTAAAAAATATCATTTCGGAACAAATCGTTAAGGAACCTTTAAGTTCAACTGTGTTAAATCGAAGATTCACGAACATCTATTTATAGAAATAAATAGAAATAAGAAGTGTCGTGAGCTAAAATATCTGGTAACATTTTTAACATATTAACCAGTTTGCTGTCAGAAAGAATTAATTTTACAGAAAAAGATCATCAGACTATATTTTTTTGTTACTTTTTTTATCAATGGAAAAAAGTAAAAAAAGGTTAAAGAGTTCTATACAATATTTTCAGATCAAAAGAGATTCAAATGTTAAATTGAAGCAATGTATGGACGTAAAAAACATAGACATAAAAGATATGAAAAATTTCGCACTTATAGGAGCAAGTGGCTACATCGCGCCACGACACATGAAAGCCATTAAAGAAACCAACAACACTTTAATCGCCGCTTTAGATAAATTCGACAGCGTAGGCATTATGGACAGTTATTTCCCAAACGCCGATTTCTTTACCGAATTTGAACGTTTCGACCGCCATATTTCCAAACTGAAATATGAAAAAAACATGCAGTTAGATTATGTGAGCATTTGCACGCCAAATTACCTGCACGATGCCCACATCCGTTTTGCCTTGCGTCAGGGCGCCGACGCCATTTGCGAAAAACCCCTGGTGCTCAACCCCTGGAATATTGATGCCCTGGCCAATATTGAGAAAGAAACCGGCAAAAAAGTGTTCAATATCCTGCAATTGCGCGTGCATCCAAGCATCATCGCCTTGCGCGAAAAAATTGCCGCCGGTCCGAAAGACAAAATTTACGACGTGGATTTAACCTATTTAACCTCACGCGGACATTGGTATTACACTTCGTGGAAAGGCGACATCACAAAATCCGGCGGCATCGCCACCAACATAGGCGTTCACTTTTTTGATATGCTGTCCTGGATCTTTGGCGACCTCAAACAAAATATCGTGCACATCAACACGCACGACCGTTCTGCGGGTTATCTGGAATTTGAAAAAGCACGGGTGCGCTGGTTTTTATCCACCAATTACGACGTGTTGCCCGATGCCGTTAAGGCCAAAGGACAAACCACCTACCGCTCCATCACCATTGAAGGCGAAGAACTCGAATTCAGTGGCGGCTTTACCGATTTGCACACCGTTTCCTACCAGGAAATTATTGCGGGCAAAGGGTACGGACTTGAAGCGCCGCGCCAGGCCATTGAAATTGTGCACAGCATTCGCCACGCACAACCCATCGGCCCAAAAGGCGACTACCATCCCTTTGTGTTGAAACCATTGGCAAAACATCCTTTTGAGAAGTAAAAGCCCGCTAACCCCTGCCTCGCCGGCAGGGAAGGATTGCCAAGGCGAAGCCGAAGCAATCCAAAGCTTGTGCCGAATTTATTTTGGTACGGCAACCTGTTGTCAATTTCCAAAATGACCCTAAGCAACCTCTCCCGGACTACCAAAATCCCACAACACTTGCCCTGAGCGGAGCCAAAGGGAACAACCCACAACCAATTACAATTTTCAGCAAAAAAATAAAGTATCATCAATATTGGTAGGAGCAATAAGCATAAATTTTATATATTTGCTATCTAAACTAAGCAACAATGACGAGCCTTTACGAAAAATATATTCGTATGATTAATGCGACGCCCATGAATTTTTCGAGGAGTTTAATGGAAACCATACCATGGGATGCCCGATTAATTGGAATAAAAGGAGCGCGAGGCGTAGGTAAAACCACCTTGCTCTTACAATACATTAAAAAAAACCTGCCTATTGATCAATCAACCTTATATGTCAGCTTAGACAATATTTGGTTTGCAAAAAACACCGTAAGTGCCTTGGCCGATGAATTTGTGAAACAAGGAGGCAAGTTTCTTTTTTTGGATGAGGTACACAAATATGAGAACTGGTCACAGGAATTAAAAAATATTTACGATGATTATCCTGAATTAAAAATTGTTTTTACGGCATCATCCTTGTTAGAGATTCTCAATGCCAGAGCCGATCTTAGCCGACGTGCTGTTATTTATGCAATGCAAGGTCTGTCGTATCGTGAATACCTCAATTTAAAATTGGGATTAAATTTGCCCAAATATGGTTTGCACGAAATTTTAGCCAATCACATGGCAATCGCAAGGGATGTCAATCAAAAAATAAAGCCGCTGCAACATTTTAAAGACTATCTGCATCACGGCTATTATCCATTTTTTCAGGAAGTTCCCGAATTGTATTTTCACCGTATTGAAGAAGTGCTTAATCTGATTATTGAAATCGAATTGCCGCTCCTTAGGAAAGTCGAAGTTGCTTATGTGGCCAAATTAAAAAAGTTGTTGCAAATTATATCAGAATCAGTGCCGTTTATGCCCAATGTGAGTAAATTAAGTGAAAGGATTGGCGTAAATCGCAACACTTTTGTCAGTTATTTGTGTTTTTTGGAGGAAGCCCATATTATCAGAAATTTATACAAAGATGCCAAGGGCATTACCCAATTGCAAAAACCAAATAAAATATTTTTGGAAAACACCAATTTGCAGTATGCTTTATCACCAAATCATGCCAACATAGGCAATATTCGGGAAACTTTTTTTATCAATCAATTGAGTTCACAACATGTATTGGAATATATTGAAGAAAGTGATTTTTTAGTCGACCATAAATTTATTTTTGAAGTTGGAGGGCTGTCTAAAAATAGTGCCCAAATTAAAGATTTAAAAAATAGTTATCTTGTTGTCGACAATATTGAATACGGAATTGGGACTAAAATCCCACTTTGGCTTTTTGGATTTATTTATTAAAAGCCCTCTAACCCCCAAAAAGCCCCCTAACCCCCAAAGGGGGAATTAATATTGGAACGGTAAAAAAAAGTTAAAAGGTTAAAGCTGATGGCTTGCGTTTATATAATATTATATCCAAAATCAAGCTCCCCCCGCTCCGCAAAGTCTCCTGTTCCGATGGCTATCGGAATTGAGGTAGCGATTTTCAGTCTCCGACTGCCAGCATTAACCATCATAGAAGCAGAAATGTTTTGTAAAAATTCATCAATGCAAGGCGTAGTTAAGAAAACAAATAATATTGCTAAGGTCACAGACCTTAATATCACCTCCTCAAAGTCACAGACTTTGCGGAGTTGAGGGATTAATTTTAATAAAAATATGATAAAATGACCGCACGATTGCACGACTGCAAGACAATACAATTCCTGACAAAACTGCCACCTTACCACAAACAACATAAAATATAAAAAATAATAAAGTTTTTATGCTCATAACCATAAAAAATAATTTTAATAACCTATATTTGTGCTTATAACCTTAAAAAATAAATAATGATTCAAAGAGAATCCTACATAAAGCAATTAAGGCAATTTATAGACAAGCCTTTTATAAAAATACTTACGGGCATTAGGCGCAGCGGTAAATCTTCTGTATTGTTGTTATTAAAAGAAGAGTTGCTTTCAAGGGGCGTTTCTGAAGCGCAGGTGATTCATATCAATTTTGAAAGTTTTGAATATATAGAGCTGAAAACAGCCAAAACATTGTATGAATATATCAAGAAACAAATAAAAAATAACAAACAGCACTATCTTTTGCTGGATGAAATACAAGAGGTGGAAGGCTGGGAAAAAGCGGTCAATTCTTTTTTGGTCGATTTTGGGGCAGATGTGTATTTGACAGGTTCCAATTCCCATTTGTTATCCTCAGAGTTGGCAACTTATTTGGCCGGTCGTTATGTTGAAATACCCATATACACGCTTTCATTTGAAGAATATTTGCAATTTCGCAAACACTATTCCCCTGAAGTGCCACAAAACAACCGTACATCCTTTCAGTCGTATTTAAGCTTAGGGGGGTTTCCGGTTATTCACACTTCCAATTATTCAGAAGAAACAGCCTATAAAGTTGTTTTCGACATTTATTCCTCAGTAATTCTTCGCGATACCGTGCAACGTTACAAAATTAGGGATGTTGAGCTGTTGGAACGCGTGGTGAAATATGCATTTGACAATATTGGAAATACATTTTCCGGAAAAAATGTGGCCGATTACTTCAAAAGCCAGCAGCGCAAGGTTGATGTAAATACGGTTTATAATTACCTCAATGCGCTTGAAGGGGCATTTATTTTGTGCCGCACCTCGCGTTATGATGTGAAAGGCAAGGAAATACTGAAAACACAGGAAAAATTTTATGTAAGCGATTTGTCTGTAATTTATGCTTTAATGGGGGTTCGAAATCGGATGATTTCCGGCATTTTGGAAAATGTTGTTTTTTTGGAACTCAAACGCAGGGGGTATCAGGTATTTGTGGGCAAATTAGATGATAAAGAAATCGATTTTATTGCCGAAAAACAGGGGGAAAAAATATATGTGCAAGTCGCATACAAGCTCGAAAGTGAACAAACGGCAGCTAGAGAATTTGCTCCGCTGCTGGCCGTCAAAGACCAATATCCCAAATATGTGGTTACCATGGATGAGTTTTGGAAAGAATCAGTAGAAGGCATAAAGCACAGTCACATAGCCGATTTTTTATTGATGGAGAAATTTAGTTGAAAGGCCGCACAACCGCACAACGATGCTATTCCCAGTTCTCAGTCCCGGTTCCCAATAAAATAATTCAAAATTCAAAATTCAACATTCAACCCCGCTCCGCAAAGTCTCCCGTTCCGATGGCTATCGGAATTGAGGTAGTGATTTTCAGTCTCCGACTGCCAGCATTAACCATCATAGAAGCAGAAATGTTTTGTAAAAATTCATCAATGCAAGGCGTAGTTAAGAAAACAAATAATATTGCTAAGGTCGCAGACCTTATAACACATCCTCAAAGTCACAGACTTTGCGGAGCAAAAGGTTTGTAAAAATTCATCAATGCAAGGGAGGGTTAAGAAAACAAATAATATTGCTAAGGTCGCAGACCTTATAACGCATCCTCAAAGTCGGAGACTTTGCGGAGCAGGAAAAATCTGGCCCCCTAACCCCCGAAGGGGGAATTAATATTGGAACGGTGAAAAAAGTAAAAGGTTAAAGTTAAAAGTTAAAAAGTTAAAGCTGATGGCTTGCGTTTATATAATATTATATCCAAAATCAAGCTCCCTTTCCTTAGGAAAGGGTTGGGGATAGGATAAAAGTTAAAATGTCAAGTTCAAAT
>DATCUQ010000032.1:0-59601 GCA_036567345.1 Lutibacter sp.
AGTTACACAAAAACTCTCGTGGGGGTAAGGGGGAACTTTGTTGACAACATCCCTTTTTTTGTTGAAAACCCTGAAAAAATAAAAAAATAAAGTTTAAGTTTGTTTTCAATTCTTAAAAAAACTTGTTGCGAGTTTAGGGTATTAGCTATTAAAAATTGAAGTTACTCTGGTGCTCGTCGCAGACGAGCACCAGAACAGTAATTTATGGATTTCTTAAAATGATTTAAAAAATGATTATGAAAAATCTATTTTATTATTACCTGCTTATTTTAACGCCACTTGGATTGATGGTTTGGCTGTTAAAAGCCGATTTAATAAGTCCTTGGGGATTTGTTGGCCTCATGTTTTTTTATTCCTTAATTTACAGAACATATACCGATGGGAAAAGACTTGCAGCCAAAAACCTTATTGCGGAAAAAGATATTTGGAAAATGATTTTACCGGGAAGCAGAATTGGGTATTTTAAAGAATTATATTTTAAATAATGATGGGTCTATTTTACAATAAAGAAGGAAAAAGAATTGCGGATTTACGTTGGCACCCATACTTTTTACTTTGGTGATTTTGAAATTAATTTTCTGATGATAGCCATCTGTAAACAGCACAAAACTGCTTGCGACAATCCGCGTTTTTATTAATTCTAAACGAAAAAAAAGTTATATTTTTTGGTGGAAAAGAAATTTCTATAATATTTATTAAGCGTTTTACGCACTATAAAAACAGTGCAGAAAATAAAAAAGTAAATTTTATTCAGCTATTGAAGGAAAGAAAATAAATGTGTTCCAATAAAATTCCCTAAGCAATTCCTTACGCAAAAAGAAAAAGGGCCTAAGTTAAAAACCTAAGTCCTTGATTTGTAAGTAGCGTGATCCAGAATTGAACTGGAGACCTCCGGGTTATGAATCCGACGCTCTAACCAACTGAGCTACCACGCCATTTATTAAGGGTGCAAATATAAAAAATAAAACTTTTGCAGCACAAAAATTTCCGTTTAATTTTTAAAATATAATTTTTTTTAAATGGAATATTTATATATATTGTGCTTTTTAAAAAGAGACTATGATTACAAAATTAAAATTTGAAATGGAATTTCCAATACAGGCTTCGCCGCATATGCTTTATCAGTATTTTGGTTCACCTTCGGGTCTTTCAGAATGGTTTGCAGATAACGTAAATTCCAGGGGAGAAATATATACTTTTATCTGGAATGGGTCGGAAGAAAAAGCCAAAGTGCTTCAGGAGCGTCCCGACGAAAAAATTAAATTCAAGTGGCTCAATGACGGTGAAGATAAAACCTTTTTCGAATTTAAAATTGAAGTGGATGAAATCACCAAAGATGTTTCCTTAATTGTTACCGATTTTGCTGAAGAAGATGACCTTGATGAAGCTAAAATGTTTTGGGAAAACCAAATTGACGAACTTAAACGCACCATTGGCGCTTAAAAATATAAGTTTTTAATAAAAACCTTGAATCGCTTCAAGGTTTTTTTATGTAGTTTTGTCCCTAAATATTTAAGATATGATCAATTTTAATGGCACTATGCTCGATAAATCAAAGGCAATACTACATTCAGGCAACAGGGCTTTTAATTATGGAGATGCGCTATTTGAAACAATTAAAATGGCGGATTCAAAAATTTATTTTTTGGAAGACCACTATTTTAGGTTGATGGCTTCCATGAGAATGTTGCGGATGGAGATTCCCTTAAATTTTAACATGGAATTTTTTGAAAGCGAATTACTGAAAACTGCCCAACAAAATAATTTGGAAAATGCAAGGGTAAGATTCACTGTTTTTAGAAAAGATGGCGGACTTTACAGTCCGATCACCAATCAAATTTCTTATTTAATTGAAGCGTCCCCATTGATTGATTCAGTGAAAGAAACCTATTCTGTGGATATTTTTAAGGATTATTATCTCAATTCCGATATATTGTCAACCATTAAAACAACCAATAAAATAACCAATGTCCTGGCCAGTATTTACGCCTCGGAAAATGGCTTTGACAACTGTATTTTGGTGAACGAAAGAAAATATATTGTGGAAGCCATCAACGGAAATATTTTTATGGTGAAAGGAAATGCCATTAAAACACCGCCAATTACTGAAGGATGCATTAAAGGAATCATCAGAAAAAAAATACTGGAACTCGTTAAAAAAAGCGATGATTACACGATTGAAGAAGTTGAAATTTCACCTTTTGAATTGCAAAAAGCCGATGAGGTTTTTATCACAAATGCCATTGTGGGCATTCAGCCGATAACCCAATATAAAAAATATAATTTCAACACCAAGGTTTCCAAAGAATTGGCTTTGGCCTTAAGCAAGTTAATTTAATGCGGGATTTTTTGGTGCATTTGCCCAAATTTGGTATTCGCCGCCAAATTCCATCAGTTGATTTTTCCACAAAGTAGCGCTGTTTACCTGCAATAAATTTGGGTATTTATTTTCTGTGACCACCCACGAAGATTCATTTAGTTCTTCTTTTAATTGATCAACCGACCAGCCCGAATATCCTAAGAAAAAACGAATATCGGTGGCTTTTAAACTATTGTTGTTCAGTAATTCATTAAGCGTTTCAAAATCGCCGCCCCAATACATATTTTTGTCTATTTGAATGCTTTTGGGAATTAAATCGGGCGAATTATGGATGAAATAAAGGTTTTCCTGCTCAACAGGTCCGCCATTGTATATTTTAAAATCACAATTTATTTCGGGGATTAAATCATTCAGCACAAATTTTGTGGGTCTGTTTAAAATAAATCCGACGCATCCGTCTTCACTATGTTCGGTTAAATAAATAACCGACCTGTTAAATGCTTTGTCATTTAAAATGGAAGGTTCTGCAACCAATAATCTTCCTTTTGTTGGATTTTTTGTTAGCATATAATTGTTATGAATTAATAAATATAATAAAATTTATCAATAAAAAAAAACTCTCTAAGTATTTTTTTAGAGAGTTTAGTGTTATAAGAAAAATTCTTACATATTAGTTTACGGCATCGCTAAGTCCAGCGCCTGCTTTAAATTTTACAACGTTTTTTGCTGCAATTTTAATTGTTTTTCCAGTTTGGGGATTTCTGCCTTCTCTTGCTGCTCTTTTAGATACAGACCAAGTTCCCCATCCAACTAAAGCTACTTTATCTCCTTTTTTAAGAGCGCCAGTTACATTTTCTGTTAATGATTCTAAAGCTGCTTTCGCGGCTGCTTTTGTGATACCGGCATCAGCTGCCATTGCATCAATTAAATCTGATTTGTTCATAAATTTGAATGTTAAATTAATTGGTTAAACATAATTTGCCACTAAATAGCTTAACAAAGTTATACGGAATAAGGGTTTGTGCAAGTTTTTGTCAAAAAAAGTGATCTTTTTGTTGATAAATAACTATAAATGTTAATAACCTCAACGATTATTGGTGAAATATGCCTGAAGCCCCATAAAATAAAGGGTTTATTGCATGTGCGCATTTTCATGAAATCGGAAGCCATTTAACAAACTTTTGCTGTCCATTTGTTTTTTGCCGGCGAGCTGTAAACTTTCTATAATGATGTATCCTCCATTAACAGCAACTTTAATTTCATTTTTGGAAGTGATTACCTTTCCTTGTTTATGTTGGTGTGAAGCGGATTCCTTTTGTACGTCATAAATTTTAACCTTAATTTCGTCATCGTTATTTATTAAAGTTGTCCAGGCGGCCGGGTACGGATTTAAACCGCGGATTAAATTGTAAATATCAGATAAGGAATTATCCCAATTTATTTTGCAGGTTTCCGTAAATATTTTTGGTGCCGATTTTTCTTCAATTTCTGGCTGCTTTATTGTTTTAACAATTCCTTTTTCAATTTGCTGCACTGTTTTTACAACCAAACTGCTTCCGACTTCCATCAATTTATCATGCAGTTCCCCAAAAGTTTCATCATCTCCAATGGCAACTTCTTCCTGTAAAATAATGTTTCCGGTATCAATTTTTTCATCAATAAAAAAAGTGGTGACACCTGTTTTGGTTTCGCCGTTAATGATGGCCCAATTAATGGGCGCGGCGCCTCTGTAATTTGGCAAAAGCGATGCGTGCAGATTAAATGTGCCGTATTCCGGAAGTTGCCACACAGCTTTCGGAAGCATTCTGAAAGCAACAACGATTTGTAAATTGGCATTTAGGCTTTTTAACTGATCAAGAAATTCTTCGCTTTTTAAGTTGCCGGGCTGCAAAATGGTTAAGTTGTGCTCCAGCGCATATTTTTTTACGGGTGATTGCTGCATTTTTTGTCCCCTTCCTGCAGGTTTGTCGGGCGCGGTAACAACACCAACTACCTTAAATTTTGCATTAATAAGGGTATCTAATGTCGCAACGGCAAAATCCGGAGTTCCCATAAATACGATGCGTAAATTTCTCATTAAAAAGTGCGTTTAAATTTATTTTGCGAAGTTATCGTTATTTTATTTTTTTCCAGGAGTATTTTTAAGGAATTTAAGATTTCGGTTTCCGGGTAATCTAACAATACCGCCAATTCTTGTGATGAAAGCACGCGATCTTTCAGCAATTCCATAATTTGCTCAAGTATGGTTTGTATTGAATTTTTTGCTGCTTTTTTCGCCAAACAATTGTCGCAGGTGCCGCAAGGTTCGGTTGCAATTTCATTAAAATAGGAAAGAAACTGAAGCGTTCTGCAAGTTTTTGTGTTTTCAATATAAGAAATGACTGCTTTCAGTTTATCCGATTTTAAATTATTTTGTTGCTCAATATTTTTTGAAATACTGTTGATGGTATAATTATCGTCCCGCGGAATTAAAAATGAAAGTCGGGAAGTCGTGTTTTCATAACTGTAATGCACAATGCCATTGCTGTGTAACTCCTTCAGTTGCTTAACCACTTCATTTTTTGGACAATTTAATTTTTTGGAAAGTTTGTATTCATTAATGATGGTGTAATGTTCAAAAATGCCGCCATAACTTCTTAAGATGAGTTTAATAAGCTCATTTGAGGAAGGATGGCTGTATAAATAATCGAAAATTTGGGGATTGTTGACCAAAAATTTAAGCGTTGATTTTTTATTGTAATTTTCATCGAGCAAAACAATATTTTCCCGCTCCAAAACTTTGATGGCATTGTAAGTTAACAACAAGTTAAGGTTATAGGTTGCGCAAAATTCCTGCAAAGAAAAACTGAAAGATTGTGTAGGCATTTCACCCAATGAAATGGCATAATACTGATTTAAATGATGATAAATGAGTTTTACGGTTTTGGTGGTGGCGGTATTGGCTTCAAATTTTGCCACAGCTTCATAAAGTGTTGTTTTATTGGCTAAAATGATGGCATAAGATGTTTTTCCGTCCCTTCCGGCCCTTCCAGCTTCCTGAATGTAATTTTCCAGGCTGTTTGGAATGTTGATGTGGATAACCGCCCGCACATTTAATTTATTGATGCCCATTCCAAAGGCATTTGTGGCCACCATAATGGGTGTTTTGTCGCTCATCCAGTTGGTGTAAGCTTCATTTTTTTCGGCATTTGACAATCCGCCGTGATAAAAACTGCTCTTGAAATTATTTCTGATTAAAAAATTACAGACTTCCTTGGTTTGTTTTCGGTTGTTGGTGTAAATAATGACGGAAGCATTTATTTTGGCCAAAATTTGAAGCAATTTTCCATAAATATCCTCCGTAAGGCGAACGTGATAAAATAAATTATCGCGTTTAAACGATTTTTTAATGATTTTGGCTTCTTTTAACCCCAAGTTATTTTGGATATCTTCCAAAACGCGTTGGGTAGCCGTTGCCGTGAGCGCAATAAAAGTGGCATTTGGCTGCAATTCTTTCAGAAGGCTTAATTTCAAATAAGAAGGCCTAAAATCGTGTCCCCATTCCGAAATGCAATGCGCTTCATCAATGGCAATAAGCGAAACTTTTAATTGTTTTATTTTTTCCTGAATGAAATCCGATTGCAGTTTTTCGGGAGAGAGGTATAAAAAATTAAAATCGCCAAATTGTAAATTGTCAAAAGCAATAATGATTTCGTCTTGAGATAGTTGGGAAGTTAAAGCGATGGCTTTAATATTTTTTTCCTTTAAATAATTAACCTGGTCATGAATTAAAGCGATTAAAGGCGAAATGACGATGCAAACACCTTCTAAAATCATAGCGGGCACCTGATAGCAAATCGATTTTCCGCCGCTCGTTGGCAACAAAACAATGGTATTTTCGCCTTTTAATACGGAAGTTATTATTTCCTCTTGCGGACTTATAAATTGGTCGTAATTCCAATATTTTTTAAGTATTTCAAGAGGCGCACCCATTATTTTATGGAAGCCAGTATAAAATCGGTTCTTTCTTCAATGGTTCCTGCAGGAACTTCAATAATTACATAATTTAATGCGGTGTAAGTTCTTTCAAGATGGTTGTGAATGGCCAGCGCCTGTTCAAAATTTTCATAACGCTCATTGTCGGTAATATAAATTTCTTCCCAGGGAGCCATCAAAAAAATATAATTGTAACGGTAAAAATTACTGGTGTTGACATAGGTTTTTGGGTAATCAACACTTATATAATTCATATAGGCATGAACATCCGGAATTCCTCGGTCGAAAAAAACAATGGAACTATTTTTTGTTTCGGCTTCTAAATACTGGTTTACGCGCCCTTCCAATAACAATTCGCTAAACAACAGCGGTTTTGTTAAAAACAGTTGTTCTGTGCCATTTTGTCGGGCATTTAGCGTAACCTCCCGAGAAATTTCGGGCATACACGTAAAATTGCGTTTTGCCAATTCCTTAATTACAGTAGATTTGCCGGTTCCGGGGCCGCCGGTGATCACAATTTTTGTTTGCATTCCGCAAAAATAAGGTATTCGTTAAATTATACTAAAAATATTCTTGTAATTTTGTCAGCTAAATATTAACAACTGTAAAACGGTATTATATTTGCAAACCGTTATTTTAAAAAAAATGGATAACAGAACAGAATTTTACGAAAAGTTAAAGAAAAAATTAGACGAGAGCAACATTTTCCCGTCTGAATATCTTTTTAAATTTATTGTTTCCACCCACGAAGAAAAAATAAAACAAGTAGAGGATTTATTCGATTTTAAAGGAGCGGTGATTACCAAAACTTCTTCAAAAACAGGAAAATTCACCAGCGTTTCCATTCACGTGATTATGAAAAATGCCGATGATATTATAGCAATATATGTTGAGGCCGAAAAAATTGAAGGGATTATTTCTTTGTGATTCCTTTAACAGCACATACCGAAAATAAAAAATAAATTGCACCGATTTTGTTAAATTAAAACAGGTCTTTTTAGGACGGAAAAATCTTTTATGAAATGACCATAAACGGATTTATCGAACCAACCTTTAGGTACTTTGGGAATTCCATATGACTAGTAAAAATCAAATAAAAAAGATCAGATGAAACCAACATATTTTTATTTAGCATTGTCACTTATTTTTTTGCAATCATGTAATTATTTTACAGTTAAAAAGGACAGTATTCAGGAACCTGTTGCGCGTGTGAATGATGTTTATTTGTACAAAGATGATTTAACGGCTGTTTTTAAAAAGGACATCACCGAGCAAGACAGTATAACGCTGGTAAATAATTACATCAACAATTGGATTAAGCAGCAATTATTATTGTCTAAAGCCCAATTAAATTTAGAAAACAAAAATGAGGAGTTTGAAGATTTGGTAAAAAAATATCGGGAAGATTTGTTTATCAATTCGTATAAAGAGGCTGTTGTAAAGCAATATTTAGACACTACAGTTACTGAAGATGATATTGATGAATTCTATTTGAATAACAATGAGCTTTTCAAGCTTAATGAAGAATTAGTTAAGCTCAAATATATTAAAATAGGAAAAGATGCTTCAAATAAAAATGAGCTGATCAGATTGTTTAAATCGACTAAAAGATCAGATTTTGAGAATTTAAAGAAAAAGGTAATTTTATTGCAATCCCATCATTTAAACGATTCAATTTGGATTAAGTACAGTGATTTAACAAATGAAATTCCAATTTTAAAAACCGAAGACAAACAGCAGTTGTTAAAAAAAGAAAATTTTATTCAAAAAGAAGACTCATTAAGCTTATATTTGGTCGCTATTAAAAAGGTGTTACAAAGCAATGAAACAGCGCCAAAAAGTTATATTACGCCTACTGTCAAGCAAATGATTTTACATCAGCGCAAATTATTATTATTAAGAAATATTGAAGAAACATTAATTAACGATGCAACTAAAAAACAACAATTTGAAATTTATTAGAATGAAACAAAATACAATTGTAATAGCGTTACTGTTATTTATTACGGGAATAAATGCGCAAGAGAGAATAAAAATAGACGGAGTTGCTGTTGTGGTTGGGAAAAACATCGTGCTTGATTCTGACATTGATAAATTCAAAAAAGAATTGCAACAACGCATTGAAGGCAAATTAGACATCACAGATTGTGAGATTTTGGAGGAAATTATGACGCAAAAATTGATTGCGCACCATGCGGTAATTGACAGTATTGTGACTACAGATGCCGAAATAAACACAGAAGTTGAACGTAATATTTCTTATTTCACCCAACAATTGGGAACCATGGAAAAGGTGGTAAAAATGTACGGATTTAATGACGAAGAGGATTTAAGAAAAGAATTGTTCGAAATCCAAAAAGAACAGCTTCTTATCCAAAAAGAAAGAGCGAGCATTACCGAAAAAATTGATGTCACTCCAGAAGAAGTGAGAACCTATTTTAAAAATCTTGAAAAAGACAGCAATTTGCCCGAATTTAGTGCTGAAATTGAATTGGCGCAAATTGTAAAAATGATCAAGCCTTCTGAAGAAGAAATCAATCGTGTTATCGAAAAACTAAAAGAAATTAAAAAAGAACTTGAAGCAGGTTTCAGCTTTAGATTGAAAGCAATTATCAATTCTGATGATCCAGCCGTTTCAGGAACCGGTCCGGGAGCTGCCGGATTATACACCATTACAAGAGAAAGCGGTTTCATAAAAGAATTTAAAGAAATGGCTTTTAGCTTGGATGAAGGAGAGATTTCTGAACCGTTTGAATCGGGATTTGGGTATCATATTCTTCTGGTTGAAAAAATTAAAGGCCAGGAACGCGATGTGCGCCATATTTTAATTCAGCCAAAGATAAGTCAGGCAGAAATGGAGGCTTCTTACAATGAATTGGAGAAAATTAGGGAACAAGTGCTTAAGGGAGAAATAACCTTTGAAGAAGCGGTTGTAAAACATTCTGAAGATAAAGATACCAAAAACAATGGCGGCTTGCTGTTGAATCCGCAAACAAACGATACACGTTTTGACCTAACTCGTATGGATCCAAATCTTTACAATAAAATAAGCAGCCTAAAAGCAGGTGAAATTACCGTTCCTTTTTATGATGAAGTTAGGGGAGAATCAAAAATGCATAAAATTATTTTAGTGAAAAGCAAAGATGATGCACATACTGCAAATTTTACTAAAGATTACGAAAAAATTCAACAATTAACGCTTCAAAAAAAGCAAGAAGAAACTGTTGAAAAATGGGCGAAAGACAAAATTAAGGATACTTACATTAAAATAAACGACGATTATAAAGGATGTAATTTCAAAAATAACTGGAAAAAAGACTAAATATGTCAGACGTTGCTGCATTAAAGGAATTGGTTGATAAACATAAAGCGCTTAAACAAGAAATTGGGAAAGTGATTATTGGGCAAAATGAAGCCGTAAACCATATTTTAATATCCATTTTATGCAGCGGCCATTCTTTGTTGATAGGCGTTCCAGGATTGGCCAAAACGTTAATGGTGCAAACAATTTCAGAAACGTTGGGACTCGATTTTAAAAGGATCCAATTTACGCCCGATTTAATGCCTTCCGATATTTTAGGAAGTGAGATTTTGGATGAAACAACCCATTTTAAGTTTATAAAAGGCCCTATTTTCAGCAATATTATTTTGGCAGATGAGATCAACAGAACACCGCCGAAAACGCAGGCGGCATTGTTGGAAGCAATGCAGGAGCGCGCAGTGACGATTTCTGGTCATCAACATAAATTGGAAAATCCTTTTTTTGTGCTGGCCACCCAAAACCCAATTGAGCAGGAGGGAACCTATCCGTTGCCGGAAGCCCAGTTAGACCGGTTTATGTTTTCCATAAATTTAGATTATCCAAGTTTTGATGAAGAAGTTGAAGTGGTTAAAAGCACCACCAACGATGTGAAAAAAGTAGTCAATACAATTCTTTCTGCTGATGAAATAACAAATTTTCAGCGGTTGATCAGAAGAATTCCTGTGGCGGACAATGTGATAGAATATGCGGTGAGATTGGTGTCTAAAACGCGTCCTAATACGGCTTATTCAACCAAAATGGTAAATGACTACATTGATTGGGGCGCAGGGCCAAGAGCCTCACAATTCTTAATTTTAGGGGCAAAAGCAAATGCTGCCGTAAATGAGAAATTTTCACCTGACATTGAAGATGTGCAGGCTGTGGCTTATTCAATATTACGCCATCGAATTGTGAGAAATTACAAAGCTGAAGCAGAAGGAATTGGCGAAAAACAAATTATTGAATCCTTATTTTAGGCAATTTCTTTATTTTCAAAGAAACTGAACATATTTCCTCCATATTTTTTTTGGTAACTCAAGTATTTGTGATTTTTAAAATCGGTTTTTTTGGAGTGCTCAACAACTAAAATACCTTCTTCGGTAAGCAATTTATTTTCAAAAATCAGCGCCACAATTTTCTCAAACAATTCGAGTTCAAACTCGTAGGGCGCATCGGCAAAAATAATGTCATATTTTGTATTGGCCTTTTCCAAAAACTTAAAAACATCGCTTTTGATGGCGGTAATTGATAAATCCAATGCTTTGGCTGTGGCATTTATAAATTGAATACACCCTGAATGCACATCAACGGCCGTAATATTTTCGGTGCCTCTCGACCCAAATTCATAGCTTATGTTTCCGGTCCCCGAAAATAAATCCAACACCGAAATATCATTAAAATAATACAAATTATTTAGAATGTTAAACAACGCCTCTTTGGCCATGTCGGTTGTTGGCCTAACAGGCAAGTTTTTAGGCGCCTGTATGCGTTTGCTTTTGTGTATTCCTGAAATAATGCGCATTTATTTAAATTGGTTTAATAAGGTAAAATGGGAATGGGAAGGGATTTCATTTAATTGCAAGTCGGCATTGTTTGGAACATAAAACTTTATATTTCTGATATATTGGTAAACAATGGCATAAAGTTCCGATTCTTTTTCAATATCGCCCATAAGGATCAATTCAAATTCTTCCGGATTTAAATTTAACTGCTCAGCGGTAAAAAGAATATAATAAATAAAATCTTCTTTGGTGTTGAAACTAAAAAAATTAAACAATTCCAGTTTTTTATTTTTGATAACAACGATTTCTAAATGTATGCCGGTGACATTTACAAAGCAAAAACTGCCTTCTAAATTTTTGTATTGATTCAGCAAATTTTCAATCAATACTGTTGATGAGTGTTTGTAATCAAATGATTCATAAGTGTCCAACAAATAATTATTGACATTTACAAAAGGAATATACACATTTATTATTTCTGAATTGCTGAGTTCATCAAAAGCGATAAAATCGTTTTCCAATACTTTAATGGTGTATTGCAAGTAATTCACCAGGTTATTCTTATTAAATAATGGTTGTGGTACTTGCGTTACTAAATTATTGAAATGGCTGACAAAGACTGTTTTATAGTTGCGTTGAAGTAATTCTTCCTGTGAAAACATTTCTTTAACACACTCCAATTGTCTAAAAGGAGAGCCCGTGCTGTTCTCAAATTCATAAACACCGAAAGCGCCAATTTTATCTTGTGCTTTATTATAAACACAAAAAGAAAATCCATCCAAACTAAGTTGGATGGATAGATAGTTATCTTCTAGATTTAAAAAATCTATATCTTTATTCCTTAACTTTTTTATCTCCTTTATCATAAAATGGAGGCCAGTTACCGTCCTCGCTAACATCGGTTAATGAACCTATTCTGACAAATTCACCTCTAATTTCTTCACCGCCAATGGCTTCTCTTTCTTGTCTTACAAGATTTTCATCCATACCTGCCAAAATTAGGGCTTTATCTACTTTCACTTCGAATACCGGAGCTTTTAATCCCACTATTTTTTCAACTTCACCAATCTCAATTTTAAATGTTTGATCAGTTCCGGGGATTTTCATCATGTTTTTATAATCTTTTCCGGCAAATTTGCTTTTTACATCTTCAAAACCTATGGTGTCTACAACCCTTTCTTCAATTTCTTTTGTGATTCCCCCACCAAGCGTGACCGTTTTTGGAACGTATCTGGTTTGGGTTAATGCAAATTTTGCTGTTTCAATAAAATTAATAAGTTCTTCGCCGCTGGTGGTGTATTTGCCATTTACAGTTTTGTAGGCAACTTCGGCATCACGAATAATTTTCAGATTGTTGATTACTTTAGCGTACTTGGCCTTTTTCTCTGTATTGAATTTTATAGGTTTTGTAATTTCAAAATTAATTTTATAAATTAAAAAAATTGAAATAAGAATTAATGCTGTTGAAAGTATCCAGTGCCATTTTCTAGGGATATAATTTACAATTGCATAGGCTAAAAAAGCGGTAACTACAATACCAACTATTATAATCAAAACTGTTGTCATTTGCGTATTTGTTTTTTTTATGTGTTTAGGCAAATCTACAAATTTTTTTTAATGCGAAAAATTTTTAAGCATAAATCAATTTGTATATTTGGTATTTATTTTAAATATGACAAAAACGGCACATGAATTTTACGTTAATCTGGTTGAAAAGTTTCCATTTGAACCCACAAATTCCCAAAATTTATTACTCACAAAACTTACGAATTTTCTTCTTGACACCAATAATGATGCTTTATTTATTATAAAAGGCTATGCAGGAACCGGTAAAACCACCACCATTAGCACCGTTGTGAATAATTTATGGCGTATTGGTAAAAAAGCGGTTTTGTTGGCCCCAACAGGAAGAGCCGCCAAAGTTATATCAGGATATTCCAACAAACAGGCTTTTACAATACATAAAAAAATATATTATCCGAAAAAAAATAAATCGGGCAGCGTAGATTTCACCCTGCAAACCAACAAACATTCAAACACCATATTTTTTGTTGATGAAGCCTCTATGATTTCCGATTCTCCGGTAGGCGCAAAATTGTTTGAAACAGGTTCTTTATTAGATGATTTAATCTCTTATGTTTATTCAGGCCTGCATTGTAAACTGGTTTTAATTGGCGATACGGCCCAATTGCCTCCGGTGAAACTGGCGATTAGTCCGGCATTGGACGCTGAAAAGCTGACTTTAAATTACAAAAAGGAAGTTATTGAAATTGAATTAAGTGAGGTGATGCGACAACATGCCGATTCAGGAATTTTGATAAACGCTACGGAATTAAGGCTAATAATCGCAAATGAAGGTTTTACTGATTTTCAGTTTCAATTGGGATATCCCGATTTAATTCGGTTAATTGATGGCTATGATATTGAAGACGCCATCAATACCGCCTATACAAATATTGGCGTGGAAGACACCACTTTTATTGTGCGGTCAAACAAACGCGCCAACCAGTACAATCAGCAAATTAGAAGTAAAATTCGCGGACAGGAAAACGAAATTTCATCAGGCGATTATATTATGGTGGTTAAAAATAATTATTTTTGGCTTGAAGAGACAAGCGAAGCCGGATTTATCGCCAACGGAGATATTTGCGAAATATTGGAAATTTTCAGCACTAAAGAATTGTATGGTTTCAGGTTTGCTGAAGTAAAAATCAGAATGATCGATTATCCGGACCAGAAACCATTTGAAACGGTGTTGTTATTGGATACGCTAACTTCTGAATCTCCTTCACTTTCCTATGAAGAATCTAACAGGTTGTACCATGAAGTTGCCAAAGATTTTGCTCAGGAAAAATCGAAATACAAACAGTTGTTGGCCATTAAAAACAGCAGCTACTTCAATGCGCTGCAAATTAAATTCGCCTATGCCGTTACTTGCCATAAATCGCAGGGCGGGCAATGGAAAACGGTTTTTATTGAACAGCCCTATTTGCCTGAAGGACAAAATATTGAATATTTAAGATGGCTGTACACCGCCGTTACAAGAGCTCAGGAAAAAGTGTATTTAATCGGATTCACCGATGCGTTTTTTAATGATTAAAAAGCCTTAAAATCATAAAAGTATTCCAAGTAACTTATGTTTCTTGGCGTCTAATTCCAAAAACATTTTTTTGCAATTGTATTTGTTACCCGTCCAAAATGATTATTTTTGCAAACTATTGAAATTATTTAGATGACGAAGAAAATTATATTGCCCCCAAAAGCGAAAAAGATCGAGATGAAGCTTGAAATTCATGGGGATGTTAGAATTGACAATTATTATTGGTTAAATGATCGGGAAAATCCAGAGGTTATAGATTATTTGCATACCGAAAATGCTTATTATGAAGCAAAAACTGTTCATACAAAGCAATTTCAGGAAGATTTATTTCAGGAGATGAAATCTCGTATAAAGGAAGATGATGAGTCGGTGCCTTATAAAAAAAACAACTACTATTATATCACCCGATTTGAAAAAGGGAGCCAATACCCAATCTATTCGCGTAAAAAAGAAAGTTTAGAAGCACAAGAGCAAATTTTGTTTGATGTGAATGAACTTGGAAAAGGTTTCACCTATTTTAAATTATCAGGTTTGTCCATAAGCCGAAATAACGAATTGGCCTTATTTGGCGTGGATAAAGTGGGCAGAAGACAATATACATTGCAATTTAAGAATCTGGAAACCGGCGAATTGTTTCCTGAAAAAATTGAAAACACCACAGGAAGCGGAACTTGGGCAAATGACAATAAAACAGTTTTTTATACCCATCAAAACCCAAAAACTTTAAGAAGCGAAAAAATATTTCGTCATATTTTAGGTACAGATCCTTCTGAAGATATTGAAGTCTATGTTGAAAAAAACAAGGCATTTAACACTTTTGTTTACGGCACAAAATCCGAAAAATACATTATTATTGGTTCTTACAGCACGGTTTCATCCGAATATCGCATTTTGGAAGCGGACAATCCAACCGGAGAATTCAGAATATTTCAACCAAGGGAGCGAAATCATGAGTATGACATTGCGCATTACGACGGAAATTTTTACATACTGACCAATAAGGACAAAGCCACCAATTTTAAATTAATGAAAACGCCGGAAAAGGCAACTTCAAAAGAAAACTGGGTGGAAGTAATTCCGCACAGAGAAGATGTTATGTTGGAGGACATTTCAATTTTTAAAGATTTCTTGGTGGTTGAAGAACGTTCAAACGGCTTAAATAAAATCAGAATTATTCGTTGGGACCAAACAGAAGATTTTTACCTTCCTTTTGAGGAGGAAACTTATTCCGCAGGTGTTTATAACAATCCCGAATTTGACACCAATATTATACGTTATGGCTATAATTCAATGACAACCCCAAGTTCAATTATAGATTTTGATGTTGTTTCAAAAACCAAAGAAATAAAAAAGGAACAGGAAGTTTTGGGAGGAAAGTTTGATAAGAACAATTACAAAAGTGAACGTTTATGGGCAACAGCCCAAGATGGAACAAAAATTCCAATATCCTTAGTGCATCACATAAACACGCCATTAACCAAAGACACGCCTTTGCTGTTGTATGGCTATGGCTCCTACGGACATTCTATTGATGCAGGCTTCAGCACCACCCGTTTAAGTTTATTGGACAGAGGTTTTGTTTTTGCAATTGCCCATGTTAGAGGCGGCGAATATTTAGGCCGTAAATGGTACGAAAAAGGGAAGTTATTGCATAAAAAAAACACATTCACAGATTTTATTGATTGTGCGAAATTTTTAATTGAAAAAGAATATACTTCAAGCGCACATTTATATGCAAGTGGCGGTTCTGCCGGAGGTTTATTGGTGGGAACAGTCATTAATATGGATCCTGAATTGTTTCATGGAATCATCGCTGCGGTTCCTTTTGTCGATATTTTGACCACAATGTTGGATGATAGCTTACCGCTAACCACCGGAGAATATGATGAATGGGGAAATCCAAATAAAAAGGCTTATTATGATTATATGAAATCATATTCGCCTTATGACAATGTTTCTAAGCAAAAATATCCTAATATGTTGGTTACAACAGGTCTGCATGATTCACAAGTTCAATATTTTGAACCTGCAAAATGGGTTGCGAAACTGAGAGAATTAAAAATTGATAAAAATATTTTATTGATGCATATTGACATGGAAGCGGGTCACGGCGGGGCTTCAGGACGATTTGATTCCCTCAAAGAAACGGCACGGGACTATAGTTTTGTGATTGATTTGGAAGGAAGAACAAAAGTTTAAAAAAAATTATTAAATTTGCACATTAGATTATTATTCATAAATTCGCATTTGAAAATATTATATCTGAATTAAATTTTAAAAAATGGCAGAAAATATAGGTATAAGTAACAATATTTTAGACCTAATTGGTAACACTCCCTTAATTAAGTTAAACAAAATCACCAAAGACCTTCCTGGCACTTATTATGTAAAGTATGAAGGATTTAATCCTGGACATTCTATGAAAGACAGGATTGCCGTTCATATTATTGAAGAAGCTGAGAAACAGGGGATATTAAAACCAGGCAGTACAATTATTGAAACAACCTCTGGCAATACAGGGTTTAGCCTTGCGATGGTTAGTGTTATAAAAGGCTATAATTGTATTTTGGCAGTTAGTTCTAAAGCTTCAGCAGGAAAAATAAATATGTTGAAAGCGATGGGCGCTAAAGTGTATGTTTGTCCGGCGCATGTGGATGCGGACGATCCCCGTTCATATTATCAAGTTGCCAAAAGGTTGCATGCAGAAACTGCAAATTCCGTTTACATCAATCAATATTTTAACAAATTAAATGTTGATGCACATTACAGTTCAACCGGACCGGAAATTTGGAAACAAACCAATGGAGAGATTACGCATTTGGTAGCTGCAAGTGGCACAGGCGGAACAATTTCAGGTGTTTCCAGATATTTAAAGGAACAAAATCCTAAAATTAAAACGTTGGGCGTTGATGCCTTCGGATCGATTTTAAAGAAATTTAAGGAAACAGGTGAGTTCGATAAAAATGAAATTTATCCTTACAGAATTGAAGGGTTGGGAAAAAATTTAATTCCGACCGCAACTGATTTTGATTCTATAGACGTTTTTGAAAAAGTGACCGATGAAGCAGCAGCACATCGAGCCAGAGAACTTACTTTAACAGAAGGGTTATTTACAGGATATACAAGTGGCGCTGTTATGCAGGCAACAATGCAGTATGCAGAACAGGGAATGTTTGATGAAAATTCTAAAGTTGTCTTAATTTTGCCAGATCACGGTTCTCGTTATATGGAAAAAATTTACAGCGATGAATGGATGAAAGAACAAGGCTTTTTTGATTCAAAAAAACAAGCGCTTGCTGTAGTTGAATATGTTAAATAACTTATAAATGAAACAAAAAAAAGGTTTAAAAATTAATTTTTAAACCTTTTTTTTGTTTCATAACATTTGAATAGCAAATAAAAAATCACTTACTTTGTACCCTTAAAAATGTAATTAGGATAAATACATTTTACACAAAAAAACACATAATGAAAGATTTATTTGAAAGAATTATAAACGACAAAGGTCCATTAGGAAAATGGGCTGAACAAGCCGAGGGATACTACGTTTTTCCTAAGTTAGAAGGTGAAATCTCCAATAGAATGACTTTCAACGGCAAAAACGTAATTACCTGGAGTATTAATGATTACCTCGGATTGGCAAATCACCCGGAAGTTAGAAAAGTTGATGCTGAAGCAGCTGCACAATATGGTATGGCTTACCCAATGGGCGCAAGAATGATGTCGGGTCACACAAAATACCACGAACAATTAGAAAGGGAATTGGCAGAATTTGAACATAAAGAAGCTGCCTATTTAGTGAATTTTGGTTATCAAGGCATGGTTTCTGCCATTGACGCTTTGGTTACCAAAAATGATGTGATTGTATATGATATGGATGCGCATGCCTGCATTATAGATGGTGTTAGGCTTCATCCTGGAAAAAGATTTACTTTTCAGCACAACAATATAGAAAGTTTAGAAAAAAACCTGCAAAGAGCCACAAAAATTGCTGATGAAACCAATGGCGGTATTTTAGTTATTTCTGAAGGTGTTTTCGGAATGCGCGGCGAGCAAGGAAAATTAAAAGAAATTGTGGCGCTTAAAGAAAAATATAATTTCAGATTTTTAGTTGATGACGCTCACGGATTCGGAACGCAAGGAGAAGATGGTAGAGGAACAGGTTTTGAGCAAGGCGTACAAGATGGCATCGATGTTTATTTTTCAACTTTTGCCAAATCTATGGCTGGTTTTGGCGCATTTTTCGCTGCAGATAAAGATATTATTCAGTATTTAAAATACAATATGCGTTCACAAATGTTCGCAAAAGCTTTGCCTATGCCCATGGTAATTGGTGCCTTAAAACGTTTAGATATGTTAAGAACCATGCCAGAACTTAAAGAAAAGTTATGGGAAAATGTTCACGCACTACAAAATGGTTTAAAAGACCAAGGTTTTAATATTGGAAAAACAAATACTTGTGTAACGCCGGTATTTTTAGAAGGCGATATTCCTGAAGCCATGGCTATGGTAAATGACTTGCGTGAAAATTATGGCATATTTTGTTCCATTGTAGTTTATCCCGTAATACCAAAAGGATTGATCATTTTGAGATTGATTCCAACAACAACACATAATTTGGAAGATGTTAAAGTAACAATCGAAGCTTTTTCAGCAATCCGTTCTAAACTTGAGAGCGGTATTTATAAGCGCATTGCCGCTTCTATGATGGCGCAGTAACAAAAAGCATTATTCATAAAAAAAGCCTTTTAGATTTTTCTAAAAGGCTTTTTTTATGAAGGATTATCAATTAATAACCTTCAGAGATATTTTTAAGCGCATTTTTGTTTAAAATTTTAATTTTTTTGCCGAGCAAATCAATCACGCCATCTTTTTTCAAGTTGGATAATAACCTTATGGCAGATTCCGTGGCAGTACCAATGGTATTTGCAATTTCTTCTCTCGTTAAAATAACGTCTATGCAATCTTCATTGTCAATACCAAATATATCTTCCAAACTCAACAAAGTTTCCGCTAACCTGTCCTTAACCGGTTTTTGCGCCATTTGTGAAATAGAAGTATTCGCATGGCTTAACTGAAGCGAAATATTTTTTATTAAATTTAAAGAAAATTGAGGATTGTCTCTGATGGACTCTAGAATGTCTCCTTTAGGAATAAAACAAACGCGCATATCTTCCAATGCCGTTGCGTTCAATCCAACAGGTTCTTCACTTAAAATAGAACGGTGTCCTAAAATGTCGCCGCCTTTTACAAATTTTATGATTTGTTCTTTACCGTTTGTATTCAATTTAGTCAACTTACATTTACCATCCTGAATACAATATAAACCATTGATAGAATTACCTTCAGTCATTATATTTTCACCTTTCTTTATGATAAGTGATGTTTTGTGATCTGAAAATCTTTCTAATTCGTCATGCGTTAAAGTTTTAAGAGCGTTAAAACGCTTCATAATACAATGTGAACAATTTGACATATCAAAAAAGAATTTAGTTAAGTAGTAACATTTGTAAAGGTACAAAAATAAATGATAAATGTCATAATTAGGAAATAATAAATCAATATTTTTGCGAGGAAATTGAATTTAGAATGGATTTAAATAATTGTTATCATTGCGGCGCATCGTGTGGAAAAAGCCCGAAAATCTTTGATGAGAAGCAATTTTGCTGCAATGGCTGCAAAACAGTTTATGAAATATTAAGCAACAACGAGTTAGGTTGTTATTACGATTTACAATCTGCACCGGGAACAATCCCATCCGACATAAAAGGCAAGTACAATTATCTTGATAATGAAGATATCATTGAAAAATTGTTGGAATTTAATGATACGGAAACCTCAGTTGTTGAATTTTTTATACCAAGCATTCACTGCAGTTCCTGTATTTGGATTCTTGAAAATTTATCCAAGTTAAATGGCGGTGTAACCACTTCAATGGTTAATTTTCCAAAAAAAACCGTACGAATCACTTTCAAAAATAAAGCAACCAACTTAAAACAATTGGCAGAATTAATGACTTCAATAGGTTATGAACCCTATATAAGTTTGGATGATGCGGACGCAATAAAAAGCAAGGTTGATAAAACGTTGATTTATCAAGTTTCAATTGCCGCTTTTTGTTTTGGAAATATCATGTTGCTTTCGTTTCCCGAATATTTTGATGCGGATGAGTTTTGGTTGGAAAAATACAAACATGTATTTAGATGGCTCATGTTCGCCATGGCCATTCCGGTGGTTTTTTATGCTGCCAAAAATTATTTTATTTCTGCCTATAAAGGACTTTCGCATAAAATTTTAAATATTGATGTTCCCATAGCTTTGGGAGTTTTGGTATTGTTTATAAGAAGCACCATAGAAATTGCTTTAAATATCGGTTCAGGATTTTTCGACAGTTTGGCGGGATTGGTTTTCTTTTTGCTTTTAGGGAAATTCTTTCAGCAAAAAACCTACAACTTTTTGTCCTTTGAACGCGATTATAAATCATATTTTCCAATTGCAGTCACAAAAATTTCTGATGGATTTGAGAAAAATATTCCCGTACAAGATATAGAAAAAGGAAATCGGTTGCTCATCAGAAATCAGGAGTTAATTCCTGTCGACGGAATTTTAATCAACGGCAATGCGTCGATTGATTACAGCTTTGTGACAGGAGAGTCTTTGCCGGTGACAAAACAATCGGGCGACAAGCTTTTTGCAGGCGGAAAGCAAACCGCGGGTGCCATAGAAATGGAGGTTGTGAACACCATTTCGCAAAGTTATTTAACGCAATTGTGGAGCAACGATGTTTTTACTAAAACAACGGACCACACCATAAAAAATATCACTGACACTATCAGTAAATTATTCACCATCAACATTTTAACCATTTCTTTTTTGGCCGGTATTTTTTGGTGCTTTTATAATCCGTCCATGGTATTTAATGTGGTTACAGCAGTGCTTATCATCGCTTGTCCTTGCGCTTTGGCATTATCGGCACCATTTGCCATCGGTAATATTTTGCGAATTTTTGGTTATCATAAGTTTTATTTGAAAAATGCCGAAACTGTTGAAAACATTGCAAAAATTAACACCATTATTTTTGATAAAACCGGCACAATAACTTCAACCGACAAATCGCATTTGATTTATAGAGGAGCTACTTTAAATATTGATGAACTTAAAGCTGTTAAAAGTGTATTAAGAGCTTCAAATCACCCTTTAAGCCGATCGCTTTACGAGCATATTCAGGAAGAAGCTTTGGCGGATAAACCTACTCATTTTGAAGAATTGCTTGGTAAAGGCATTCATGCCATCATAAACGATATGGAACTAAAACTTGGCTCGGCCAGTTTTGTCGGCGCAACTTCTGCCGAATCAAATGAAACGGCAATCCATATAAAAATAAACAATCAGCATAAAGGAAGCTATATTTTCAAAAACAGCTATAGAGAAGGAACAAAGCACATTTTTGAAACGCTTTCAAAAAAATATAAATTGGTAATTCTTTCCGGTGATAATGATGGAGAAAAATCCTATTTAGAAAAATTATTGCCAAAAAACACCATTTTTCAATTTAACCAGAAACCTGAAAGCAAATTGGAATATATTAAAAAATTGCAGCAAAACGGTGAGAAAGTAATGATGATAGGAGATGGGCTTAATGATGCAGGCGCTTTGGCGCAAAGTAATGTTGGCATTGTAATCTCAGAAAATGTTAATGTATTTTCACCCGCTTGTGACGGCATTCTTGATGCGAAATTTTTTAACAATTTGCCAAAGTTGTTAACTATATCGACTAAAACCATTAAGATTATTAAGACAAGTTTTATCTTAGCTTTTTGTTATAATGTTATAGGAATGTATTTTGCCCTAACAGGTGCTTTAACCCCAATAGTTGCTGCCATTTTAATGCCGGTAAGTTCAATAAGCATTGTAATTTTCGTGACAATTATGACAAATTTGGTTTCAAAAAAATATTTGAAATAATTTAATTAAATAGTAAAATCTGTAAGCATAAGTGACAATTATCATTTTTTATTATGGAGGAAAATATATATTTGTTTTTAAATTATTAGTAGCCAAAAAAATGGAAGTACTTTATATAACGATAGGCGTAAGCATTATTGTTGCCTTAATTTTTTTATTTGCATTTATCAAATCAGTGAGGTCCGGGCAGTATGATGACACCTATACGCCTTCGGTTCGCATGCTGTTTGATGATGAACTGGTAATTGTTAAGAAAAAGGAAGATAAAGAATCAACAAGCAATCAAAATCAATCAAAAATAACTAACAATTAATTAATCAAACAAGTATGGAAAAAGAACAATTTTATTATGACAATAAAATCGTAAAAATGTTTCTTTGGGCCACAATTCTTTGGGGAATTGTAGGGATGTTGGTAGGGCTAACGGTAGCGCTGCTTTTTATATACCCTGGCTTATTGGAATTTGCAGGATCGGGTAACGCTATTTCTTGGTTAAGCTTTGGCCGTTTAAGACCGCTGCATACCAATGCGGTAATTTTTGCTTTTGTGGGTAACGGAATTTTTTTAGGAGTCTATTATTCCACACAAAGATTGCTTAAAGCGAGAATGTTTAACGATGTTTTAAGCAGAATTCATTTTTGGGGCTGGCAGGCAATTATTGTTGCGGCTGCAATTACATTGCCTTTTGGGTTTACTTCCTCTAAAGAGTACGCCGAATTAGAATGGCCAATTGACATTGCCGTTGTGGTAATTTGGGTGGTGTTTGGAATTAATTTAATCGGAACGATATTAAAAAGAAGGCAACGCCATATTTATGTGGCAATTTGGTTTTACATCGCAACCTTGGTAACCATTGCGGTACTTTACATATTTAACAATTTAGAAATGCCTGTTTCCGCATTCAAAAGCTACTCGGTTTATTCGGGTGTGCAAGATGCCCTTGTTCAGTGGTGGTACGGACATAATGCAGTGGCATTTTTCTTAACCACGCCAGTATTGGGATTGATGTATTATTTTGTTCCAAAAGTGGCGAACAGACCTGTTTATTCTTATAGATTGTCTATTATTCACTTCTGGACGTTGATATTTTTGTACATCTGGGCAGGACCTCACCATTTATTATATACAGCTTTACCGGAATGGGCCCAAAACTTAGGAACAGTTTTCTCTGTAATGTTGATTTTCCCATCTTGGGGAGGTATGATTAATGGATTGTTAACATTGCGCGGTGCTTGGGACAAAGTTCGTGAGAATCCGGTATTGAAATTCTTCGTGGTTGCAATTACAGGTTACGGGATGGCAACTTTTGAAGGACCAATGTTGTCGTTTAAAAACGTAAACGCAATTGGCCACTATACTGATTGGATAGTTGGTCACGTACATATCGGTGCTTTGGCTTGGAACGGTTTTATGGTGGCGGGTATTGTTTATTGGCTGGCTGAAAAACTTTGGAAAACAGAATTATATTCAAAAAAATTAGCCAACACACATTTCTGGATAGGTACTTTGGGTATCCTTTTTTATGCAATTCCGTTATATGTGGCTGGGTTTACCCAAGCATTTATGTGGAAACAGTTTAATCCGGATGGCACTTTGGTTTACGGAAACTTTTTAGAAACTGTTACACAAGTTATTCCGATGTATATGATGCGTGCCATTGGAGGAACTTTATACTTAACCGGATTTATTTTATTGGCAATTAACGTCATTAAAACAGCCAAAGCAGGTTCTCCTGTTGAGGATGAATTGGCTGAAGCGGCGCCGTTGAAAAAAATTAGCGGACAAAGAATTGCAGGCGAAGGATGGCATACCTGGTTAGAAAGAAGAACTGTATTGTTCACTATTTTAACTACAGTCGCCATTTTAATTGGCGGTTTGGTTGAGTTGGTGCCTTTAATGTTGGTGAAATCAAACGTTCCTACAATCGCAAGCGTAAAACCATATACGCCTTTGGAATTGGAAGGAAGAGATATTTACATTCGTGAGGGATGCAACAATTGCCATTCCCAAATGATCCGTCCTTTCCGTTCAGAAGTTGAACGTTATGGTGAATATTCAAAAGCAGGTGAGTTTGTTTACGATTTCCCATTCTTGTGGGGTTCAAGAAGAACAGGTCCTGATTTACACAGAGAAGGTGGTAAATACAATGACAATTGGCACTTTAACCATATGTCTGATCCACGTTCCACATCACCGGGCTCTATAATGCCACGTTATTCATGGTTAATTAAAAACGATATGAATGCCTCAAATTTGGAAAGTAAAATGAAAGGACTGGTAACATTGGGAGTTCCTTATACTGCTGAAGAAATTACTGGCGCCAAACAAAAATTGATGGAGCAGGCAAAATTAATTGAAGGCAATTTAAGACAAGATCCCGAATTTGTAAAAAATTATGGTTCAAGCAATATTCAGAATAAAGAAATTGTTGCGCTTATAGCTTATTTACAGCGTTTAGGAACTGATATTAAAGCGAATACAAAAACGGCACTAAAAAATAATTAATATGTTAAAATTTATATCACATAATTTTGATGGAATGAACGGAATTGAAATTTACCCGATCATTTCATTATTGCTGTTTTTTATAGTTTTTGTCACAATGTTAATTATTGTCATAAAAATGCCTAAAAACAGAATCGACGAATTAAGCCAATTACCATTAGATAACGACACTAACAGTAAAGAAAATAATCATGAATAAGAATTCAGAAAAGATATCGGGCTGGAAAAGATTTATGAAATCTATGACCAAAGCTCACGATTTAGGAACCGAAGAAGATATCATGCTCGATCACGATTATGATGGCATTAAGGAACTTGACAATGTTTTGCCGCCTTGGTGGCTGGCAGGTTTTTATATCACCATCGCCATCAGTATTTTTTATATTATTATGGCGCTAGGTTTCGATAAATACAGTCAGGAGGATGAGTTTAACGATGAAATGACTGCTGCAAAAGCAGAAATTGAAGCGTATAAAGCTGCAAATCCGCAATTATTTGATGATGCAAACATTGTTGCTTATACAGATGCCGGAAATTTGGCAAAAGGAAAAGAACTGTTTACAACCAAAACTTGTGTTGTTTGCCATATAGCGGATTTAGGCGGAAGTATTGGTCCGAATTTAACTGACAATCGTTGGATTTTAGGCGGTGATGTTAAAAATATTTTTAATACCTTAACAAACGGAGGAAGGCCAGGGAAAGGAATGATTGCCTGGGAAAGCACCATCACAAGGGAAGAAAGAATTCTATTGGCAAGTTATATTATATCGATGCAGGGAACAAAGCCTGCGGCTCCAAAAGAGGCGCAAGGAGATATTATTTGGCCTGCAGAATAATAAAGAGAATTCATATTAAAAACAAAAACCCTCAAAAGAGGGTTTTTGTTTTTAATATGATTGGTTAATAATAGCCAATTTTTTATTTTTTTTGTCGTCTTTGTAACCAAGTGGTTGATTAATTAATCTTAAATTTACAAATTAACAGAAAATAGAGAATTGCCTTTTAAACTTAGCATGAAAACAGAAAATAAAGAGAGATTTAGAGACTCCATTGGAACAATAGATGAAAGCGGAAAGCGAAATTTTATATTTCCAAAGAAACCAAAAGGAAAATTATACAATTATAGAACAATCGTAAGCTGGGTGCTTTTGGCATTTATGTTTGCGTCCCCTTTTATTAATATAAACGGAAATCAGTTTTTGCTTTTTAATGTTATTGAACGCAAATTTCATATTTTCGGATTCCCTTTTTGGCCGCAAGATTTTCACTTGCTGGTCATTTCAATGCTTGTGAGCGTGGTGTTTGTAATTTTATTCACCGTGGTTTTTGGCAGAATATTTTGTGGATGGGTTTGTCCGCAAACTATTTTTATGGAAATGATTTTCAGAAAAATAGAATATTTAATTGATGGAGACAGAACCAAACAAATTAAATTGGACAAACAAGTATGGAATGGGGAGAAAATAAGAAAACGCGTATTAAAATGGATTGTTTTCTTTTTAATCTCATTTATAATTGCAAATGTTTTCTTTGCTTACATTATTGGCAGCGATGTTTTGATTGAACATATCACCGATGGCCCTTTTAACCATATTGGAACCCTAATTAAATTATTGGTTTTTACCTTGGTATTCTATTTTGTGTTCGCTTGGTTTAGGGAACAAGTTTGCATTATTGTTTGTCCGTACGGCAGATTGCAAGGCGTACTTTTAGACAATAAGTCCATTAATGTAGCCTATGATTTTGTTAGGGGAGAAGGAGAAAAAGGCAGAAAACCAGTACGTAAAGGTGAAAATAGAGAGGCATCCGGTTATGGGGATTGTGTAGAATGTATGCAATGCGTTCAGGTTTGTCCAACAGGAATTGACATCAGAAACGGCACACAATTGGAGTGTATTAATTGTACCGCGTGTATCGATGCTTGTGATGATATCATGGATACTGTGGGTTTTGAAAGAGGCTTGATTCGTTACGCTTCCGAAGACAATATAGAAAAGAAGGAAAAATTAAAATTTAATTCACGCTTAATTGCTTATTCGGCCTTATTAACGGTATTGGTTGGCGTACTTATTACAATGATATTTTTAAGAAATGATGTGGAAGCCACCATTTTAAGATTGCCTGGCCAAATTTTTCAAACTACGGAAACAACCGTGAAAAATGTTTATACGTTTAAATTGATAAATAAAACCACTGAAAATATTGAGGACATTGAATTTAAATTAATTTCCCATAAAGGCGCAATAGAATTGATAGGCGGACTTTCCAAAGTCGAAAAACAAGGATTAAAGGAAGGCACATTATTTATTGAAATTGATAAAAAAGATTTAAATTCGTCAAATGAAAAATTGAAAGTTGGTGTGTATTCACAAGGGAAATTAATTGAAAAAACCACCACCACTTTTGCAGGACCCATAAAAATTGATTAAATGAAGTTTAAAATTAGTTGGCCAACAGGCATTATTATTGCAATGTCGGCATTCATCATATTTATACTGTCTTTTGTTTACAAGGCCACTTTTATGCCTCAATATGACCATCATTTAGTTTCTGAGGATTATTATAAAGACGAATTGAATTATCAACAGGAAATTGATAAATTGAATAAAGCGGCAACATTAAAGGAAGACGTAACGTTAACCAAAGTGGCGGAAGGTTTGTTAATTAAGTTTCCGGCTGAATTTGATGCCGAAAAAATAACGGGAACAATTTCATTTCAACGGCCTTCTAACGATAAAATTGATTTTAAACTTCCCATAAAATTAACAACTGCCAACTATTTAATAGCTGATGGTAATTTGGTGAAAGGAATTTGGAATGTGAGAATTGAATGGGTTATTAACGGTTCCGCCTATTTATTTAAGGAGAAATTAATGTACTGATATGCTTTGGACTGCACTTATTTTAGGTTTGGCGGGCGGCTTTCACTGTATTGGAATGTGCGGACCAATTGCGTTCATAATTCCGGTTAACAGGGCCTCAAATACCTCCTTAATTTTCCAAACTTTTTTATATCATTTTGGCAGATTGTTGAGTTATTCAATGATAGGATTGCTTTTTGGTTTCATAGGAAAAGGGCTGTATTTGGCGGGTTTTCAACAACGTTTGTCAATTTTAATGGGTGTTATAATGATTGTTACCATTTTAATGCCTGTCTCAGTCTTTAACAAATACAATTTTTCGAAACCTCTTTATAAAATTATTGCCGAGGTTAAATACAATCTTGGAATTTATCTCAATAAAAAATCGAATAAAGCCTTATTTTCAATCGGTTTTTTTAACGGTCTTTTGCCTTGCGGCTTGGTGTATATCGCCGTAATTGGTTCAATTTCAACTGGCAACGCCGTTCAGGGCGCTTTATATATGGCTTTATTTGGTGCGGGAACGATTCCGATGATGACCGCAGCGGTGTTGTTGGGGAATTTTGTAAGTGTATCTTTGCGCGCTAAATTTCAAAAAATTATCCCAGTTTTTGTCATTATAATCGGATTATTATTTATTTTGCGCGGACTGGGATTGGGAATTCCTTATTTTTCACCTTCCGATGCAAAATTGCAGCCAGTAAGTGACCCGGAAATTTGTTTAATTTTTGAAAAAATAGACTATAATGCAAGAATCTCCTAAATTAACCATGGAAGATTTTGAAAAAGTATCTTCAAATCAGGAACTTTTAAAAATTATCAGGGAAAAAAATATTCCTTTTGATAAAGTGGAAAAACGTTTGTTTTATGAGCAGGAGTTGCGTAATTTACAAATTGAACTGGTGAAGCTTCAACAGTGGATTACAAAAAATAAAATGCGGGTGGCCATCATTTTTGAAGGACGCGATGCAGCAGGAAAAGGAGGAAATATTCGCCGTTTTACAGAACATTTAAATCCGCGTGCCATGAATGTGGTAGCCTTAACAAAACCAACAGAAATAGAGCGTGGCCAGTGGTATTTTAGACGCTATATTAAAGAAATGCCAAACACTGGGGAAATTGTATTTTTCGACAGAAGTTGGTACAACAGGGCTGTTGTTGAACCGGTTATGGGATTTTGTACCGAAACCCAATATCAAAATTTTATGGTTCAGGTTTCTGAATTTGAACATATGATGTATGAAGACGGCATGGTTTTAATAAAATTTTGGTTTTCAATTTCAAAAGAAGAGCAATTGGCTCGCTTTAATGCGCGCATTGCAACTCCTTTAAAACGTTGGAAATTTAGTCCGGTTGACAGGAAAAGTCAGGAACTTTGGGATCAATATACACATTACAAAGAGCAAATGTACAGCAGAACACATACCAGCTATAGCCCTTGGATTACCGTTAAGGCAAACGACAAAAAATTGGCGCGTTTGGAGAGCATCAGATATGTGTTGTCGCAATTTAATTATGAAGGAAAAGACCAGGCATCAACCATTTTATTTCCAGATCCTAATGTTGTGATGCGTTATTACCGTTCAGCCAAACAAATTGATTAATCATGGATTCGTATAAATTAACCGAAAAAGACGTAGAAATTCTTAACACAAATAAAGGATTAAGGGCTTTATTTTCAAAAGAGCCCTATAATTTAGAGAAGGCTGTCAGGTATGTTAAATACGAAAATAAATTAAAAAAACTTCAGGTTGAACTTATAAGACTTCAAACTTGGGCAATTGAAGAAAATGAACGAATTATCATCATTTTTGAAGGAAGGGATGTGGCAGGAAAAGGCGGCGCCATTAGGCGTGCAACGGAACGGATGAATCCTAGGCATTATCGCATCGTAGCCTTGCCAAAACCTACGGAAGATGAGCGATCACAATGGTATTTTCAACGTTATGTAATTCAATTTCCTAAAGCCGGTGAAATCATTTTTTTCGACAGAAGCTGGTATAACAGGGCAGTAGTTGGTCCGGTAAACGGTTTTTGTACGCAACAAGAATATGAAACTTTCATGAATCAGGTAAATGAATTTGAACGTATGATTACCGAATCGGGCATTCATTTGGTAAAAATTTACATGTCCATTTCTAAGAAAGAACAGGCAAAACGTTTTGAGGATTTAAAAAGCGACCCATTAAAACAATGGAAAATAACGCCGGTTGATGAAAGAGCCCAAGAGTTATGGGATGTTTATACCTATTATAAAAATAAAATGTTTGCAAAAACAAAAGAAGGCCCAGTTGCATGGAAAATAATTAAAGCGAATAAAAAAACGTATGCTCGGGTTGTGGCCATTAACCATATTTTAAGCAGTATTCCTTACGATAAAAAACGAGAAGTTTAAACTGCTAAATTTCTTTTCCTTCAATAAATACTTTATCAATATGTTGGTTTCCAAATGAGTATGGCATAAATCCGTAACTTGGAATTTCTTTGGTAATGATAAAATTTGCTTTTTTCCCTTTACAAATGCTTCCGTGGGTTTTTTCCAAACCCATGGCATAAGCACCATTAATTGTTGCTGCATTGATGGCTTCTTCAGGCGTCATTTTCATTTTAATGCAGGCGGTTGAAATAACAAAGTTCATATTGCCGGAAGGTGTAGAGCCCGGATTGTAGTCGGTGGCCAGCGCCAAAGGCAAGCCTGCATCAATTATTTTTCTTGCCGGCGTATAAGGAATGCTTAAAAAATAAGAGCAGGAAGGCAAAGCAACAGGCATAGTCCCCGTATTTTTTAAAACTTCAATATCTTCATCCCGCATCAATTCCAAATGATCAACAGAAAGCGCTTTGTATTTTACGCCAACCTGAACACCGCCAATGGCCGTAAACTGATTTACGTGAATTTTTGGAATCAGTCCGTATTTTGCTCCGGCTTTTAATATTCTGTCGGTATCATCAACAGAGAAATAACCCGTTTCGCAAAAAACATCAATGTATTCGGCCAAATTTTCTGCTGCCACAATCGGTAAAATTTCTTCAATCACTTTATCTAAATAAGCAATTTTGTTGTTTTTAAATTCTGAAGGCAGGGCGTGAGCGCCCAAAAAAGTGGACTTGATGGTAATTGGGTAATTTTCATTCAGTTTTTTTATAACGCGCAGCATTTTTATTTCCGCTTCAGTTGTCAACCCATATCCCGATTTAATTTCAACGGCGCCTGTGCCCAATTTCATAATTTCTTCAATGCGTTTTGCAGATTGTTGGTATAAATCTTCTTCGGAAGTGCGTTGTAATTTTATCGCAGAATTTAAAATTCCGCCTCCATTATTTGCAATTTCTTCATAAGAGAGCCCATTTATTCTGTCAATAAATTCCTGTTCCCTATTTCCGGCATAAACAATATGCGTATGGCTGTCGCACCAAGTTGGAAGCACCATTTTCCCGGTCATATCAATGGTTTTATCAACATTAATTTTAGGCAAATCTTCCATTTTGCCAAAATCCTGAATTATTGCGTCTTCAATCAATAAAAAGGCATTTTTAATGGTGGGAAGATTTTTCATGGCTGTCCCGCAAACCATTTTTTTCGGCACGTTTTCAACCTGCAGCAATTCTTTTATATTGATAATTAATGTTGTCATTTTTATTAAAATTATGAATTCAAATATACAGCTATTTTAGTGAGTGATAAACAGGTTTTTTATATTGATTCTATATTAAGTAAAATGCTGTTTTTTAAGACATTTATCATATAAATAAAGCTCAAATAGCCTATATTTGCACAAAATTTAGAAAAAATGAAAAAAGCCATATATATAGCAACCAGCGAAGCTAATAGCGGTAAATCTATAGTCACTTTGGGTCTTATGAGAATGTTGTTGGGAAAAACCCCTAAAGTTGGTTATTTCAGACCTATCATTGACAATGTCAAGAAAGGAAAGAAAGACAACCATATCAATACCATTATCTCCCATTTTCAATTGGATATTAAGCCAAATGATGCTTATGCATTTACGCGAAGTGAGTTTATAAATATGCGTAATAATGGAAAAGAAGGGGAAATATTCAATACTATTATTTCAAAATACAAAGCCTTAGAAGAAAAAAATGACTTTATGTTGGTTGAAGGCACCGACTTTTCAGGAGATGGAATGCCCATTGAATTGGATGCAAATATTTTAATCGCCAAAAATTTGGGAATTCCAGCCATTATCGTTTCAAGCGGTATAGGAAAAACTTTGGAGGAATTTATTGATGGACTTCATTTGGCTTATGATTCTTTCAAAGAAAAAGAAGTGGAGGTTCTGGCTGTGATTGCCAATAAAGTTCAGGAAAAAAACATTGAGATTGTTAAAAACGGCGTTGAAAAAAACTTGCCAAAAGATGTTTTTGTAAATGTAATTCCGTTGATAGCCTCGTTAAACAATCCAACCATAAAAGAAATTGCAAAAGCCATAGACGCTAAGATTTTGTTTGGTAAAGAACTTATAAATAACCAAACGACTAGTTTTAAAGTTGGGGCCATGCAATTGAGAAACTATTTAAAACAATTGGAAGAAAATTGTTTGATAATTACGCCAGGCGATAGGGCCGACATAATTTTAGGGGCTTTACAGGCAAATATTTCAACAAATTATCCTTCAATTTCAGGAATCGTTTTAACAGGCGGAATTCTTCCCGAAGAACCTATTATTAAGTTAATTGAAGGCTTGCCTCAAATTGTTCCAATATTGACAGTTAGTGAAGGAACCTTTGATGTGGCCAATAAAATTGGGGCTGTTCGTTCTCATATGTATGCCGAAAATAAAGAAAAAATTGCTATTTCATTAAATACATTCGAGAAATATGTTGAAGTTGATAAATTGAATGAGAAGTTAATTACTTTTAAAAGTAACGGAATCACACCAAGAATGTTTCAATACAATTTGTTGAAACGCGCAAAAACGGCAAGAAAACATATTGTGCTTCCTGAAGGCAATGATGACAGAATTTTAACGGCTGCAGCCAAATTGGTTCAGGCTGATATTGTTGATTTAACAATTTTAGGCAAAAAAAGCAATATTGAAAATAAGATACTTCAACTGGGTCTGAAATTAGATTTAGACAAAGTGAAAATTATCAACCCAATAGAATCTGAATATTATCAGGATTTCAGCAATACTTTATTTGAACTTAGGAAAGATAAAGGGCTAACTATAGATATGGCGGAAGATTTAATGAGTGATGTTTCCTATTTTGGAACGATGATGGTTTATAAAGGATTGGCTGACGGAATGGTTTCCGGTGCTTCGCATACCACGCAACACACCATTAAACCTGCGTTGCAGTTTATTAAAACCAAACCGGGCGTTTCAGTGGTTTCCTCCATCTTTTTTATGTGTTTGGAAGACAGAGTTTCTGTTTTTGGCGATTGTGCCATCAACCCAAACCCAACTTCTGAACAGTTGGCAGAAATAGCAATTTCTTCAGCCGAATCAAGCATAAATTTTGGAATGGAGCCAAAAATAGCGATGCTTTCTTATTCATCAGGCGCTTCAGGAAAAGGGGAAGATGTTGAAAAAGTGAGAAGGGCCACAGAAATTATCAGGGAAAAAAGACCGGATTTAAAAGTGGAAGGCCCAATTCAATATGATGCAGCGGTTGACGCAACCATTGGAAAAAGCAAAATGCCCGATTCTGAAGTGGCAGGACGCGCAAACGTATTAATTTTTCCCGATTTAAATACAGGAAACAACACCTATAAAGCAGTTCAAAGAGAAACTGGCGCATTGGCAATAGGCCCGATGTTACAGGGTTTAAACAAGCCGGTAAACGATTTAAGCAGAGGATGCACGGTAGACGATATTTTTAATACCGTAATATTAACAGCAATACAAGCACAAGGTTTTTAAATGAAGATATTAGTTATAAATTCAGGCAGTTCATCTATTAAATATCAATTATTTAGGATGCCTGAAGAGGAAGTTATTTGTTCAGGATTGGTGGAAAGGATTGGCTCAAAAGATGCCGAAATACATTATAAATCGAATCATACCAAAATTGATGAAGTAGTGGATATTCCAAATCACACCGTTGGTTTGGAAAAAGTTGTCAATCTTTTGTTGGATGCAAAAACAGGCGTCATAAAATCGACTTCAGAAATTGAAGCGGTTGGCCACAGGGTAGTTCACGGCGGAAGCGATTTTTCAAACACAACCATTATCAATCAGGAAGTTAAAGACAAAATTAAAACCTTGTTTTCTTTGGCGCCACAACACAATCCGGCAAACTATGAAGGGATTGTTGTCGCGGAATCATTTTTCCCAAATGCAAAACAAATCGCTGTTTTTGATACCGCTTTTCATCAAACAATTCCGGTTGAAGCCTATAAATATGCCATTCCGACGAAATTTTTAACCGAAAACAACATTCGTTTGTATGGTTTCCACGGAACAAGCCACAAATATGTTTCTGAAAAAGCCATTGAACATTTGGGCCTTAAAAACTCAAAAATAATCACCATTCATTTGGGAAATGGCTGCAGTATGACTGCCGTTAAAGACGGAAAAAGCATTGACCACACACTTGGTTTCGGACCGGTAACCGGATTGATTATGGGAACGCGAAGCGGAGATATAGACCACGCCATTATTTTTCATTTGGTGAACAATTTGGGCTATTCGCTTGATGAAGTCAATAATTTGCTTCAAAAAGAAAGCGGTATGTTTGGTTTAACAGGCTACAGTGATTTGCGCGATATTGAATCGGAAGCCGAAAAAGGAAATCAAGAATGTCAGTTGGCATTGGATATGAACGCTTACCGAATTAAAAAATATATCGGATCTTATGCGGCCGCAATGAACGGACTGGACGCCATCATATTTACTGCAGGAATTGGAGAGAACTCAAGTTTTATCAGAAAGCTTGTTTGCACAAATATGGATTATTTTGGAATAGAATTGGATGACGAAAAAAACAATATCAGGGCAAAAGAACTGACTGAAATTCATATTAAAAATTCAAAAACAAAGATTTTGATTGTGCCAACCAACGAAGAGGTTGAAATTGCCAAACAGTCTTTTGAATTGTTGAATTAGATTGAAACAAAAAATAATAAAAAAGCATTGAAAATTTTCAATGCTTTTTTTATGTTCAAAAAGTACGAATTATTTTAACGTACCAATCATTGCTGATGGTTTTACCCAAGCGTCATAATCTTCCGCAGTAACATAGCCCAAACGCACGGCTTCTTCTTTTAAGGTTGTTCCGTTTTTGTGTGCGGTATTGGCAATTTCAGCGGCTTTATAGTAACCAATTTTGGTATTTAAAGCAGTCACCAACATTAATGAATTGTTCACCAATTCGGTAATGCGCGAATAATTAGGTTCAATGCCAACAGCGCAGTGTTCATCAAAACTGGCGCAGGCATCACCCAGCAAACGAGCCGATTGCAAAAAGTTAACCGCCATAATTGGTTTAAAAACGTTTAACTCGTAATGGCCTTGTGTTCCGCCAATGGTAATGGCAACATCGTTACCCATCACTTGTGCGCAAACCATGGTCAAAGCTTCCGCCTGGGTTGGATTTACTTTACCCGGCATAATGGAACTTCCCGGTTCATTTGCGGGAATAATCAATTCTCCAATTCCTGATCGTGGTCCGGAAGCCATCATACGAATGTCATTCGCAATTTTGTTTAAGGATACCGCCAATAATTTTAAGGCGCCGTGACTTTCCACAATCGCGTCATGTGAAGCCAAAGCTTCAAATTTATTTTCGGCAGTAATAAATGGCAATCCGGTAAATTCCGCTATTTTTTTGGCCACCAAAACATCATAACCTTTTGGCGTATTCATTCCGGTTCCTACTGCTGTTCCTCCTAAAGCCAATTCAGCTAAATGTGGCAAAGTGTTTCTCAGCGCCCTTAATCCGTGGTCTAATTGTGAAACATAGCCAGAAAATTCTTGACCAACTGTTAAAGGCGTTGCATCCATTAAATGCGTACGTCCAATTTTTACCACATCTTTAAACGTTTCAGATTTCGCTTTTAACGTATCGCGCAATTTTTCAACTCCGGGAATGGTAATGTCCATAATCATTTTATAACAGGCAATATGCATTCCTGTAGGGAAAGTATCGTTGCTCGATTGTGATTTGTTAACATCGTCATTAGGCTGAATTGATTTTTCTCCTTCGCCAATAACGCCACCCAACATTTCGTGGGCGCGATTTGCAATTACTTCATTGCAATTCATATTGCTTTGGGTTCCCGAGCCGGTTTGCCAAATAACCAAAGGAAACTGGTCATCGTGTTTGCCCTCTAAAATTTCATCGCAAACGGCAGAAATAATATCGCGTTTTTTTTCCGGAAGCACACCCAAATCACAATTTGCATGCGCAGCAGCTTTTTTAAGATAGGCAAATCCGTAAATAATTTCCAAAGGCATCGAGGCTGAAGGCCCAATTTTGAAATTGTTTCTGGAACGTTCAGTTTGGGCACCCCAATATTTATCGGCAGGAACTTCAACATTCCCCATAGTGTCTTTTTCTATTCTATATTTCATCTGTTTATAATTTTATTTTTTATTGGTACAGATGCAGTTCGCCATTAATCATTCTGCTGTGTATCAAAATTTGTTATGGCTCGTTTCATCTGTATATATTTATTTGTTTTTATTTGTCAGATGGAATTATTCACATCTATTTTTATTTTTTTTATAGGAGCTCATGAATCTACGATTTCGCCAATAATCATTTCGGTTGTATCAACTAAATTGTTATGGCTCATTTCATATTTATTATGTTTTTCTTTTTTGATGAATCACAAAGTTACCAATAATGATGTTTTAGTTTATAAAGTTGCCCATTTTTTTTGATTCATTTGGTGAGAAATATCACTTTTAAAAAAAATAAAATTAATGTGATAAATTAAAAATAAACACTAATTTTGTAATTATTAAAAAACAACCTTAAAAAGTTATGGATTTATCGCAGTTTTCAGGATTTTTAGTTTTCTTAACCATTTTTACGATGGGATTTTGGTTAATGATTTTTTTAATAACCTTTGTCGTTCCTTATTGGTTATTAGGATATTTTAAAGAATCTTGGAAATATAGAAAAGAAGATAAAGCGGCAGCTAAAAAAGAATAATATTATATTAAAGTAATAAAAAAAGGGCAATTAAAAAAAAGGCCACTGAAAAAGCTCATTTTAAGACTTAAAATTTTAATAAAAAGGAGTAGAAACGCAAGTTTATCTACTCCTTTTTTTGTATCTTGTAACAGTTTAAAAGTCTAATATAGATGCTGTTACAACAAAATAAAATTCAATTTAGTGAGTATGGTTCACTATATGATTTGATTGTTCCAAAGGAGAATTTTCTCAGAAAGATTAATGACTTGATTGATTTTTCGTTTGTTTACGATGAATTGGTAAACAAATATTGTCATAATAATGCCGTACGGCTGAAAGCCCAATTAGGATGTTTAAGTATTAATTGCTTAAGACCATATATGATATATCTGATGTTGATGTAGTTGAGCGTTCACGATTTGATATGTCTTTCAAGTATTTTTTGGATATGTTACCCGAAGATGATGTAATCAATCCAAGTTCACTCACAAAATTCAGAAAGTTACGATTAAAAGATACTGACTTGTTAAACCTACTGATAAATAAAACAGTATCCATTGCCATTGAAAAAGGAGTAATCCGTTCTAAGTCTATTATTGCAGATGCCACCCATACGCTATCCATCTTAGAAATGGTTGTTATAAGGAGGGAGCAAAATCCAAAACCTACTCTGTATCCATAAAATCAGATCTTCACAAAGAACAAATTGTTTTTCAAGAAACAGAATACTTCAAAGATAAGGCGAAACATCGGTACAAAATGGAAGCTAAAAAAGGGGAGTTAAAAAATGTTCATGGTTATGGTCGGGCAAAATCATATGGCATAAACAATATGCAGATGCAAAGTGCAATGGCCATTTTTACGGTAAATCTCAAGAGAATCATTAAATTGAGAGTGTAAACCTCAAAAAACACCTAAAAATAGTCAAATATCTTACCCTTACAACCACTTTTTGAATGTTATTAGAAAAAGAACACGTTTAAAAAAGAAATAAAAAAGCGACTAAGTCAAAGTTGCCTTTAACCTTAATCGCTTTTATAAATCTTGCTAAATTTAGATGAACTTTTTCAGTGGCCACGAATTTATCATCAGCTTTTTTTGGCATAAAAAAACACTTCAATCGAAGTGTTTTTTTATTTTGTTAAAGCTATTTACTAAATATCTTCAAAATTTACATCGGTAAAACTTTCAGATCCTGAGATGGTTTCTTCAGTTTCCTCAAGTCCGTCTGATGGTCTTTTAAAATCTTTTTGGTGACGTTCTGAAATCACTTCTTCCCCTTTTTCATTTAAGATATAATTGGTTGCTTCTTTAAGCATATCATTAAACTCTACAAAATCTTCTTTGTATAAATAAATTTTATGCTTTTTGTAATGGAAAGATCCATCGTCGTGAGTGAATTTTTTACTTTCGGTAATAGTTAAGTAATAATCTTCTGCTTTTGTTGCTCTTACGTCAAAAAAGTAAGTTCTTCTTCCTGCTCTAAGAACTTGAGAGAATATCTCTTCTTGTTCTAAATGTTCATTGTCATTCATATATAACTCTCTATTTAATTAATCTTTTTATTAGATTTTGACACAAATCTATAAAATTATTTGACTTATTTCACTATTTTCAAATTTCTTTTTCCAAAAGTTGCTGTTCATAAAGCTCTTTATAATAGCCTTCAATTTTAATCAACTCATTATGTGAACCTTGTTGAATTATTTTGCCTTTTTCCAATACGATAATAGCGTCTGCATTTTTTACCGATGAAATTCTGTGGCTTACAATGATCGTTGTTTTATCCTGGCTAATTTTAAATAAGTTGTTTAATATAATTTCTTCTGTTTCTGTGTCAACTGCCGACAAACAATCGTCAAAAATTAAAATTTCAGGTTCCTTAATAAGTGCTCTGGCGATGGAAACCCGCTGTTTTTGTCCGCCCGACAGCGTAACGCCACGTTCGCCGACATAGGTGTTGTAACCTTCATTAAACTCAATGATATTGTGATGGATATACGCGGTTTTTGCGGCTTGTTCCACCTTTTCGTCTGAAGCAGATTCATCGCCAAATTTGATATTGTTTTTGATGGTGTCAGAAAATAGAAAAGCCTCTTGAGGAACAAATCCGATGCTTTGGCGCAGGTTGTCTAAATTGAGCTGTTCAATAGGCTGTCCGTCGATTAAAATCGTACCCGATTTCACATCATACAAACGAGCGATTAAACTGATGAGCGTTGTTTTTCCCGATCCGGTATTTCCCAAAATGCCCAATGTTTTTCCCTTTTCAAGTTTAAAACTCACATGTTGAAGCGCTTCAATATTGGTGTCGTCATAGGTAAATGACACGTCTTTAAATTCTATGTCACCTTCAATTTTTGAGGGTTTATCGGTATGGTTTTTAACTTCAGGTTCGTGTTCTAAAAACTCGTTGATTCTTTTTTGCGATGCTTCCGCTTCCTGAATGATGGAAGTGACCCAGCCCACAACGGCCACCGGCCAGGTAAGCATGTTGATGTACATAATAAACTCGGCAATAACCCCCAAAGAAATGGTGCCGTCAATATAGCGCAAACCGCCGACATAAATAACCAGGATATTGCTCAAACCAATCAACAGAATCATGGAAGGAAAAAACAAGGCCTGAACTTTAAACAGGCTGATGTTTTTTTCTTTGGTGGTATCGGACAAGCGCTCAAATTCGAGCATGGCTTTTTCTTCAATGCCATACGATTTTAAGATGCTGATTCCCGAAAAAGTTTCTTGGGCACTTGAAGTCAGTTTTGATAAATATTGCTGCACAACGGTGCTGCGTTGGTTAATGACCCTGCTTAAATAATAAATTAACACCGATAAAATGGGCAATGGCAAAAGCGTGTAGTTGGTTAAAGTTGCATCAATATTGTACATTTTAATAATGGCCACAGAAAATAAGACCAACATATTTATGGTATACATAATGGCCGGTCCGGCATACATACGCACTTTGCTCACATCTTCCGTTATGCGATTCATTAAATCGCCTGTTCTGCTTTTTTTGTAAAAGTTTAACGACAGAAGTTGGTATTGGCCGTAAATTTCATTTTTTAAATCGAATTCGATCAATCGCGACATCACAATGATGGTTTGTCGCATCAAAAAGGTGAAAAATCCCGAAAGCAGCGCTGCCGCAACGATTAAAAGGATGTTATAAAGCAATTCCGATTTCACCACGGCCAAATCGGTTACAATGCCGTTTCTGTAATCTTCCGCAACATTTATGGATTCCCTGATAATTTGGGGAACTTGCAATGCCAAAATTTTTGAGGCGATGGTAATAATGACGCCTAACAGCAGCCGGTATTTATATTTAAAGAAGTATTTGTTTAAGTATTGTAATGCTTTCATAAGGAATTTAAATGCAATGATTTTTGTAAAATGCGAAGATACGGGAAAAAAAGAAATGTAGGGACAGGTCGCGACCTGTCCGTTCATTCATTCTGTAAAAAAATCATCAATCGTAATTCAATTTGTGTTAGCGATTGCAGCGAAAATACTTTTTAGCGATTTTTTTTTCGCTAAAAAGATTGTAACGGAAAGCGCGCCCGCCTTTTCGGCGGGAACACCAAAACAAGTATTTTTATTGAAAATGATTTAGAATTTGCCAACTTTAAAGAAATAAACAAAAACAAAATTTTATTTCTGAAAATTATTAGTATTTTTGCGCTTTGTACCACTAAAAAATTTCAAAAAGTTCTTTTAAATGATAAACAGAAGACATATTAGAATAAAAGTAATGCAATCGGTTTATGCGTTGCTTCAGTCTAAAAGTGACAACCTTAAAAAAGAGGAAGATTTTTTATACACCAGTATAGAAAAAATGCACGATTTGTATGTGCTGATGCTTCGTTTGCTTGTTGAAGTTAAGAATTTGGAAAAAAGACATATTGAAATTTCCGGCAAAAAATATTTGGCGACTACGCAAGATTTAAATCCGAATTATAAATTCATCAACAATCAAATTTTCAAATTGTTGGATGAGAGCGTTTCCTTAAATGCTTATTTAGACGACAATAAACTTAATTATTGGAGTTTGGACAATGAATATGTGCATGAAATTTTGAAGTTGATAAAAGAAAGCAGCAGTTATGCCGCTTATATGAAATCTGAAAAATGTTCTTTTGAAGAAGACCGGGAATTTGTGGTGGCGCTGTTTAAAACAGTGGTGGCTCCAAATGAGAAACTGGCCGAATATTTTGAGGACAAAACCATAAGTTGGGTGGATGACATTCCTTTTGTGAATACTTGGATCGTAAAATCGTTGAATCAGTTAAAACCGAAACAGACTTTTCAGTTGGGAAATTTGTATAAAGATGATGACGACAAGAAATTTGTGGTGGATTTATTTAGAAAAGTGGTGTTAAACCATAAAGAATTTGAAAAGGAAATTGAAAATAAAACACCCAATTGGGATACCGACCGTATTGCTGAAATTGATATGATATTGATAAAAATGGCCATAAGCGAGTTTTTGAAATTCCCGTCAATTCCAACCAGCGTCACCATTAACGAATATATTGAAATCTCAAAGGATTATTCATCAGAAAAAAGCAGTTTCTTCATCAATGGCGTTATCGATAAAATTTTAAAAGATTTTACCGCGTCAAAAAGATTGAATAAAATAGGACGAGGATTGCTGTAATTTTATATTTTTACACAAAAAAAACCAAGAACCATGAAAAAAAATAGTATTGTAGGAATTGTATTGTTAAGTTTAGGTTTGGCATTTGTTTCTTGTAAAGAAAATGCCACCTCAAAAATAGAGGATACAAATTTAGAAACAGCAAAAGAAAGAGATGCAAAAATTAGTTTGGGAAGCGCCATCATTGAATTTGACACCAAAGATTACGATTTTGGTACGGTTAAAGAAGGCGATGTTGTTGAAGGCGTGTTTAAAGTAGCCAACAAAGGAAAAACAGATTTGGTAATCACAGATGCATCGGCATCTTGCGGTTGCACTGTTCCTGAATGGCCTAAAGAAGCCATTAAACCTGGAGATTCTGCCCAAATAAAATTTTCGTTCAACTCTAAAGGAAGAACCGGAAAACAAAGCAAAACAATTACCTTGCAAACAAATACAGCAAATGTTACCGAAACCTTGCGCATTGCAGGAACTGTGACACCAAATAGCTAACCAATAAATTTAAAATGATATAAAATGTATACATCGATAGCTTTACAAAGTTTTGGAGGAAGTTCATTAACGAGCATGCTTCCTTTCTTATTAATGTTTGTGGTTATTTATCTTTTTATGATAAGACCGCAAATAAAACGCCAAAAAAATGAAAAAAAGTTTCAAACTTCTATTGCAAAAGGTAATAAAGTAGTGACAAGCAGCGGCATTCATGGCAAAATTGTTGATATTGTGGACAGTGACAATACAGTAATTATTGAAACAGGGGCAGGGAAAATTAAATTTGAACGCTCTGCCATTTCCATGGAACTCAGCAAAAAATACCAAGGCGCTGAAGAAATTAAATAAAATTTAGCACATACTTGAAAAAGTGAGCTTTTTAGCTCACTTTTTTTGTATCTTTAATAGTTATAATTCCAACAATGAAAACAACTTCGGCAACAAGCATTAAATCCCGGAAAAGCAATAAAAAAATTAAAATTTTTTTATTTTTCCTTATTTTGTCTTCCATAATCTGGCTGCTGATGGAATTGTCTAAAAATTATGTCACTCCGGTTGTTTTTAATGTGGAATATACCGATTTGCCATCGAGTAAATTGGTGCAAAAAAAACCAATTTCTGAATTGGATGTGGCCATTAAAGCGCCAGGTTTTACGCTGATAAAGTACAAGATCAAAAAACACAAAATACTCTTAAGCTTAAAAAATATTTTTAAAAACAAAGAGGGCTATTACCTATTGCCAAACAAACAAATTTCATCGATAAATGCCCAATTTTCAAACGGCGTAGAAATTGTCAGCATTTTAAAAGACACTATTTTTATTGAATTGGGAACTTCCATTTCTAAAAAAGTACCCGTAATCCCAAGTCTTGAAATTCATTATAAAGCCGGCTATAATATGGTCGAAAAATTAAATATCACACCCGATAGCGTGATTGTTTCAGGTTCAAGAAAATACATTGACTCCATCACCGAAATAGCTACAAGTCCGATGAAATTAGATGATGTTTTTGAAGATATTGATGTGGTGCTTACCTTAAAATCACCTTTTAAGCCCAACCAAATTAAAATGTCGGCCACCAAAGTTAAAATAAGCGGAAAAGTGGACAAATTTACGGAAGGCACTTTTAAAATTCCGGTAACCATCATCAATGTTCCTGATGGCGTGAATGTAACCACTTTTCCGAAGGAAATTGAAGTGATTTATCAGGCCGGACTTTCAAATTTCAGCAAAATAGACAAAAATGACATTTCGGTTGTTTTTGACTATAAACAATATGAATCGGATACGTTAATTACTTTCTTGACCCCAATAATAATGCAGAAAAGTGATTTTATTTATGCGTTAAAAATAAATCCGCCACAACTGGAGTTTTTAATTCAAAAATGAAACGAGCATAACAAATTTTGATACACGAAGGAATGATTAATGGCGAACCTGCCTGTCCGGCAGGCAGGCAGCAGCTGTTACCGCTAAAAAATAGAATTTAAACAGATGAAACGAGCATAATAAATTTTGATACACAAAGGAATGATTAATGGCGAACAGCATCTGTACCAATAAAAAATAAATTTAAACAGATGAAAATAATTGGACTGACAGGCGGCATTGGAAGTGGAAAAAGCACTGTTTTAGCACTTTTTGAAGCATTGGGCGCAGTAACTTACATAGCCGATAGCGAAGCGAAGAAATTAATGAATGCCGATGCCGAATTAAGAAGTCAGATCATAAAATTATTTGGAGATCAGGCTTATGTTCGTGGTGAATTGAACAAAACATACCTGGCATCAGTCGTTTTTAACGATGCCGAAAAATTAAACGCTTTAAATGAGTTGGTGCATCCAAAAGTAAGGGAAGATTTTCAACGTTTTATCAGCAATACAAAAGCTGATTTCATCATTTATGAGGCCGCCATTTTATTTGAGAGCGGCAGCGACAAATTTTGTGATTATATCATCACCGTTTTATCTTCTTTTGAAAATAAAATTGAGAGGATTATGAAGCGGGACAAGGTTTCCGAAGCACAAATTTTAGAGCGGATGAAACACCAGTCGACAGATGACCATAAAATAAAAAAATCGGATTTTGTCATCAGAAACAACAAAATGGCGGACACAAAATGTCAGGTTTCAACTGTTTTTGGGTTGCTTCAAAAATTAAAAAATAGGTGAAATTTTTCTTAAAAAATTGTTAAGAAAATAATAAATATGTTAATCTACGTTAAATAACAATGAATATACTGTTAAACGTGTAAATTTGGGTGATGAGGAAAAGGATATTTGTGCTTATCGTTATTTTAATGAGCATTGCTTTAATAGGCATTATTTTTGTACAGGTATATTGGATCAAAAATACGGTGCAGATAACGGAAGAGCAATTTACGTCAAATGTTAAGTTTGCTTTGGCAAAAGTTTCAGATGACATAAAGCAGCGAGAGTTCAATGATTTTTATTTTAAAATTGCCGAGCTTTATAAAGAGGGTGAAAAGTTAAAGGAATCTGACGTCAGGAAATTCATTTATGAAAAAATTGACACCACCAATAATGAAAAATTCACCTATTCCCAAAGCATTATTGAGTCGAATTATAAAGTGCCCACCGAGTTCTTTGAAAATGATACCGTAAATTTTAGAGAAATTTTCAGCAAGGAAGAAATTGTGATCGTAAAAGATCAAGTGTTGGACAATGCTGCAGGGACGATGACTCCGCCTGAAGAACGCTATGTTAAAGTTGGGAGGTTTGAAGGTGCCGAAAGATCGTATTTAGAGCGTCAATTTGATATTTTTACAAGCAAATTGCCTGTTCACAGAAGGGTAACCAACAGAGAAATCTCATTTAGGTTGGCCAATGAATTAAAATCAAAGGGAATTGGCACTAATTTTAAATATGGGATTTACAGCAATGGATTGGCAACTCAGGTAAAATCGGGTTATTTCAGAAAAGAAGTGGGCAAAAGTTATATGGTGCCTATGTTTGCCGATGCGGAAGGGAACAGCGATTATCAATTATATGTGACATTTCCAGAAGAGAAAAATTACATTTTAGCCTCAATTTCAAAAATATTGGCCTTGTCTGTTTTTTTTATCCTGATTATCATTCTGGCGTTTGTGAGTGCCTTGTATCAATTGGTCAAACAAAAACAGATTTCTGAAATTAAAACGGATTTCATCAACAATATGACCCACGAATTTAAAACGCCAATAGCGACCATAAATTTAGCCTTGGATGCCATTAAAAATCCGAAAGTAATTGGCGACCAGGAAAAGGTGATGCGTTATGTGCAAATGATTCGTGAAGAAAATAAAAGAATGAACGCCCAGGTTGAAAATGTGTTGAGAATTTCCAAACTTGAAAAAAATCAGCTGGATGTAAGTAAGGAAAAAGTGGATGTACACGACTTAATAGAAGAGGCCATAACCCATGTAGATTTGCTGGTTAAAGATAAAGGCGGTTATATAAAAATGAAATTAAACGCAGCCTCAACCGAAATTTTAGGCAACCATTTTCATTTCACCAACGTGCTTGTGAACATTTTGGACAATGCCATAAAATATTCAGAAGGTGCCCCAAAAATTGACATTTCAACGGAAAATACCGCAAAGGAAATTGTCATTAAAGTAAAAGATCAAGGTATTGGAATGGTTAAATCCGTTCAAAAAAATGTTTTTAAGAAGTTTTACAGAGAAGAAAGAGGAAATATACACAATGTAAAAGGCCACGGTTTAGGACTTGCATACGTGAAAAAAATTGTTGAAATTCATCAAGGTGAAGTTTATGTGGAAAGTGAAAAAGGAATTGGAAGTACTTTCACCATTAAACTGCCTTTAATTTAAAATAAAAAATATGGAAAATAATAGAATTTTATTGGTTGAAGACGATCCCAATTTTGGGACTGTTTTGAAAGATTATTTATCGCTGAATGATTATAAAGTGACCTTGGCCAAAGATGGTTTGGAAGGGTTGATCATGTTCAAAAATGACGATTTTGATTTGTGTATTCTGGATGTGATGATGCCTCGAAAAGATGGTTTTTCATTGGCAAAAGACATCAGGGCAACAAATTCTGAAGTGCCGATCATATTTTTGACGGCCAGAACCATGAAAGAAGATGTGCTTAAAGGATACCAGTCAGGCGGAGATGATTATTTAAATAAACCTTTTGATTCTGAAGTTTTGTTGTATAAAATTAAAGCCATTTTACAACGCAAAGAAACCGACCAAAATATTGAAGAAGACACTTTTGAATTTAAAATCGGAAAATTCGAGTTCAATTCAAAATTGCGTCACCTGTCCTATGATGGGGGCGAAATTCAAAAGCTTTCCCCAAAAGAAAGTAAATTGTTAAAATTGCTTGCCACCCATAAAAATGATTTAATGCCGCGTGAATTGGCGTTGACTAAAATTTGGAGAGACGACAATTATTTTACTTCCAGAAGCATGGATGTGTATATCGCAAAACTTAGAAAGTATTTAAAACCTGATCCAAATGTGGAGATTTTAAATATTCATGGAGAAGGATTCAGGTTATTAGAAAAATCATAAAAAAATCCTACATTTGTTTACTCATAGCACAAACAAATGGCAGAGTTAATTAAAATATATAATGAAAATCCCAATGAACGTGAAATTGACAAAGTTGTCAAGATTTTACAAAAAGGCGGATTGATCATTTACCCGACGGACACCGTTTATGGCTTAGGCTGTGACATCACCAACACAAAAGCAATGGAGAGGGTGGCGCAGCTCAAGGGTTTAAAACTGGACAAGGCCAATTTTTCATTTATTTGTTACGATTTAAGTAACCTGTCCGATTACGTAAAGCAAATTGATACGCCTGCCTATAAAATTCTAAAAAAGGCATTGCCGGGACCTTATACTTTTGTTTTGCCTTCCTCCACCAACTTGCCCAAAGCATTTAAAAATAAAAAAACGGTGGGCATTCGTATTCCGAATAACAATATTATCAGAGAATTGGTGAAAAAATTGGGAAATCCCATTGTTTCAACTTCTATTTATGATGAAGACGATTTGTTGGAATATACCACAGACCCTGAACTTATTTACGAAAAATGGGGAAATAAAGTGGATATCGTGATCGACGGCGGTTACGGAAGCAATATTCCGTCCACAGTTATTGACTTGTCTGAAGGTGAAATCACAGTTTTGAGAGAAGGATTGGGAAGTGTGGATTCCTTATTTTAAGAGCGAATTATAGCGCTTTTTGCCTAAAACAAAATACTGCCAAACAACACTTTTTATCGTATAATAATCTGCTTTTTTAGGGGATTTATTTCTTTTTTTCAGCATTTTGGTAAATTGGCGGTAAAAACTGAAGTGCGCCTTAAGAATTGCCATGAAATGCGTGGGCTTCAATTCCATTAAAAATTTTAATCCGGCAAAACCATCCAGCACCATTCTTAATATTATTATTGGAATTAAGCTGTTTTTAGGCAGATTTTTAACCAAACTAAACAAACTGTTTCTGAAATTCAAAAATGTTTTTGTTGGATTTGCTTCTTTTAAGGTGGCGCCGCCAACGTGATAAACGGTTGAAGAACCTACATATTTAATGGTTTTGGATAAATTTTTGGCCCTCCAGCACAAATCTATTTCTTCCTGATGCGCAAAATAGTCTTCATCAAAGCCATTTAGTTGGTGAAAAACGGAGGAACGAATAAAAAAACAAGCGCCCGATGCCCAAAAAATTTCAGTTTCGTCATCATATTGGTTTGTATCCGTTTCCAGTTCAGTAAAAATTCGGCCTCTGCAAAAGGGATAGCCAAACTTGTCAATAAATCCGCCGCCTGCACCGGCATATTCAAACTTATTTTTATTTTTATAATCCAGTATTTTTGGCTGGATAATGGCGGTATTCGGTTCGTTTTCAAATGTTGAAATAACAGGATCCAGCCATCCGTCAGTCACTTCAATATCCGAATTCACCAAGGCGTAAACATCTGCATCCACATGCTTTAAAGCGTCGTTATACCCTTTTGCAAATCCGCCGTTTATCGTATTTTGAATGATTTTAATCTGTGGATAGGCTTGTTTCACAAAAGCAACAGATTCATCAGTGGAAGCATTGTCGGCCACATAAATTTCCACATTCTCGAAATTGCTGTATTTTACGATGGAAGCAAGAAATTTTTTCAGCAATTGTTTTCCGTTCCAGTTGAGTATGACGATGGCTATTTTCACGTATGCAAACTTACTTAAAAAGATGAAACGAGCCATAACAAATTTTGATACAAAGTAGAATGATTAATGGCGAACTGCATCTGTACCAATAAAAAATAAAATATAAACAGTTGAAATCAAATGGAAGTTGTTATAAATAATGTTCATATTCAGGAATATTTTCCATAAAAACATAAGTTTCATTTTTTAAATCCATAAAGGAGTAAAAGTGCGTTAATCCGTTGGTGACGATGAGATAATTCGCTTCCAATTTTAGATTATACCTGGCAATTTGGTCGAAAGTGTCTTGTGATATTTTTATGGACGGCGCTTTGCATTCCACAATGATATGCGGATTGCCTTTGGTGTTAAAAACCAGAATGTCCGTTCGTTTGGTTAATTTGTTGACGGTGACCTTTTTCTCAACGGCAATGAGCGAAATCGGATAGTTTTTTGCTGATATTAAATAATGAATAATATGTTGTCGCACCCATTCTTCAGGTGTCAGCATCACATATTTTTTTCGGACAATATCGAAAATAAAATACTTATTTTCGCTACTTTTGATTTTGAAAGGATAAGTAGGTAAATTCAATGGCTGCATCCAACAAAAATGCTAATTTTTTTTTATAAATGAGTGATGTAACCAAAATAGTTTCAGATATAGAAAGCGGAAATATAAAACCCATTTATTTCTTGATGGGTGATGAACCTTATTATATTGATAAAATTTCCGAATATATTGAAAAAAATGTGCTTTCCGAAGAAGAAAAAGGGTTCAACCAAATGGTTTTGTACGGAAGGGATGTTGATGTGGAAGATTTGATAGACAATGCCAAGCGCTATCCGATGATGGCCGACAGGCAAGTGGTGATTGTAAAGGAAGCGCAGGATTTATCCAGAACTATTGAAAAATTGGCTTCCTATGCCGAAAATCCGCAACCATCCACCGTGTTGGTCATTTGTTATAAGTATAAAACCATTGACAAGCGCAAAAAGTTATACAAAGCCATTCAAAAATGCGGATTGGTTTATGAAAGCAAAAAGCTTTATGAAAATCAGGTTGCCGATTGGATCAGAAGGGTTTTGGCCGGTAAAAATTATAAAATAGACACCAAAGCGACTTTAATGCTGGTGGAGTTTTTAGGAAACGATTTAAGCAAAATCAGCAATGAATTGGATAAACTGATGATTGTGCTGCCGCCAAATTCTACTATTACTCCCAACGCCATTGAAGAAAATATCGGCATCAGCAAAGAGTACAATAATTTTGAGCTTAGAAAGGCAGTGGGTGAAAGAAATGTGCTGGGCGCGAACAGGATTATCAACCATTTTGCGCAAAACCAGAAAGCAAATCCTATTGTTGTGACCATCTCATTACTGAACGGTTTTTTTACCCAGCTGCTTATTTATCACAGTTTAAAAGACAAATCGAGCAATAGTGTGGCCAAGGCTTTGGGCATAAATCCGTTTTTTGTTTCAGATTATTCTTCAGCAGCCAAAAACTATCCGATGCGAAAAGTTTCTCAAGTAATCGGATTGTTGCGTGATGCCGACTTAAAAAGTAAAGGTGTGGGCGCAAATGCCTTGCCGGCAGGCGATATTTTGAAGGAGTTAATTTTTAAAATTATTCATTAAGCGGTTTGAAAGTTGAAAAAAATTAAAATCTCAAACCTGAAACCTGAAACTTGAAACCAATTATTTATCAACGCTAATTCTATTTTCCCTGTTCGCTATTTCCCAGGCGGTATAAAACACCAGTTGGGTTCTTTTTGCCAATAATTCATAATTAATTTTATCGGGTGTATCGCTTATGCGGTGATAATTTTCGTGGGTTCCGTTGAAATAAAAAATGACAGGAATGTTATTTTTTGCAAAATTATAATGGTCTGATCGGTAATAAAAACGATTTGGATCGCTGTCCAGATTATAGGTGTAGTCTAAATCTAATTTGGTGAATTTGTGATTCATTTCTTCGGATAAATCGTGCAATTCCTTGCTTAACTTGTCGGAACCAATCAAATAAATATAGTTTGGGCCATTTTCATGGGCTTCATCCGAGCGGCCAATCATATCAATATTTAAGTCGGCAATAGTATTTTCCAAAGGAAAAATTGGGAGATTCACATAATATTTAGATCCAAGCAGTCCTTTTTCTTCTCCGGTAACATGCAAAAATAAAATAGAGCGTTTTGGTCCGTTACCATCTTCAACGGCTTGTTGAAAAGCTGCAGCAATCGCCATTACCGCCACTGTTCCGGATCCATCATCATCGGCGCCATTATAAATTTCTCCATCTTTATCGATCCCAAGATGGTCATAATGTGCAGAAATGACTAAAATTTCATCAGGTTTTTCTGAACCTTTGATAAAGGCAACCACATTTTCGGATGGTTTTAAATTTCGCTGTAAATGTTCCTCAGAAATTGTTTGAAAATAATTATTTCCGCCCAAGGGCGATGCGATATTTCTATCTATGTAAAAATTTTTAATATATTCGGCAGCCAATTTTTGTCCGGGTTCGCCTGTGTTTCTTCCTTCAAATTCATCAGAGGCAATCACATATAAATGTGTTTTTAAATCGACTTCAGTTATGCCTGCAGCATAATTTTTTGCCAAAATTCCTGTAACTTCAACAGATTCGGCCGCTTGGGCAACAACCGCATTGTTAAAGCCAAAACTCAATAGGCTTATAAATATGAAGGTAAAAAGATTTTTTTGCATACAATGAATTTATAAACGAATCAAATATATCAAAATTAACGGGAATCAGAAATCGTAAATTGCTTTAAAGTTTTGTTAAAGCTTATCAAATCTGATTCAAAAAGTTGGTCCAGATTATCGTTTTCTATCAAATTTTCGGTGGTGTCGGCCATAAAGTTTGAAGGCGTCATCAGCCACAATATGTCGGCCAACTGCAAAGCCAAATTTATTTCATGGGTAGAAACGATGATGGTTTTATTATAAGTTGCGGCTAATTTTTTTAACAATGCCAAGGTTTCAATGGTATGGTGAATGTCTAAATGCGCCGTTGGCTCATCTAAAATAATAATGTCCGTATTTTGGGCCAATGCCCTGGCAATTAACACTTTTTGAAGCTGCCCGTCGCTTAATTCGTAGTATTTTGAGTTGATTAAATATTTTGTGTTGGTTTGTTCTAAAGCGCGGTCGATAAATTTTAAATCCGTTTCGGATAAATTGCCAACCCAATTGGTATAAGGCTGCCGGCCCAAAGCCACCAATTCATAAACCGACAAATTGCTTTCGGGCAAATGCTCGGTTAAAACCAAACTGAGCGATTTGGCCAAATCAACACTGTTTAAAGTTTTCAAGTTGTTGTTATTGATGAAGATTTCACCGCTTAATGCAGGCTGAACCTTGGTTAAAGTTCTCAACAAAGTAGATTTCCCGATGCCGTTTTTTCCTAACAAACACACCAATTTACCTTTGCCAAGTTCTATATTTAAATTTTCGGCAATTATATTTACCTTATTTTTAGAAGCGTATCCAATACTTAAATTGGCAGTTTTTATGATATGTTGGTTTTTCAAATCCACTTAATAGGTTATTTTTCGTTTTCTCACCAATAACCAAATTATTATCGGCGCGCCAAATAATGATGTTATGGCGTTGATGGGCAAGGTATATTCGCTGGATGGCAATTGTGCAATACTGTCGCAGATCAGCATTATGATAGCACCGCTAACGGCAACCGCCGGCACCAATATTTTATGGTTGGAAGTGCTGAAAAGCAGTTTTGTTAAATGCGGAACTGCCAAGCCAATAAAGGCAATTGGACCTGAAAAAGCCGTAATAACGCCTGTCAATAAACTGGTTGAAATCAAAGTCAGATTTCGGGTTCGTTTTACATTAACGCCCATACTTTTTGCATAATTTTCCCCCAAAAGTAAACTGTTCAAGGGTTTTATAATGAATATTACGAAGGTGATTCCAATTAAAAAAATGATTAAAAGCGTTAAAATTTCATTCCAGCTTAAGTTTCCCAGACTGCCAAAACTCCAGAATAAATATTGCTGCAATTGGTTGGCGCTACTGAAATAGGCCAATACGCTAATTACTGAAGAAGTTAAACTCCCAAACATCAATCCGATAATCAGGATAGACATTGTATTTCTCACTTTTATTGCTGCAAGCATTACGGCCGAAAGCACTAAAAAAGCGCCAATGCTGGCAGCGATCGCATGTCCCCAACTGCTAAATGCAAAGCCGGCCATTGTTCCGCCAAAAAACGAGGCACCCAAAATCAATATGGCAACGCCCAAACTGGCGCCAGAACTTATGCCAAGCACAAATGGTCCCGCCAATGGATTCCTGAACAAGGTTTGCATCAGCAATCCACTAACCGATAATCCGGAACCCACAATAATTGCCGTAATTGCTTTTGGCAGTCTGTAATTAATTGCGATGGATTTCCACGATTCTTTTTCAACTTCAGCATTCATAAATGCCAGAAACAATTGTTTTAATGGAATATAAACCGAGCCCAAACTTATGTTTATGATAAAAATAAGCAGGAGGGCAGCCGCTAAAATAATAAATGTGTTTCTGTATGATTTAATCGGATTTACCAAGGTTGTTCGTTTAAAAATGCAACTAATTTTTCTACTGCTTTTCCACGATGGCTGATGCTGCCTTTTTCATTCAGATTCATTTCGGCAAATGAGCGGTTAAAGCCGTCAGGCATAAAAATAGGGTCGTAGCCAAAACCGCTGTCTCCCCGTTTTTCTGTTAAAATGGTGCCTTTGCAAACACCTTCAAATATAAACTGTTTTCCCTGAATATTTAAGGCGATTGCCGTCTTAAATTGCGCTCTCCGATTTGGATAGTTTTTGAGGTTATTCAATAATTTATTCATGTTCGCTTCAGCATTGTTGCTTTCCCCGGCATAACGGGCCGAATAAACGCAGGGTTCGTTATTTAAAGCTTCAACTTCCAGTCCGGTGTCATCAGCAAAACAATCCAATCCATATTGTTCTGTGATAAAATTGGCCTTTAAAATGGCGTTTCCTTCCAAAGTGTCGGCAGTTTCAGGAATTTCCCCAAAACAATGGATATCAGCCAGACTGACAATCTCGAAATTGGTGAGCATCGCTTGAACTTCTTGGAGTTTGTGTTGGTTATTTGTGGCAAAAACCAATTTTAATTTATTCATGGTGATATGGTTCGTTCTTTAAAATAGTGTAAGCCCTGTACAATTGTTCAACAACAAACAGGCGAATCATTTGGTGCGAAAAAGTCATTTTAGACAAGGATATTTTTCCTTGCGCCTGTTTGTAAACGGTTTCCGAAAACCCGTACGGACCGCCAATCACCAGCACCAATTGCTTAACGCCGGCATTCATTTTTTTCTGAAGGTAGTTGGAAAAAGTGACAGAACTGAATGCGGTTCCTTTTTCATCCAACAAAATTAATACGTCCGTTGCCGTTAATTTTTTTAAAATGAGTTCGCCTTCCTTTTCCTTTTGCTGCGCTTCGGTCAGGTTTTTAACATTTTTGATATCGGCAATAAGTTCCATCTCAAAATTAATATAATGCTTCAGTCTGTTTTGATACGCTTCAATTAAAGTCTGCAAATTTTTATCATCGGTTTTGCCAATGGCCAACAGTTTAATTTTCATCTGTTTAAATAATATTTTTCAGCGGTAAAAGATGTTGCTCGCCATGATTCATTACTTTGTGTGCCAAAATTTGCAATGCTCGTTTCATCTGTTTAAATAATATTTTTCAGCGGTAAAAGATGTTGCTCGCCATGATTCATTACTTTGTGCGCCAAAATTTGCAATGCTCGTTTCATCTGTTTACATTTTATTTTTTAGCGGTAACAGCTGCTGTTCTCCATTAATGATTTCTGTTTATATCAAAATTTGTTATGGCTCGTTTCATTCGGTAAATATAAAAAGAATTAAAGATGAATTTTTTGAAAATAAAAAAGTTATTTTTGTTTGATAATAGATAAATTCAATGATTTCACAACAGCAATTTGAAAAAGAACTTGATTTGATTATTTCCAATGCCATTAGGGAGGATGTGGGTGAGGGCGATCACAGTTCTTTGGCGTGTATCCCAAAAGAAGCCAAAGGCAAGGCGAAATTACTTGTTAAGGAAGCAGGAATTATTGCAGGCGTGGAAATGGCAAAACGGATTTTCAGTTATGTGGATGCCGATTTAAAAGTGGAAACATTGATAAACGACGGAGCATCTGTAAAATATGGCGATGTGGTTTTTTTTGTTGAAGGAAGCTCACAATCCATTTTGAAATCGGAGCGTCTGGTATTAAACGTGATGCAGCGAATGAGCGCCATAGCCACAAAAACCAATGAATTCGCGAAATTGCTGGAAGGCACAAAAACCAAAGTTTTAGATACGCGAAAAACCACTCCGGGCATCAGGGCCATAGAAAAATGGGCGGTTAAAATTGGCGGCGGAGAAAATCATCGGTTTGCCTTGTATGATATGATTATGCTAAAGGACAATCACATCGATTTTGCAGGCGGCGTTACAAAAGCAATTGAAAAAACAAAAAACTATTTAAAAGTAAATAAGCTCGATTTAAAAATTATTGTTGAAGCGAGAAGCATTGAAGAAATAAAAGAAATATTGGCACATGAAGGCATTCACAGAATATTGATTGATAATTTTGATTTTGAGGAAACCCGTAAGGCAGTTGAGTTAATTGGCGACAAATGCCAAACGGAATCTTCTGGCGGCATTAATTTGGAAAGCGTCAGAAAATATGCCGAATGCGGCGTTGATTATGTTTCATCAGGCGCTTTAACGCATTCCGTTTACAATTTGGATTTGAGTTTGAAAGCAATGGCCCCCTAACCCCCGAAGGGGGAATATTAAAAAAAAGTTAAAAGCTTATCTGCTAGTGGCAGGTTAAAAGTTATTTATTGAATATATTTTATCCAATCAAACTCCCTTTCCTTTGGAAAGCGTTGGGGATAGGATTAAAAGTTCTAAAATCGGATATCTAAAATCGTAAATCGTAAAGAAACGCCTTTGAACTTATTTAAAAAAAATGAAAAATTTTACGAGGGAAATCATAAATAGAATTAAAACACGAAAGTGGATTGTTAAATTTGGAAAAAACGTCAAAATTCCGGGTTTATTGGGCATGTCGGTTTATGAGGTTTTTAAAATATATACCATTGGAATCATAAAAGGTGCCTTAACTTCTCGCGCTGGCGGAATTGCCTTCAGTTTTTTTATGGCTTTGTTTCCATTTTTGCTGTTTATGCTCACCTTAATCCCATACGTTCCCATAGAAGGATTTCAGGAAGATTTTTTGTTTATGATTGAACGATTGTTGCCGCCAAACACCGCCAGTTCTTTTGAGGGTGTGATCCGCGATATTATTAATAACAAGTATGGCGGATTGCTTTCTTTTGGGTTTATAGCTTCAATTTTTTTAATGGCCAATGGTGTAAGCGCTGTTTTAGCCGGATTTGAATATTCGTATCATGTGGTGGAAATGCGCAGCATTTTGCGTCAGTATTTTATTTCTATGCTCATAGCCATAGTGCTGTCGGTTATTTTGGTTATTGTGGTTGCGGTTACGGTTTATTTTGAAATAGGGATAAATAATTTAAAGGCGCACGGATGGCTTGAAAATGATGTATTTTGGATTGAAAAAGGCAGGTATGTATTATTGGTGGCATTGATATTCTTTTCAGTTTCCGTGTTGTATAAATATGGGGCAAAAGAGGTAAAACAGAAAACTTTTTTTTCACCGGGCGCTATTTTAACAACACTGCTAACCTTGTTGATGTTCAGATTGTTTTCTGTTTATGTGTTAAAATTCGCCACTTACAACCAGCTTTACGGCTCCATTGGAACTTTGTTGGTATTGATGCTTTTTGTTTGGCTAAATTCCATTATTTTGTTGTTGGGCTTCGAGTTAAATGCAAGTATCAACAGGCTTCAGAGAGATAATTATATGAAAAAAGATGCTTTGAAAGAAATAAAAATTAAAGAAGGGAAAATAATAGAAAGGGTAGAAGAAATTAAGGAATTAAAAGAAAAAGGGAAAAAAGAATGAAAATTATAGCAATGATTCCTGCACGTTTTGAAGCCAGCCGATTTCCAGGGAAATTAATGAAAGATTTGGCAGGAAAAACAGTTATTTTAAGAACCTATGAAGCAACAAAAAACGCCAATTTGTTTGATGAAGTTTATGTAGTGACAGACAGTGATGTTATATTTGATGAAATCATATCAAACGGCGGAAAAGCCATAAAAAGTAAAAGGGAACATGAATCGGGGAGCGACAGAATTGCGGAAGCCATTGAAAATATGGACGTTGACATTGTTGTAAATGTGCAAGGCGACGAACCTTTCACAAAAAAGGAGCCACTTTTGAAATTGTTGGAAGTTTTTAAAAATGATGCCAAAAATGAAATTGACATCGCTTCTTTGATGCTGAAAATGGATGATAAAATTGAAATTGACAATCCAAATAATGTAAAAGTGGTCACCGATGAGCGAAATTTTGCCATGTATTTTTCCCGTTCTCCAATTCCGTATCCGAGAGATGAAACTTTTGCAATTTATTTTAAACATATCGGAATTTACGCCTTCAGAAAAGAAGCCTTATTGAAATTCACCAAATTGCCGATGAACCGACTGGAAGCCGCTGAAAAGCTGGAAAACCTTCGTTTTTTGGCCAACGGATTAAAAGTGAAAATGGTTGAAACCAAGCATATGGCAATTGGCATAGACACACCCGAAGATTTGGAAAAAGCCAATGCCATTTTTAAAACAGCAATAACACATATTGATTAGAAATTAACAAATAACATATAACATTTAACCTTTTAACAATGAGCTATATCAACAGACAACCAAAAGATTTCATGAAATCATTGCAATTAATCCATTTTGCCTTTTTGTTTTTAATTGTTGCTTTTGGAGCTTATGTGGCTTTAAACGCAGGAGACCAATTGTTTTTTTCTTATCAGGAAGACAAAATGTTTTTATATATGGCAATTACGATATCTTTTTTGGGTAATTTGTCGAGTAAATATTTATATGCGAAGCTGTTAAAACAAATTCCGGCCAATGCCGAGCTTTCCCAAAAAGCCGTAAAATACAGCACTGCACATATTTTTAGGGTAGCCATGTTGGAATTTCCGGCATTGATGTGCATTATTTTTGTGATGGAATCCAACAATATTTTCTACTTTATTTTGGTTGGAATATTAATTTTGATGATCCTTTCACTGTATCCCAACAAATATAAATTCGCAAATGAAGTTCCGCTTTCTACAAAAGAAAAATCAATGTTGGAAAACCTTTAAATAGTTTTTTAATTTTTAGATATTTGCAAACTAATTTTTAAACATGGCACAAAAACCAAGCATACCAAAAGGAACACGCGATTTTTCGCCTTCTGAAGTGGCAAAAAGAAACTATATATTTTCAACCATCCGTCAGGTATTTGAAACATACGGCTTTCAGCCCATAGAAACCCCAAGTTTTGAAAATTCTGAAACCTTAATGGGAAAATATGGAGAAGAAGGCGATCGGTTGATTTTTAAAATATTGAATTCGGGAGATTATTTGAGCAGGGTTGATGATGCATTGCTTCTTTCAAAAGACAGTTTAAAAGTCACCTCAAATATTTCAGAAAAAGCATTGCGTTACGATTTAACGGTGCCATTTGCGCGTTATGTGGTGCAACACCAAAATGAAATAGAATTTCCTTTTAAACGTTACCAAATGCAGCCGGTTTGGCGCGCTGATCGTCCGCAAAAAGGACGTTTTAGAGAATTTTACCAATGTGATGCCGATGTGGTTGGCAGCAAAAGTTTGTGGCAGGAAATTGAATTTGTGCAATTGTATGATGCCGTTTTCAGCAAATTAAAGTTAACCGGAACCACCATCAAATTAAACAATCGTAAAATATTGGCGGGCATTGCCGAAATTATTGGTGCTGCGGATAAATTAATTGATTTCACAATAGCACTCGATAAATTGGACAAGATTGGCGCCGATGGCGTAGCCAAAGAAATGATGGAAAAAGGCATTTCTGAACAGGCAATAGAAAAAGTGAAACCTTTATTTAATTTTACAGGGAGCAATCAAAATAAATTAGACCAGTTAGCGAATTTATTGGCCGAATCTAAAGATGGCACCAGCGGCGTGAATGATTTGCGTTTTGTGGTTGATGCTGTTGAAAAGTTCGGATTGGAGTCGGCAAAGCTCATAATTGATGTGACTTTGGCGCGCGGATTGAACTATTACACCGGTGCCATTTATGAAGTTTCCGCGCCTGAAGGTGTAAATATGGGATCTATCGGCGGCGGCGGAAGATATGATGATTTAACAGGAATTTTCGGATTAAACGATATGAGCGGGGTTGGCATTTCTTTTGGGCTGGACCGTATTTATTTGGTGTTGGAAGAATTAAATTTATTTACAGAATTGGAGCTTCCAAAACCAAAAGTGCTCTTTATTAATTTTGGCGATGCCGATGCGGCTTTTTGCATGAAAGCCCTTGTGGAATTGAGGAAAAACAATATTAAATCGGAATTGTATCCCGACAGCGCCAAATTGAAGAAGCAAATGAATTACGCCAATAAAAGGGAAATCCCTTATGTGGTGATGGTTGGCTCATCAGAAATTGAAAATAATGTGTACACATTAAAAAATATGGAAAGCGGTAAACAGGAAGTTTGCAGTTTAAAAGAATTAATTAGAATCGCGGCGCAACTTTAAAATATATTGTAAATTTGCACATTAATGAACAAAAATGTTTGAAGGTAAAAACATAATGACAAACAGAATTGATGAAATGGGAGATGATCACGTAGGATCCTCTGCTAAAACACCTTTAAGAGCCGATGCTTTTGATATTTCAGACCACGAAAAAATTGCGCGAATTCAAGAAAGCGTAAAAGATATCTTGATTACTTTAGGGATGGATTTGGATGATGACAGTTTAAAAGGAACTCCAAAAAGAGTGGCGAAATCATTTGTGAATGAACTTTTTGGAGGGTTAAATCCGGCCAACAAACCAAAATTATCCACATTCGACAATAACTATAAGTATGGTGAAATGTTGGTGGAAAAAAACATAGTTGTTTATTCCACTTGTGAACATCACCTGTTGCCTATAGTTGGGAGAGCGCATGTAGCTTACATTTCTAACGGAAATGTTATTGGCTTGTCCAAAATGAATCGCATTGTTGATTATTACGCAAAACGGCCCCAGGTTCAGGAACGATTAACCATGCAAGTGGTGCAATCGTTGCAGGAAGCATTGGGAACGGATGATGTGGCTTGTGTTATTGACGCCAAACATTTGTGCGTAAATTCACGTGGCGTTCGCGATATTGACAGCAGTACCGTAACTTCAGAGTTTGGAGGAAAATTTAAGAACGAGAATGTTCGCCGCGAGTTTTTGGATTACATTAAAATGGATACCGATTTCGAGGCCATAAAATAAATTAGAACAATAAACAATCAATTCAAAGTGCTTATTCCGGTGAAAGTGTACACCCTATTCCGGACTAAACTGGACAGTTATTTTGATGTTGATTTCTGATTATAAAATTAGACAAAATTTTTTAGTTGTTTTTCATTTTTTTTCTCATTGATTCTCCCTTCAGT
>DATCUQ010000033.1:0-1792 GCA_036567345.1 Lutibacter sp.
TTCTTTTTGCCATTATTTATTAACCTTATCGCTCTTTTACGAATGGCATATCTAGTGGGTTCCGCTATTGTTCTAAAATCTTCTCTTTCCATAGAACAAATATACAAAATATTTCCGTTATATTAACGCTGGGTTAATATATGCTTTGTTCAGTCCCCAACGGTTTAGTGCATAATTTAAAAGAGTTTCGTGTTTAAACTTAAATCCTTCTCCTTCCGTTTTTGTACAAAAATCTTTAGCCATTGATAAATGTGTTAAATTTTATTTTATATTTAAAATCAATGGAATTATCTACCAAGGCTAAATTTTCTTTTAATAAATGAGCATTTATAAAAGTTTTGTTTTCGAGATAGAGGTAAGCCATTAAGTTATTTTCATTATCGTGTTTGATTTCATCATATTTGAGAAATACTTTTTTACCACGAACTTTGTTAATTAAATATTCGGTTGCTTTTCCGTTGATTGTTGGATTTTGTTTAATTCCAATCAAACGAATAGTCAAATCATTACTTAAACGAACAAGTTCAGGACTTATAATTTCCTTTACAGAGAAAAACTCTTCGCGTTTTCCTGTACTATTTGCATCTATTTTAGAACCATATTGAATTTTCTTTACATCAATTTTTTTGTCTAATTTATGTGTGTCAATAAATTTATAAGGCAATTCTTTAATTTGGTTTTCAAAATCTGTTTTAATTACAGACTGCTTAATGATTTCTGTTTCAACTTCTGTAAAGGCATCGTCTGTTCCAATTTTTTCTTTGATGATTGGAATAAAAGCGGGGTTAATTTCATAACCAATAGAATTTCTGTTTAAGTTTCTCGCAGCTAAAGCTGTTGTTCCACTTCCCATAAAAGGGTCTAAAACCGTTTCGTTAGGAAATGAAAACATTTTGATTAAACGATGTGGCAATTCTTCGGGAAACATTGCTAAATGTTTATCTTGTTTAGCTCCAGAAAAATACCAATGTCCGTTAAAGTAAGTATTCCATTCTTCATTGGTCATTGCAGAATTGTCTTTTTGTTCTTTGGTTGGTTTGGGAGCGTTTCCTTGTTTTTTGAACAACAAAATATATTCAAAATCCAATTTTACAATTCCATTTCTTGGGTTAGGGTAGCTTCCCATAATACTAGCTCCTCCAGAAGTGTTCATCGTGGTTGCTTTTTGCCAAATAATTTGTCCCATAAAATCAAAACCAATCATTTCGCAAAATTTAATAATTTCAGTATGAATAGGAATGATTTTGTAACGTCCGTAATAAGTTGAACGAGCAAATTGGTCTCCGATATTGATACAAAGGCGACAGCCTTTGTGTAAAACTCGGAAACATTCTTGCCAAGTTAAGTTTAAATGATTTATATACGTTTCATAATCATCATGAAAACCAATTTGATTTTCCGTTCCATAATCTTTTAGTTGCCAATAGGGTGGTGAAGTAGTAATCAAATGAACGCTCTCGTCTTTGAGTTCACTCATTTGGCGACTGTCGCCATTTATAATTGTATGTTTCGTTTTATTCAGCATTTTTTGTTAATTTACAATTACAAATGTACAAAATTACTTCGGGTTATCTTTAAACGGAGCGGTCAAATCGCATTGTGCATAACGTTTTGCGGCTTGGTGTAGTGGCGGATTTTTAGCACAAATGTAGATGCGGAGAACCAATGTTTGATTAACCACAAATGTGTCTGCGGAGCACTGAACCGCCACTTTTGCCAAACCCGTGTGTGTGCCCTGCATGAGCAGCGCTCACACTTAGTGAAGCTAAATGAAAAAATTCAAAAATGCAAA
>DATCUQ010000034.1:0-34108 GCA_036567345.1 Lutibacter sp.
CGGTAGTATATGATGTAGAACATATCAAGTAATCACTGTATAAATCTGCAAAATTTTCCATTGTATTCTCTGCTAAAAGTTATCAACATCTCAAATGTTAAAATTATAAATATTTATCCTATTTTTGCGTAAGGTGCCTTATTAATAAAAAACCTCGAATCAATCCAAGTATTGGGTTTACACCAAAGTTTGGCAATACACTTCCATTAATTGGAGGCAGTTTGCCTAAAGAAATAGCTAAAAACAACATTATCCTTGATGAGATAATTGACCTATGCAAGAAAAACAAAATAGAATTAATATTTTATGTTTCACCATATTGCAGTAAAACAAAAAACATGGATTACATTAATAAATTAATTAATAAAGTCCCAAATCTTGTTGACTTTTCAAAAGGATATGATGACAAATTATTTGTTAATTGTGGACATTTAAACAGCCAAGGTGCTAAAAAATTTACGACAGATTTATATAATGTGACAAGAAATATGACGCAATTTTAAAAGGGCAGATATTTAAAAAAATTGCTAAATAAAATACAACACAATTCAAAAAATTATAAATCAAAACACCTATGCCAACCAAAAAAGAAACCGCCCAGCACTTTTTAAAACTTGCTTCAGCAGGTAAATCAAGAGAAGCATTTAAACTTTATGCTGGGAAAGATTTTAAACACCACAATGTTTATTTCAAGGGCGATGCCAATACTTTAATGATAGCAATTGAAGAAGACGCTAAAATGAACCCCAACAAAATTTTTGAAATTCAACGCGCTTTGGAAGACGGCGATTTGGTGGCGGTGCATTCTCGTTTCCGGCAAAATCCGAAAGATACAGATTATGCCGTGATGCATATTTTTCGTTTTGAAGGAGACAAAGTTGTGGAACTTTGGGATTTTGCACAAGCTGCCCCTGCTGAAATGATCAACGAAAACGGGATGTTTTAATAAACAGGAAATTTATGGTGTTAAATTTTTTTCATAAAAAATGAAAATAACTTATATTTTAATTTTTCTCAGCACCTTTGGTGTTCAGGGGCAATCGCTGAATGTTTCTAAAACCGACAGCATAAAATCTACGCATTTCTTAAAAAAAAGCATTGTTCCCATAAGTTTAATAGGTGTTGGCTTACTTATTAACAACAGCGATTTTGAAAGAAGATTACAAACTGATTTGCGCAATAAAGTTGGAAATGATTATGTGTTTCATATAGATGATTATTTAGTGTTGGTGCCTGTTGCAGAAATGTATATTGCCGATGTTTTTGGTGTAAAAGCTAAAAATCATTGGTTCGACCAAACAAAATATCTGTTCATCTCAAATTTGGTTTCCTACACCGTAACAGGCAATTTAAAAACCATTTTTAAAAAAACGCGCCCCGACGGTTTGCCGTATTCTTTCCCGTCAGGACACACTACCACTGCTTTTACTTATGCCACGGTATTGTTCAATGAGTTTAAAGATACTTCGTCGGTTTTAGCCTATAGTGGCTATGCTTTTGCAACAACAACGGGTGCTTTTAGAATGATCAACAACAGACATTTTCTGTCGGATGTTTTGGCAGGTGCTGGAATTGGAATAATTGTCACAGAACTGGTGTATCATTTTGAGCCTTTTAAGAAATTTAATCCGTTTAAAAATTCAGAAAACGTCTCTTTTTACCCTCAGATCAATGAGGAAAACTATGGATTTTATTTAGCCTATAAATTTTGATTTATTTCAGATAAATCCGGTTTCCTTGTATATATTCTGAAGGTCTTTTTCCTAATATCTTTAAAAAAGTATTGCTGAAAGTGGGTAAACTGCTGTAACCAACCATCAACGCAATTTCGCCGATGGTGTGTTTCTTTTCAAGCACATATTCCATCGCTTTAAACATTCTGAGCAAGGTGTAATAATGAATAAAAGTCATTTTTACATCACTTTTAAACAACCTGTGAAGGGAGCGTTCGCTCATTCCTAAATGAGAAGCAATTTCTGCCAGCGAAACATTTTTGTCTAAATTGTCTTTTAAATAAACCAGGGTTTTTTCCAGTCTGGGATCTTTTGGACGCGGAAGCGTCAGCATCAATGGAGCGGTTGAAATTTGCGCCAACAAAACCTTAAAAGCTGCCACCACAGGAAATCTTTTTGGGTCAGTTTCAAGAATATCGCCATCCCATTTTCGCGTATAGCACAACAATTCCCACAACAATTCATTCATCGGGTAAATCCCTACTTGCTGATAAAATGGGGCATCAGTTTTTTCTGTCGGGAAATACAAGTTGCGCATAATCACCTCAGGAGTGCTGGGATAAATGGCATGTTCAACATCGGGAGGAATCCACATATAATGCCTTGCGGGCAAAAAGTGAGTTTTATTTCCTGTTTTTATGTAAACAATGCCGCCTTCAGTATAAATAAATTGTCCTTTTTTATGAAAATGCATCTCAATAAAAATCTCGCCCATCAAATCGTGATGACAATAAATACTGCTGTCAATTTTATCAACTTCGGTTAAATAATATTTCTCTTTGGTTTCGTTTTCTTTCATTTGGCAGAATTGAATAAATCATTGACCATTTTAAATATATGGTTAACGTACAGAATTGCTACATTGCATCCCTAAATGAATTGGTTTTCATTTTATTTGAGCAAATTAGTGCTAATTTTTTAAATATTTGGTATGAAATGAGCATAATCATTACAATATATGAACTCAAATAAAAATATGCGAATTGTTCCTGATCTATCGGAAGGCAAATAAAAAACAAAAATATGTCACTTATGAAAAATAACAAAGAAGTAAGGATGGAGCGAATTCTTTTCGAGCATTATAAGAATATAATTTTTACGCCTGAAGAGGCTGCGAAATTTATTAAAAACAATTCAATTGTTGGGGTAAGTGGTTTTACAAAAGCCGGAGACAGCAAATCCGTATTGCCTGCTTTTGCAAAACGAGCCGAAACAGAAGATGTGAAAATTACCCTTTTAAGCGGGGCTTCTCTTGGATATGATACCGATGCAGATTTGGCAAAAAACCATGCTATTTATAAAAGAATGCCTTTTCAGGCCGATCCAACTTTGCGTAAATCAATCAATACGGGCGAAGTGTTGTATGTTGACCAACATTTAAGCGAAACGGCGGAAATGTTGCACAACCAGCATTTGCCAAAAGTGGATATGGCCATTATTGAAGCGACTTATATTGATGCAAACGGTTATATTATTCCAACCACATCGGTAGGGAATTCAGCAAATTTTGCGGCTTTGGCCGATGAAATCATTATTGAAGTGAACGTATCTATCCCGTTATCTTTTAAAGGAATTCACGATGTGTTTATTCCGAAGCCTTATCCGCACAGAAACATCATAGCCATTACCGATCCCGAAACACGAATTGGAACGGAATACATAAAAATTGATCCGAAAAAAGTAATCGCTGTTGTGTTTACGGATCGCCCTGACAGTCCGGCAAAAATCTCTGCGCCCGATGAAAACACCACTGCCATTGCCCAGCATATTCTTAAATTTCTGGAAAATGAAGTGACAGAAGGAAGACTCACCAATTCTTTATTGCCAATTCAGGTAGGTATCGGGAAAATAGCAAATTCTGTATTGTCTGGTTTTGTAAACAGTCCTTTTGAAAACTTAACCATGTATTCTGAAGTATTGCAAGACAGCACTTTTGAATTGTTTGATGCCGGCAAAATGATATTTGCATCGGCTTCATCCATCACCGTTTCTGAAGAATGTTACAAAAAATTCATTGGAAATTTTAAAGATTATAAAAATAAAATTTTGTTAAGGCCGCAAAATATCAGCAATGCAGCTGAGGTTATACGCCGACTTGGAATTATCGCCATAAACACTGCCATAGAATTTGATATTTACGGAAACGTGAATTCAACGCATTTGGGCGGAACACATATGATGAATGGAATTGGAGGATCGGGAGATTTTGCCAGAAGCGCTTATTTAAGCATTTTCGTTTGTCCGTCATCATCCAAAAACAACACCATTTCTCACGTGGTTCCTATGGTTTCGCACCATGACCATACAGAACACGATGTTGATATTTTGGTAACAGAGCAAGGTTTGGCCGATTTAAGAGGCTTGGCGCCAAAAGAACGCGCGCAAGTTATAATCGACAATTGTATGCATCCCGAATACAAAGAGCAAATGCAGGATTATGTTGAGGAAGCCCTAAAACGTGGCGGCCAAACGCCGCATGTGATGGAAAAAGCATTTAGCTGGCATCTCGATTTAAAAAAGAATGGCACCATGAAAAAATTGGTTGAAGCAGCATTATAATAGTTTGGTTAATATATAATAGTGAAAGTAAGAAGCCCCTTTTTAAGGGGCTTTTTTAGTTAAATAAAGTTCAATCTTCTTCATAAAATCACTCAAATTCAAAAAAAATTTCATCTCAAAAACAAAACCATTTCAAATTAAAACCTTCATTTAAATAGTTTTTATTGGTGCTTTTTTAAAAAATTAAGTGCGCCAAAAAAACCTGTTTTATGGGTTGCGATTTTCATTTATTTTGAAACTATGATAAATGTTAGCTTTCCTTTATGTCAATTATGGTTAACTTTGTGACTTAAGATTTTTTAAATTAACTATTATTATGAGCGATTCTAAAAAACAGAGCGAAGCTTTATTATACCACCAATACCCGAGTCCGGGAAAAATTCAAGTAGTTCCAACAAAGAAACATGCAACGCAACGCGATTTGTCGCTGGCGTATTCACCGGGCGTGGCTGAACCGTGTTTGGCCATCGAAAAAAATCCGGATGATGTATATAAATATACTGCAAAGGGAAATTTAGTGGCGGTTATTTCTAACGGAACTGCAGTTTTAGGTTTGGGAGACATTGGAGCCATGGCTGGTAAACCAGTGATGGAAGGTAAAGGATTGTTGTTTAAAATATTTGCCGATATTGATGTTTTTGACATTGAAGTGGACACACACGATGTGGAGAAATTTATTGAAACGGTAAAAAATATTTCGGTCACTTTTGGTGGCATTAATCTGGAAGACATAAAAGCGCCGGAAGCTTTCGAAATAGAACGCAGGCTAAAAGAAGAATTGGACATTCCCGTAATGCATGATGACCAGCATGGTACGGCAATCATTTCCGCAGCGGCATTAAAAAATGCGGTTGAAATTACAGGAAAAGACCTAGCAAAAGTAAAAATTGTGGTGAGTGGCGCAGGCGCCGCAGCCATTTCTTGTTCAAGACTGTATTTGGCAATTGGTGCAACAAGAGAAAATTTGGTGATGTGCGACAGCAAAGGGGTCATCAGAAAAGATGCAGGGAATTTAAACGAACAAAAAGCCGAATTTGCCACCGACAGGGATTTACATTCTTTGGAAGAAGCGATGGTTGGCTGCGATGTTTTTATCGGACTTTCTAAAGGAAACCTTGTTACCCCAGAAATGCTGATGACCATGGCAAAAGATCCAATTGTTTTTGCGATGGCAAACCCAACTCCGGAAATTGAATACGATTTGGCAGTGGCAACAAGAAAGGATATTATTATGGCCACGGGTCGTTCAGATTATCCTAACCAAGTGAATAATGTGCTTGGTTTTCCATACATATTTAGAGGCGCGTTAGACGTAAGAGCCACTAAAATTAATGAAGAAATGAAATTGGCTGCCGTTCACGCTTTGGCAAACTTGGCCAAAGAAACTGTTCCGGAACATTTAAATATTTTGTACGGAAAAACCAATATCAAATTTGGTAAAGAGTACATAATCCCTAAACCATTTGACCACAGATTAATTACCGAAGTTCCGCCGGCAGTGGCGAAAGCTGCGATGGAATCGGGTGTGGCAAGGGAACCAATTACCGATTGGGAAGGTTACAAAGAAGCATTGGCAGAAAGGTTGGGAACAGGAAGCAAATTGATGCGTATGCTCATGTCTCGTGCAAAAGATGACCCAAAAACCATAATTATAGCTGAAGCTGATCATTTAGATGTGTTAAAAGCAGCCCAAATTATTCATGATGACGGTATTGGAAAACCTATTTTATTGGGCGACAAGAAAATCATTAAAGAGTTAATGAAGGAAATAAATTTTACTGCGGATGTGCAAATTTTGGATCCTAAATGTGATGAAGAAGAAGAACGCAGAAATAAATACGCACAAGTATATTGGGAAAAAAGACAACGTAACGGAATCACCTTATTTGCTGCACAAAAATTAATGCGTGAACGTAATTATTTTGCTGCCATGATGTTAAATGAAGGCGAAGGAGATTCATTAATTACCGGTTATTCAAGAGCTTATCCAACTGTGGTAAAGCCAATGATTGAGTTAATTGGCAAAGAAAAAGGAGTGAAACGTATTGCGGCAACAAATATTATGTTAACCAAAAGGGGCCCGATTTTCTTTTCAGATACCGCAATAAATATAGAACCAACCGCAGAAGAATTGGCAAACATTTGTTATATGACAAGCGTTTCCATGAAAATGTTCGGATTTGAACCTAATTTGGCCATGTTGTCATTTTCTAATTTTGGGTCATCTCCATCTCCGTTAGCCGATAAAGTTGCACAAGCTGTTCAAATTATGCACAGAAGATATCCGGAAGTGAATGTGGATGGTGAAATTCAGGCCGACTTTGCGTTGAATCCTAAATTAATGAAAGATAAATTTCCTTTTTCCAGGCTAACCGACAAAAAAGTAAATGGTTTAATCTTTCCAAGTTTGGAATCAGCAAATATTGGGTATAAACTAATGAAAGAGTTTGACCAAATTGTATCCATTGGGCCAATTATTATGGGACTTCAAAAACCGGTTCATATTATTCAACTTGGTGCAAGCGTTGACGAGATTGTAAATATAGCCTGTGTTGCGATTGTTCATGCTCAGGAAAAAATGAATATTAAGTAATATTTTACTACATTTGGGAGACAATAGAAAAAATGAAATATGATAACGCACATAAGAGGGAAATTAGTTGAAAAAAACCCAACATTTGCCGTTGTAGAAACTAACGGCGTCGGTTACTGGCTAAACATCTCTCTTAATACATATTCTCAGCTCCCGGACAATGAATTTGTTATGCTGTATACGCATCTTTCTATCAAGGAAGATGCGCATACATTATATGGGTTTATCAACAAAACAGAACGCGAAATTTTCAGATTGCTTATTTCAGTTTCAGGGGTCGGGCCAAGTATTGCCCGAACCATGTTGTCTTCCATGACCACAGATGAAATTCAACAGGCCATCGCTTCAAATAATGTGAGTGTTATTCAGTCCGTAAAAGGAATCGGCGTTAAAACTGCACAACGGGTTTTGGTCGATTTGAGAGACAAAATTTCTAAAACTTATGCCATTGATGAAGTTTACATCAGCCAAAGCAATACGATTAAAAATGAAGCGTTATCAGCATTGGAAGTGCTTGGATTTAATCGAAAACAGGTAGAAAAAGTAGTGGATAAAATACTGCTTGAGGATAAAACCGTAAGCGTTGAAGTTTTAATAAAAAACGCATTGAAAAATTTATAGGATTTGAAAAACAAGCGATATATACTTAAAACATATATTTTATTTTTTTTCTTTTGGTTTTTTCTCTCAGCAGTTAAAGCCCAAACGTCTCCTATTTTAACCCCAACCGACACTACAATTGTTGGGAAAGCTACTGATACCATAAAATTAAAATATCCGTTTAAAAGATTTCAGGAAGGAAGTTTGTATTTAACCGACCCAAAGCAATCGGAAATTATTTACGATACCGAATTGGGAAAATATATGATTGTTGAAAAAATTGGAGAGTATTATGTGCAGTATCCAATTTTTATGACTCAGGATGAGTATAAACAGTACCAACTGAAAAAGGACATGCTTGCCTACTACAAAAGCAAAATTAGCGCAACCAACAGCAAAAAAGCCGGAAGCGCCGATGCCCAAAAGAACTTATTGCCAACGTATTACATAAAATCAGATTTTTTTCAATCCGTTTTTGGAGGAAATACCATCGAGGTAAATCCGCAGGGATCCGTATTGGTGAAGTTGGGAATGCTGTATCAAAAAGTTGACAATCCGCAATTGTCGGAACGCAACAGAAAAAGTTTCACCTTCGATTTTAACCAGGAAATTAGCGCCAGTATTATAGCGAAAGTGGGAACCAAGTTAAAGGTGAGCGCACAATACGACACACAATCTACCTTCAATTTCCAGAATCAGATAAAGTTGGAATACACGCCAACGGAAGATGATATTCTTCAAAAAATTGAAGTCGGGAATGTAAGCATGCCCTTAAAAAACTCCTTAATTGTGGGTGCACAAAGCTTGTTTGGGGTTAAAACAGAACTGCAATTTGGAAAAACAACCGTTACGGGCGTTTTTGCGGAACAAAAATCACAAACAAAAACGGTGGCTGCGCAAGGCGGTTCCACCATTCAGGAATTTGAGCTGCAGGCAACAGATTATGATGAAAATCGGCACTTTTTTCTGTCTCAATATTTTAGGGATGTTTACAACACCGCTTTAAAAGATTATCCGTTAATTAACAGTGCCGTAAATATCACAAAAGTGGAAGTTTGGGTCACCAACAGAAACGCCACAACCATTGACATCAGGAATATTGTCGCACTTTCCGATATTGGGGAAGGTGATCCGTCAAATATTGGTCCGGCCAACGTAACGCCGGTTCCGGGCGCCATTTTTCCTTCGAACAACGCCAACGACATTTCATCCATATTGACAACCACAAATCCGGTTCGCAATATTTCAACAGTAAGCAACGGACTTTCGCCTTTTGCCATGCAACAGGGCCGAGATTATTCGGTTTTGGAAAATGCCATCAAATTAAGGCCTGATGAATTTAGGGTTCATCCGCAATTGGGTTTTATTTCATTAAACAGAAGATTGGCCGATTCTGATGTGCTTGCGGTGGCTTTTGAATATACTGTAAGCGGAGATTCCCAAGTATATAAAGTGGGTGAATTTACCAGCGACGGTATTATTGCCCCAGAAAATATAGTGGTAAAATTATTGCGAAGTGAAATTATCAGCACCGAAATTCCGCTGTGGGATTTGATGATGAAAAACATCTATTCTTTGCAAACTTACCGAATGCAGCGCGATGGTTTCAGGTTGGAATTGTTGTATGCGGATGACGCTACCGGAGTGCCAATAAACGTTTTGCAAAATGCGCAAACGCCAAGTATTTCCGACAAAACTTTGCTGAATTTATTGGATGTTGACAGGCTGGACCAAAGTTTGTTTTACACGCCCGAAGGCGACGGCTATTTTGATTATGTGGAAGGCGCTACGGTAAATTCGGAAAAAGGCTATATTATTTTCCCGAATGTGGAACCTTTCGGTAAAGATCTGCAATCGAAATTGACCAACACTGCCGATGAAACTTATATTTTTAATGAACTGTACCGAATTACGCAATCCGAAGCAAAAAATAATTTTCAGCAAAAAGACAAGTATTTAATAAAAGGATATCATAAATCTGAAAGTGCCAATGGCATTCCGTTAGGCGCTTTTAATGTGGCACAAGGTTCGGTTAGGGTGACTTCCGGCGGAAGGGAATTGGTTGAAGGCATTGATTATGTGGTGGATTATCAAATGGGACGAGTGCAGATTATCAACCCAAGTTTGGAAGCTTCCAATGCGCCAATTGAAGTTTCTGTTGAAAACAATGCGACCTTCAATTTACAGACAAAAAGTTTTTTGGGTGTTAATGTGGAGCATCAGTTTTCCGAGAATTTTATTGCCGGCGCCACCATTTTAAATTTAAATGAAAAGCCATTGACACAAAAGGCATTGTTCGGTCAAGAACCAATTAACAACACCATTTTTGGATTGAACGCAAGCTTTGGAACAGAAGTTCCGAAATTTACAAAATGGGTGAACAAACTGCCAAATATGGATACGGATGTTCCTTCAAATTTTTCGATTCGGGGAGATTTTGCTTATTTAATTCCGGGTTCGCCAAAAAGAATTGAGTTAGACGGACAAGCCACTTCTTATGTAGATGATTTTGAAGGCTCGCAAATTCCTATAGAAATAAAAACAATTCAACAATGGTATATGGCCAGTACGCCGCAATACCAGACGCAATTTGATTTGGGCGGAAATATCACCGGACTTCCTTACGGATACAAAAGAGCCAGATTGGCCTGGTACACCGTTGATCCGCTTTTTTATGGAGGTTCCTCATTACAGCCTGGAAACATTGACAATACAGAACTTTCACGTGCGGAAATCAGAAGAATCAGGTACGAAGAATTATTTCCTGAACAAGACTTGGATTTAACCCAGTCAACCGTAGTGAGAACTTTGGATTTGGCTTATTTTCCGAATGAAAGGGGAAGTTATAATTATGACACGGCCAATTTGGGCGCCGATGGAAAATTCACCAATCCGGAAGACAGATGGGCAGGGATTACCAGGCCATTGACCACCACAAACTTTGAACAATCAAACGTTGAATATATCCAATTTTGGCTGATGGATCCTTACGACCATTATTCCATCACAAATGCGGAAGGATTGCCTGCCGGAGTAAATCCGAACGATCCCGAAAACCAGGTTGGGGAAGTTTATTTTAACCTTGGAAACGTTTCAGAAGATATTTTAAAAGACGGCAGAAAAATGTACGAAAACGGTTTGCCTGAAAATCCGTTGAGCACCAGCAACACCGAACCGACTGTTTGGGGTAAAATTCCCACCAACCAATCTTTATTGTACGCTTTCAGCGACAAAGATGAGGAACGTTTAAGCCAAGATATTGGTTTTGACGGATTGAATGATACCGAAGAAACCCAATTGTTTGGAACTGCTTTTGGCCCCGATCCTGCGAATGACAATTACAGCTATTTCAGAAGTTCGGAATACGATGCCAACAATGCCTCGATTTTAACACGCTACAAAAAGTTTAACAATACACAGGGAAATTCGCCAACCAATAATTTATCAACCGAAAGTTATCCAACTTCAGCAACAACATTTCCGGATGTTGAAGACATCAATAAAGACCAAACCATGAATACGGTTGAAAGCTATTATCAATACAAAGTGTCTTTAAATAAAAACGATTTGGTTATTGGGCAAAACAATATTGTTGATGAAAAAATAGTGAAAGTTGCGCTGGAAGACGGCAGTGAAAAGGAATTTAGGTGGTTGCAATTCAGGATTCAGGTTGGCAGTCCGGATGAGGTTGTCAACAATATCACAGGGTTTAATACCATTCGTTTTATGCGAATATTTTTAACCAAATTTAAAATGCCGGTGGTGTTGCGTTTTGGGGAGTTGCAGTTGGTGCGCGGCGATTGGAGACGTTACACAAAAACATTGGATGAAGTGATTGTGCCGCCACAAGATTTAACAAATGCACAACTGCAAAACTTTCAGGTAGGCGTGGTGAATATTCAGGAAAACGAAAGCAGAAGTCCAATTCCTTATGTATTGCCTCCGGGAATTGAGCGTGAAATTTTAAGGGGAACCACTACTTTACAAAAACAAAATGAGCAATCATTATCGTTAAAAGTCACCGATCTTGAACCTGAAGAAACCAGGGCAATATTTAAAAATGTAAGGGTAGATTTAAGAATGTACAAACATTTGAAATTGTTTTTGCATGCCGAAGGCGTTCAAACAAAACCGCAGGTTCAGGACAATGAATTAAAAGCGATTATCAGAATAGGAAGTGATTTAAACGACAACTATTATCAGTTGGAAAAATTAATGACGGTATCTGATTACGGCGTAACAACACCGATAGAAATTTGGCCGGAAGAAAACAATTTGGATGCCTTTTTGGAATATTTGGGAAAACTTAAATTGTTGCGATTTGAAGCCGGTATTGCCCCAAATGTATTGTTTCCAGCAGTAAATGCACCTTCACCCATTGATGGATTGGAAGGTTACGATATTCGGGTAAAAGGAAATCCGAATTTGGCGAACATCAAAACCATTATGTTGGGCGTAAAAAATGTGACAACCACCAATCAAAGTGCTGAGATTTGGTTTAATGAAATGCGGGTATCGGAGTTCGACAATAAAGGCGGATGGGCAGCCGTGGTAAGCGCCGATGCAAATTTCGCCGATTTTGCGGATGTGGCCGTAACCGGAAGAATGGAAACGCAAGGATTTGGTGGCATTGAACAGCGCGTAAATGAACGAAGCCAGCAAGACACGAAATTGTATGACGTGGTTACCAATGTGAATTTCGGAAAACTGTTGCCAAAAGATTGGGGCATAAGATTGCCTTTCAATTATAGTGTTTCCGAAGAGTTTAAAGATCCGAAATACGATCCGCAATATCAGGATGTATTGTTTGAAGATGCAAAAGACATCAATCCAAACAGCAAAAACGCCCAAGATTATACCAAGCGAAGAAGCATCAGTTTAATCAATGTCAGTAAAGAATTCAACCCAAATTCAGAGAATAAAAAGCGTTTTTACAGCGTTGAAAATTTATCGGTTTCTTATGCCTATAACGAAACTTACCATAAAGATTACAATGTCCAAAAATATAGCGACCAAAATGTGCGGACTTCTGCCAACTATAATTTTGCTTTCAATGAAAAGACCATTGAACCATTTAAAAACGTGGGCGCACTGGATGGTAAATATTTAAAATTCATTAAAGATTTTAACGTGAATTTATTGCCTTCAACAATTTCCGTAAATTCAAATATCATCAGAAGGTATAATGAGCAATTATCAAGAAGTTTGATTGAAGGCTTGCCGGAATTGCCGGTGCTGAGACAACGTCATTTTATGTTTGACTGGGATTATGGAATTGGGTACAATTTAACAAAATCGCTGCAGTTTAATTTTAGGGCGGCCAACAATTATATTTATGATGATTTCAGCGCAACGGATGACATAAAATTATTTGACAATTTCTTTACCGTAGGAAGACCGGACCATTACCACCAAACATTAAACGGAACCTACAAAATACCTTTAAATAAGTTTCCGTTCTTGGAATTTGTGAATGCAGATTACGCCTATACAGCCGATTTTGACTGGCAGGCATCTTCACAAACCTATATTGATAAAGTTGGAAATGTAATTCAAAATGCGAACACGCATACCATTGGCGTGGATTTGGATTTTAACGCTTTTTACAAAACTATCGGAATTGATAAGCTTTTGAATAAAAAATCCAAGGCCGATGCCGAAGATTCAAAAACGCCTGAAGTTCCCCAAAATAGCGCCGCCAAAAAGAACAAATCCGTGGGTGCCGAAATTGGACAGACTTTTTACAACATATTAACTTCAGTTAAAAAAGCAAGGATTAATTATGCCGAAAATAATGGAACATATTTGCCTGGATACATGCCACAAATCGGATTTTTGGGACGCGACAATTACAGCGGCAGTCTTGCGCCAACATTCGGATTTGTGTTTGGAAGCCAGATTGACATCAGACAAAGAGCGGTTGAAAATGGCTGGTTATTGTCGCGAGACATCAATGATCCATATTTCAACAGAACATTCAGCCAAACGCATTTAAACAAACTGGATGCCACCATCACCGTTGAACCGTCCCCAAATTTAGACATCGAATTTAGGGGAAGTAAAACCTACACAAAAAACACCTCGCAACAATTGGATGTGGTGAATAACCAATTAAACACAAATTCTCCAATTACCCAATACGGAAATTTCAGTATTAGCCACAATATGTTAAAAACAGCGTTTACCAACCCTGATGTCACTTTTGAAGAATTTAAAAATAACCGGGCAATTATTGCGCAACGTTTGGCAACAAATACCGGACAGCCGATAATCGGTTTTGGGGAAACAAGCGAACAGGTGATGTTGCCGGCATTTGTGGCAGCCTATTCAGGGAAAGATGCGGCTAAGGTAAAATTGGGCGCTTTCAGGGATGTGCCCATTCCAAGTTGGAAATTAACATATAAAGGATTGATGAAAATTGGTTGGTTTAAGGAAAATTTCAGAAGTTTTTTGGTAACGCACAGCTATAATTCGCTATATTCCATCACAAGTTTCAGCAATAATTTGGCGTATAACAGCGACAATCCGTATGCAGAAACCGACATAGCAGGGAATTATGTTAACAAAACCATCTTCACAAATGTCAATTTACTGGAAGAATTTTCTCCTCTGATAAAAGTTGATGTGAAAATGAAAAATTCCGTATCTTTCAGCGGTCGAATTAACAAGGACAGAGGGCTTACTTTAAACTTTAACAACAACACAATTACCCAGATAAAAGGCACCGAATATGTGGTTGGATTGGGGTACAGAATTAAAGATTTGGCCATGAAATTTAGATTTGGAGGCGAGTTGACAAAATTGAAGGGCGATTTGGATTTGCGGGCCGATGTTTCCTTAAGAGACAATGAAACAATTATCAGGGCAATAGATAAAGATAACGATCAGGTTACAGGCGGGCAACGTTTATTGTCGCTGAAGTTCTTTGCAGATTATGCGGTAAGTAAAAATTTAACAACCTCTTTTTACTTCGACCAAAGTTCCTCCCAATACGCAATTTCAACAACTTTCCCAAGACAGTCGGTTAGCTCGGGATTAAGTGTAAGGTATATATTTGGTAATTAAACAATAAATTAATCAGTAAATTAAATAAATTAAAATAATGAATATTCCAGCAGATTTAAAATACACTAAAGACCACGAATGGATTAAAATTGAAGGCAATACAGCAACAATAGGCATTACACATTTTGCACAAAGCGAATTGGGTGATATTGTTTATGTAGATGTTGATACTTTAAATGAAACAATTGAGAAAGAAGAAGTCTTTGGGTCGGTAGAAGCCGTAAAAACTGTTTCAGATTTATTTATGCCTATAACAGGGGAAATAATTGAAATTAATGAAGCGTTGGCTGACGAGCCTGAAAAAGTAAATACCGATCCTTATGGTGAAGGATGGATGATTAAAATTTCAATTTCAGAGGCTTCTCAAATTGATGAATTATTGTCGGCTTCAGCATACGCAGAATTGATTGGCGCGTAATTATTTTTTTTACGTTGCCACCCTTTTAACAATTGCAATTGCAATTGGAAGTCTAATTTCTCTTAATAATGGTTTAGGGATAGGCCTGCAGATTTCGGATAAAATTTTGCACGCTTTAGGCTATTGTCTTTTAACCACAGGTTGGTTATTAACCTTTAAACCAAAAACGTATCAGTGGAAATCAGCTTTTTCAATAGGGATGGCTGTTTTTATTTATGGCATAATTATTGAGATTTTACAAGGTGTATTTACCAACAACCGGCAAGCAGATTTATATGATGTTTTTGCCAATTTTGCGGGAATTATTGTTGCAACCCTATTTTTTATGCTTGTTTTTAAAAAAATAAGATGAGAAGAACATAAGAGTTCGCATCACAAAAACCGACGAACCAATCTGACCAGGAGGCCAGAATATATGTAAATTTCAGTTGATACCTAAAAATCAAATAAAATTTACATATGAATTGAAAAATATACTTGTATAATATATTTAAATTATTAAATTAGCAACCTATAAAAAATTTTACAGATGCAAGTCAAAAAGAACCCGAAAGCAAATTTAGAGATCTATACCAAATTGTTTATGCAGTTAGGTTTGGTTTTAGCTCTTTTAGTGGTGTATTTAGCCATTGAAAAGAAGACGTATGATAGAGTTATTGCTGAACTTGGCCCTGCTGGCTTAATAGCAGAGGAAGAGGAGCAAACTATAGAAATTGAACAAGTAAAACCACCGGAAGTTAAAACACCGCCACCTCCAACACCAGATAGGATAGAAATTGTAGAGGATGAAAAAGAAATTGAGGAAACAGTAATTAAATCTACTGAAACCAATCAAGATGAAGCTGTTGAAGTTACGAAAATCGTTGAAGCAAGTGTGGATGAAGAAGTTACGGAAGATGTTCCTTTCGCAATTATTGAAGATGTACCTGTATTTCCAGGATGTAAAGGCTCAAAAGCAGAATTAAAAGAATGTTTGCAGGATAAGATATCTAAACACGTGAATTCTAAATTTAATGCAGATTTGGCATCGGAATTAGGATTAACCCCAGGTATTAAAAAAATATTCGTAATGTTCAAAATTGATAAAACAGGAGAGATTACAGATATTCAGGCTAGAGCACCCCACAAACGATTGGAAGCGGAAGCCATTAGAGTTGTGCAATCATTGCCTAAAATGACTCCAGGTAAACAACGCGGACGTGCAGTGGGTGTAAAATACAGTTTGCCAATCGCATTTAAAGTAGAATAACAAATTAGTTAAATCATATAAAAATACTGTCTTTTTTGAGACGGTATTTTTTTTGTTTCATTTTCAGACGCTTATTTTCTTATAAAAAAAGCGGTAAATTTGCCCTAAATACAAATAGATGGAATTTAACAACATTCTTTTGAGAAAAGGATATGCCAAAATAAAACTCAAAAAGATTAACACCAATCATTTTGAACTTAAAGCAAAATTAAATGATGTAAAAGGTCGGTTTATTTTAGATACCGGCGCTTCAAATTCATGTATCGACATCAATTTGGCCGAAAAATTTAAACTTGTGGTGAAAGATTCAGCCACAAAGGCTGCCGGTGCGGGTGCAATTGGCATGGAAACAAAAATTTCTTCTAAAAACAGCATTGAGATTAACCAATGGAAATACCAAAAATTCACGGTTGTGTTGCTCGATTTAAATCACGTTAATACTGCACTGACAGAACATCATGCCGAAGCTGTTGACGGCATTATTGGTGCCGACATTCTTGAAAAAGGAAGTGCCATAATTAACTACGAGAAAAAATGTCTGTATTTAAAAAAGCTGGTGTATAAATTTTAAATAAATTATTGTATGTACAGGTCGCAAGCTGCCCATTCTTTTGGAGGGCCGTAAATTGTCTGCTCAATAATAAATAATAAAAAAACCGAGCAATTTGCTCGGTTTTTTTATTATTAAATATTTTTAGAATCTTACAATTCCAACGCTTTTTTAGGATTGTTGTCCATTAAAATTTCCACCGGATTTTCCAATGCTTCCTTAACGGCAACCAAAAACCCTACAGATTCCCTTCCGTCAATAACTCTGTGGTCGTAAGACAAGGCAACATACATAATTGGCCGGATTACCACTTCACCTTTAACGGCAATGGGTCTTTCAACAATGTTGTGCATTCCTAAAATGCCGCTTTGGGGCGGGTTAAGAATTGGCGTTGACAACATGGAACCAAAAACACCGCCGTTCGTAATGGTAAAAGTGCCTCCGGTCATTTCATCAATCGTTATTTGTCCGTCTCTTGCCCTTAAAGCCAAACGTTTTACTTCATTTTCCACACCCCTGAAAGAAAGATTTTCCGCATTTCTGATTACTGGAACCATCAAGCCTTTCGGGCCGGAAACCGCGATGGAAATATCCATGAAGTTGTGCAAAATTTTATAATCGCCATCCAACATGGAATTAACATCAGGAAATAATTTTAAAGCCCTTACAACAGCCAAAGTAAAGAAACTCATAAACCCTAATCCAACATTGTGTTTCTCTTTAAATGCCTCTTTATAGTCGTTTCTCAAGTCGAAAATAGGTTTCATATCCACTTCATTAAAAGTGGTAAGCATGGCAGTTTCATTTTTTACGGCAACCAATCGTTCCGCCACTTTTCTGCGAAGCATAGAAAGTTTTGTGCGTTCGCTGCTGCGCGATCCTCCGGCTGGCGTTCCCATACTTGGCACAGCGTTTACGGCATCGTCTTTTGTGATTCTGCCGTCTTTGCCGGTTCCTGAAACTTCAGAAGCCGCAATTCCTTTTTCTGTCAGTATTTTCTTTGCTGCAGGAGAAGCTGTGCCGCTTGCGTATGTTTTTTCGACAACACTTGCCACAAAAGGTTTTTCAGCTTGTTTTTCTTCAATTTCTTCTGAGGTTTTTTCACTGCTTGCTGCAGCCTGTTTTGCGTCAACTGGTTTTTTCCCGTCTAAATCGATTAAACAAACAACCGAACCAACTCTTACCGTGTCGCCTTCTTCAGCCTTCAACGTAATAATGCCGCTTTCTTCCGCAGGCAATTCAAGGGTCGCTTTGTCGGAATCCACTTCGGCAATGGGCTGGTCTTTTTCTACATAATCGCCATCTTTAACTAGCCAGGCCGCAATTTCTACTTCTGTGATAGACTCTCCCGGTGAGGGAACTTTCATTTCTAAAATCATTTCTTTAATTTTTTTTTATCTTTCTTCTGACTTAAATTTCTTCCGAAGAAAATAATTTAAACTTAATTTATTGTTGAGTTTCAAATACTTTATCAATCACGCGTTGGTGCCTTCGCTTAAAACGTGCAGAAGAACCTGCTGCCGGAACCGCATGAAAAGCTTGCGATGCCACTTCCAAATTTACCAGCCTGAAGCGTTGCAGCATAAAACTCCAGGCGCCCATATTTTCAGGTTCTTCCTGTGCCCAAACGTATTTTTTCACCTTCGGATAGCTGTCGATTACCTGTTGCAGTTTTTCCAAATGCAAAGGGAATAGCTGTTCAATTCTTACCAGCGCCACATCATTTCTTTCCAACGAAGTGCGTTCGGCCAATAAATCATAATAAAATTTGCCGGTGCAAAACACCAATTTGGTCACATTTTTTTTGTCGATGTTATCATCAATAACCTCCTGAAAACTGCCGTTGGAAAAATCATCCAATGAAGAAGTTGCGGCCGGATGGCGGAGCAAACTTTTTGGCGTAAACACAATAAGCGGTTTTCGGTAATCGCGTTTCATTTGACGACGCAACAGATGGAAAAAATTTGCCGGCGTTGTGCAATCGGCCAAAATCATATTGTCAATGGCGCATAATTGCAGAAAACGCTCCATTCGGGCAGATGAATGCTCAGATCCTTGTCCTTCATATCCATGAGGCAACAACACCACAATTCCGTTTTGCAATTTCCATTTATCTTCCGCAGCCGATAGATATTGGTCGAAAATAATTTGGGCGCCGTTGCTGAAATCACCAAACTGGGCTTCCCAAATGGTCAGGGTATTAGGGTTTGCCATGGCGTAACCATAATCAAAACCAAGCACGCCGTATTCCGACAATAAGGAATTGTAAATGTTCATTTTACCCTGATTTTCGCCAATCATGTTCAGCAGATTGATGCGTTCTTCGGAAATTTCATCACGTAAAATGGCGTGGCGATGGCTAAATGTTCCGCGCTCCACATCCTGTCCGGAAATACGGATGTCAAATCCTTCCTGAAGCAAGGTTCCGTAAGCCAGGGTTTCGCCCATTCCCCAATCGATTCTGTCATTTTCAAAAACCATTTGGTGTCTGTCCAGTAAAATCTTTTCAGCTTTGCGTAAAAATTTAATGCCTTTTGGAACAGTGGAAACAATTTTGGCGATGTCTTTCAGTTTCGATTTTGGGTAAGCGGTTTTTTCGGAAACCAGCATCGCTTCCAAACCCCTTCTGGTAAAATCTTCCCAGGTTTCTTGCATAAATTCTCTTACTTTTGAAGTTTCAACCTCTTTTGAATGCAGGTATTCTTCCTCTAACAAGTCTTTAAAATCAGCAATAATTTTATTTAAATAAGCATCATCAATAACACCTTCGGCAATCAGCTGTTGCGCGTAAATATCTCTCGGATTTGGGTGTTTTGCAATGGCTTTGTATAATTTTGGCTGCGTAAAACGTGGCTCGTCGCCCTCGTTATGTCCGTATTTTCTGTATCCGAGCAAGTCAATAAAAATGTCTCTTTTGAATTGCATCCTAAAATTCATGGCCATTTCTATGGCGTGGGTCACGGCTTCCACGTCATCGGCATTTACGTGCAATACGGGCGACAAGGTTACTTTCGCAACATCGGTGCAATACGTGCTTGAACGGGCGTCCAAATAATTTGTGGTAAATCCGATTTGGTTGTTCACCACAATATGGATGGTTCCGCCGGTTGAATAACCAGCCAATTGACTCATTTGTATCACTTCATAAACAACGCCTTGGGCAGCGATTGCCGCATCACCATGAACAATAATCGGAAGCAATTTTGAATTGTCACCGTTGTAATCATTGTCTATTTTTGCGCGGGAAATCCCCTGAACTATAGGGCCAACAGTTTCCAAATGTGAAGGATTCGGAACCAAATTCATAATAAGATCCTTACCGGTTTTCAATGTTTTGCGTGTGGTTAAACCCAAATGGTATTTAACGTCGCCATCAATATCTTCATCTTCAAAATCTTTGCCTTCGAATTCGCTGAATAAATCGCGGATCGGTTTTCTGAAAATATTTATCAGCGTGTTTAAACGCCCTCTGTGCGCCATACCCAACACAAATTCTTTTACGCCAAAATTTTCTGCTGCAAGCCTGATCACCGCGCCAATAGCAGGAATTAAAGTTTCGCCGCCTTCTAATGAAAAACGCTTTTGGCCTACATATTTGGTTTGCAGAAAGTTTTCAAATGTCACCGCCTGATTCAACTTCTGCAATACATATTTTTTAGTTTCAGGCGTGTAGCTGGGGTGATTGGCGTTGGTGGTAAGTTGTTTTTGAATCCACTTTACTTCTTCTGGATTTCGAATATACATATACTCAACCCCAATAGATTCACAATAAATGGTCTCTAAATGCTTAACTATTTCGCGCAAAGTCGCTTTCCCTGTGCCAATAACTTGTCCGGCGTCAAAAACGGTATCCAAATCATTTTCGGACAGTCCAAAATTTTCGATGGCCAGCGTTGGCAAATATTGCCGGCGTTCGCGAACCGGATTTGTTTTTGTAAACAGATGGCCGCGCGTTCTGTAGCCATTAATTAAGTCGAGAACTTTAAATTCCTTCAGTACATTTTCCGGAACTTCAAAGGCGGCATTTTCTTTGTCTTCTTCTTCGTCTTTAAATGAATATTTTTCGTTGGCGAAATCATATCCTTGAAAAAAACTTCTCCAGCTGGGTTCTATTGTATCAGGATTTATCAAATACTGGTCGTATAAATCGGCAATAAAGCCCGTGTGCACCGTATTTAAAAATGAAAATTTATCCATAGTATTGTTAGTAGTCAATGTTTTAATTGATAGCGCAAAAATACAACTTTTACCAAAACCACCATTTTAATTATGGTTATTTTGCAATTATTATACTTTTAGTAATATTTAGCCAAACCTAGTAAAAATATGGTTTTTTAATGGCTTTTTTGTGGAATAATATGGGAAACCATTAAAATAAATGCGGATTTAAGCGACTTGTTTTAAGTTGATTTACAACATGTTGCTTTTAATTGAAATTAAAGAATTTAAAAAGAAGAAATTTTTTTGATAATTTCTTGCAAAAAGAAGAAAACCTTGTATATTTGCACTCGCAAAAGCGGATAAATTCCTCCTTAGCTCAGTTGGTTAGAGCATCTGACTGTTAATCAGAGGGTCCTTGGTTCGAGCCCAAGAGGAGGAGCCCAAGCGTATAAAACCATTCAAGAAATTGAGTGGTTTTTTTATTTTAAACAGGACTAAACATTACATTTTACTTGTTATTACTGCATTGTATGCATTCATTGCATCCTACAATTCCCAATTCTTTTAATTGCCAATTTGTCAACTTTTTTATTAAAAAAAGGTGCCCTATTCGGTGCATAGATATTAAAAAAAGTGCCCCACTTTTTAAAAACCATAAAAACCATTAAATTATGAAAATTACAATAAGATTTATTATTGATAAATCCAAAATCAATAGAAAAGCTGAATGTCCAATTAAATGTAGAATTACATATAATAAAATTAGAAAGGAATTTGCTACAGGATTATTTGTAAACCCTAAAAATTGGAAGAGTAAGCATCAAAAAGCTGAACCTCCATATGATGAAACTGAATTTGTTAATTCACAACTAAGCCTTATTAAAAGTAAAATTAATAAGGCTTTTTTATTGCTTCAAGTTCAGGAAGGAAATTTTACTGTAGATGACATTTACACGTTGTATAAAGGCAAGAAATCAGCCAAAGAATACAATACGGTTGAATACTTTGAAGTCTACTTAATCAAGCTTAAAAGGCTTATAGGGAAGGGGATTAAAGAGGTTACTTGGAATAAGTTTTATTACGTCAAAAATAATGTGAAATCATTTATTAAACATAAATATAAAACGAATGATTTGCCGTTAAAAAAGTTGAATTTGCAATTTTTAGAAGAATTGGATTATTATTTAAAAGTTGAAAAGGCACAAAAGCAAATTACTATTAATAAATCAATTCAACGTTTTAGAAAATCTGTAAAAGTTGCCATTGCTGAAGGTTTTTTAGAAAAAGACCCATTTATGCTATATTCATCCAAAAGAGTAAAACTTGAAGTGGTGTTTTTAACTTCAAAAGAGTTGGCAAATTTAGAAAAACACCAATTTGCACAAATCAGATTGCAAAAGGTAAAAGATTGGTTTGTGTTTAGTTGCTACACAGGATTGGCATATAATGAAATTAGCAAACTACAAAAAAAACATATCTCAAAAGGATTTGATGGTAAATTGTGGATTGAAATGAAAAGAGAGAAAACACAGCGTAATTTTGCAATTCCTTTATTGCCAAAAGCTAGAGAACTAATTGATAAATATTCTGATGATAGTACCGAATTTTTGTTTTCAATACCAAGCAATCAGCTATATAATTCTTATTTAAAGGAAATAGCAACGATTGTGGGTATAGATAAAAGGTTAACCACTCACACAGCCAGAAAGACTTTTGCTTCTACTGTATTGCTTTATAATGATGTCCCAATGGAAATTGTCAGTGAATTGTTAGGGCATAGCAGTATGGCAATAACCCAAGCACATTATGGAAAAGTTGTTCAAAAGAAGGTAAGCGAGGAAATGAAAAAGTTGAATAAAAAGATGAATAAATAAATTTAATTTACTATATTTGAATTGTAGGCATTATGACCTACATCTTTTTCATAGCAATTTTTACCACCTCTTTCCTTAAGGGGTGGTTTTTTGTTTAAGGATATCTTATGTCTAAACCATAATAATTTATATAAGCATTACGGATTACCGTAATGTAAAATTATTATTTGAGTTTAAATTTGGGTGTGTGATAATTATCATTACAAATTTCAATTAAACTACTTAGTTTTAATGTTGTTATTTACCCCTATGAAAAAAATCGCTAAAATTCCTTTTGTTTTTGTGAATCCAAGCTTAAAGAGTTAATCTCTTTGATATTTTTTTGTTGGGATAAATATAGTGGAGACCAGAAACCACTAAAATAAACGGGGAGTAATTTGAAAATCCTTAAGAGTAGAATTAATAAAAATTAATAAAAAACATGAAAAAGTTATTTACATTTCTAATTATCATATCGATATTATTGCCCAAAAATGTTGAAGCTCAAAATAATGGAGCAGCAACAGCCGCTGTTGTTGGAGGCCTACTTGCAATTGGTGCAGGTGTTGCTGCAATAGAACAAATGAAAGAACAGGCCGAATTAACAGGAACTGAGTGGGTACTTTCAAATAGACCTGAATTAACTAGTTTTTCTTTAAAAACACTTGATTTTAATGGTAAAAAATTAAAAGACATGTCTGCTGTATCTGTCTTAATATTTAACATTCAGGAGTTTGAACCTAAAGATAAACCTGTACTTAATGGTAAGAAGCAAATTTTATTTGGATTTACAAGCTATGGGTGGATAAATGAACAAGGTATAGATTTTAATAAAGTGAAATGGCACTTAGTGGATAAAATAGAGTGGCTAAAAATGATGACTTCATATGTTAAAGTTGCTTCAGGAGAAACTAATAACAAACGTGTTAATGATGCTTTACTTTCCGGTAAAATAGTAAATAAAGGCATAGATGGAAAAGGTGACCTAGAAATTCCATTTTTTAAACTAGAAGGTGATATGTATATTGTTACAGATTATTCTAATGATATGAAATTTATTTATAATGAAAAGTCACTTGGAATTTTTCTTAAAGAAACAGGTGATTTAGTTCAAATTGGAAGGGGAGAAATAATTAAAATACATGAATTCTTTTTTGATGAAAAAAGTTAATAAATAATAGTTAATGAAATTAAGTACCTAAAAGGGGGGTGGTTTTTTGTTTAAAAAAATTGATTACATTTATATAAAATAAATTGTTTAAAAATTGCTTAAAATAATCCATTTAATTTTAATTAGCAAATACCATATAACACCCTCTAAAATCAATTGAGGACAAGATTGTTATTTGTAAGGATATAATAAGTTGGGTACAAGTTGAAAAAATGAATACAAAAAATTATGAATAGAATTGAACAAAAAAGAGGATTTGAGACTAGAACTTACTCTATTGACTCTGACAATGAATTTGTAGAAGTTGAATTTAATACAATAAAAGATAAATTTAAATATAAAATTCATTTGATAGATGTTGGTAATCAAATTGAATATGAAGCTGATAATGTAATTTTTGGAAAAATATTTTTATTAATATCTAGTTTAATAACTCTGATTTGTTTAGGTATTTACTTCTTTGGTAACCCTGAAAAACCAGGTACTTATGTTGTAATGGCGATTATTTGGGGGGCGGTTTCAATAATTGGGTATATAAAACCTCATAAAGACGACATTCTGATTAATAATGGAAATAAACTTATTCGACTTTTTAGAAATAAACCTAATGAAGAAAAAGTCCTAGAATTTGCAAATTATCTTATTAAAGTTTCTAACAAGAAAAAGAAAGAATTCTTAATTGACTTTGAATTGAGTGAGGAGCAATTTATGGCAAATATTCTGTGGCTTTCGAACACAAAATTGATTGATAAAAATGAATTAGAGCAATTGAAATCTGAATATAAGTTCAAAAAACTGATATAAAATAAAAACATTTCCTAGCCTAAACCTCTAGTCAAAACAGAAAAAATAATTAACAAATGGGAGAAAAATCAAAATTAATTGGAGAATATGGTGAAAAGTCGGTTGAGAATTTTCTAAAACTTATCGGTTGGGGAAAAGCTCACCAAAATATTGAATTTAATTGCTCCAAAGAAAGTCATAAAAAGCGAACTCATGGCTTAGATTTTTTCTTTACATATAAATCACCTCTCGTTGATTCTGTTTTAAAAAAGATTAATATTTCTGTTAAATTTAGTGATTTGCCATATCCAAATTCACCTTCTTCTGCTTTCAAAAGTCATTTTGAAGATTTAACAAAAGCTATTGAATGCTTTAAGACAAGCCAACAGTCAAAAGAAATAATTTCTGAAACTAGAAATTATACAAAAAGTGAAGATGTTGGATTACTTTTTTGGTTAACAAATAATGAAACATCTTATACTGACTTAATTCCCAAATTAGCCAATTTAAGATTTTCTGAGGATTACAACTATGATAGTTTATACATCGTTGATAATAAACGAATTGATTTTATATATTGTAGTTTAAAGTATGCGATTTCAAGATTTAAAGATTCTGACATAACTTTTTTTTATCCTGATACAGGAAAAAATATTATTCCAACTATAAAAAGGAATTTTGGTAAAATTTTGCCAGTGGAGTATATTAATACTAGTATTTTACCTTTAAGAATAGAGGAGCCACTTACCAAAATAACAACTTTAGCCTTATACACAATAGAACCTTTTGATATAAAAGATTTAAAAAGGTTAATCAGTCTATCTAAAGAGCTTTCTAAATCTTGGTCAAGTAAAATAGTAATACTATTTCCGGATTATAATGAGATAAGAAATTCAAGTGATGTAAGAATTGCCAAAAGTGCATTTGAAGAGGAAACATTCACTGAACAAATTAGCATTGAAAGCTATAATGATAACTTTAAATCATTACAAATCTAATATGAAACAAGAACACAAGCATATTGATAAGATTTTGCCATTTGGAGAACTTATGAGAGGTTTTGCAAATCAAACGTATATATCTAATTCGGACTTAAAAAACTTTTTAAGAAATAGAGGTGTTTTTTTCAATCATTCAAATAAAGAATTATTAGTTCCTTGTATTTCAACATTATTATTAAGCCCTACCGAATTTGACGTTTTAAGAGAGTTTCAAAACACACGCGAGGATAATACAAAAAAGAATACAAGTAGAATATCGTGGAACTCTGAAAAACCTGTTTCCGATGCTATTTCAAATTTTAAAATAAGTGGTTTAATACCAACAGAAGGAGTGAATTTTTGGTTAAGTTCTGAACCAATAATTTCTATTGCAGAAAAGAATAACGATAAAGTGACAATTGAATATGAAATTGAAAGAAATGATTTAAACAAAAGTTGGTATGAGTCAACAAATATATTTAAAGGTAAAATAGAAATTGAAAAAATTGCCTCAGACGAATTAAGAATTACCAAAACATATACTTCTTCTGAAAGTAATTTTGTCGGAGATAATTTACAAAAATCTTTAGTAGACCATTTTAAAACTAACCACTTTATCAAAAAAGACAATAAACTTAATAAAATCTTATTTTCAGATTTCAACAATGAAGACAGAATTGTGTTTTTCTATAGATTATCTACATATACAGAAAGTAGGTACTTTGAATTTAAAGATATTATAAATATGGAATTCAAACCAGATAATTCTATCATATTACCAAAAGAAATTGATTGGATGATGAATAAAAGTGAGTTAAAACTAAAAGGTAGACAAATTCACGATACTTTTTTTATTAAGGACAAAAAATATCATAAAAACTTACAATTTTGGGAAATGGAATCCTCATTTAAATTTCACCACGGTAATCACGAAGGAAATTGTAATGTAATATTTTCATTTAGAGATTTTACCAACAAAGGAGCAAGTGCTGAATTTGAAATTACGATTTCCAATTTTAGTCTTATAAATGGTTTTGATTACACAAGTAAACATAAAAGCCAAGTAAAAAACCTATTGCTGGATTTATTTGAAGAAAGAAAAGATGAAACTTATAGGAACTTCATTGAATACATAGAAAAGAAAAATGCAAGCGCTTAAGACGTACATAATTTATGCTCAAATCGGATTTAGTACAAACTGACATGCATTCAATAAAAATATTGCTACGATGGAAAATTATCCAATCTTTAGTCGCACAAATCTTTAAAAACTCGTTAGAGTAAATTTGAAATATTTACAGACAAACTATGAAAATTAGAAAAATTAGCTACAAAAACAATCCTTTATTTGGTGATATAGAATTTGACTTTACTGACTCTAATGGAAAAATCATTAACACAATTATTATTGCTGGAGAAAATGGTGTTGGTAAATCACTTTTACTTAATCATATTTTTGAGTTTTCAAGTCTATCTTTAATAAATGATAAACGTGATGAAAAAAGAACCTTTGAAATTGAACTTTCAAACGATGAAATTCAAGTTTTAAAAGTTGGAAAAAATTCAAAACAACACTTCACAACAAATTACAAAGACAATATTTTCGTCATTTCAATTGATTATAATATAGTTGAAAATTGGAACCAAATCGAAATCAAAGGAATGACAGAAACTGGATTTTCCTCAGCCATGGAAGGTCACCTATTTTCCCAAAATGACACAAATGGACTTCTAAGAGCGATTTTTTCAGATGTTGAAATAAATTTCACACCTAATCTAATATCCACAGTAACATCAACAAACATTGATAGGACTGATTTAAAAAGTCAAAGGTCTAATACAAATTTAGCCACAGAAATAACACAATTGCTGATTGACGTACAAAGTCTGGATGCTTTAGAATTTACAGAATGGGCAAGAAATAATATTAATCAGCCAATAGACCTTAATAAAATTGATGTTAGAATTAAGAGGTTTACATCTGCCTATGACTTTATGTTTCCTCTAAAAAAATATAAACGAATTGAGAATATAAGTAATAGAAAAGAAATTATTTTCGAGGAGAATGGAAATGAAATGTCAATAAGCCAATTAAGCTCTGGAGAAAAACAAATTGTATTTCGTGGAAGCTTTCTTTTAAAAGATAAAGAAAGCTCTAAAGGTGCATTGATTTTAATTGATGAACCTGAAATTAGTCTTCATCCAAATTGGCAACTTAAGGTTCTTAGTTTCTTCAAGAAACTATTTACAAATAATAACGGAGAACAAACTTCACAGATAATTATTTCAACACATTCGCCATTTATATTACATAATGCTAATAGAAATGAAGACAAAGTAATAATTCTACAGAAAGACCAAAATGGTAAAACTATCATCCTTAATGAGGCGAAATTTTTCGGTTGGTCGACTGAAAAAATAGTTCAAGAAGCGTTTAGTATTTCACATAGTCTATCTTCTGATAAAACAACTGTTTTTTTAGAAGGAGAAACAGATGAGATATATTATAATAAATGTCTAGAGGTGTTTAAAAAAACACAATTACCCATTGAATTTAAATGGATTGGGAGAATAAACGAAAGTGGTAATGCAGAAAATACAGGTGATACCGCATTAAATCAAGCCAAAACTTTTTTTACTGCCAATATGGATCAAATTAGCAAGAAAATAGTTTTATTTTATGACAGTGATACAAATAAACCTGAAGAGAATATTGAACATCTCTTTATTAGAAAAATGATAACTAACAATGAAAATGTGACTTTCAAAATTGGTGTTGAAAACCTCTTAACAATTAACGAAAACATAGATGTTCAGACTTTTTACAAACAAAGAACAAAAATAGATAATTATGGCGCAGAGAGTATTTTGAGAGAATTAGACAAAACAAAATTATGTAAATTTATCTGTGAAACCTTAAATGTCAGTCAACAAAAAGTGATTTTAGCAAAGCTAGAAAATGAGATTGACAGATTGATTGAATAAAAAATTACCGCTAAAAATTCATATATAAAATTGCTCAATTCAATGTTTTAGAATGTTTCTAAAACATTAAAAAGTTGCTAATTATCAAAAGTATTAGGAGAAACTGGTAGTTAGTTATTAAATTAGATTAAGTATAATTTTTGGTTTTAAAAAGTAAATAAATCTTTTATATCAATTTTTAAAACTTTAGCAATGAAGTTAATGTTTCCAATCGAAGTATTAATAATACCTCTTTCAATTCTGCTTATTTGGGAAATTTCAACGCCCAAATCAATGGCAAGCTGTGCTTGGGTAAAACCCTTTAATTTTCTGTGTTTTCTAAGGTTCTTACCAAAGTCAATTAAAAACGCTGAATCATCTATATACTCCACAAGGTAAAATTCGTAGAGTATTAGTATTAATATGTAGGCAAATATGCCTATATTTAACTTTTAAAAAAAATAAACTATGAAAAAAATGAAATTAATTTTAGCAACACTGATTTTACTTTTTATTGTACAAATCGGAATTGGACAAGTGAGTACACAAAAATATAATAGTTTACTTCAACGTACAGAATTTTTTGATTCTTATGGATATCTGGTGGCTTATGCAAAAGAAAACACCTTACTAAATCAAATTGAATATTATGATAATTATGGAAATTTGATTAAAACCGAGAAAAAAAATGCTTTGCTAAATCGTACAGAAACATATGATAATTATGGAAATCAGCAAAGCTATGAACAGAATAATACATTACTCAATCAAAACGAAACATACGACAATTATGGCAATCAAAAACTCATAAAAAAATGGAATAAACTCCTAAACCGTTATGAGGTATTCGATAACTACGGTAAAATGAAAGGGTATTACAAATACGATAGTTTACTAAATCAATACGAATTTATAAATTCAACTTATTAAATTTAACGATATGAAAAATCTTTTTTTAACCTTTTTTTTAGCATTTACATTTATTAGCTACTCTCAAGTAAATAGGTATTCAAAACCTATTCAGCCAGCAAGATATAACCCTTCATCTTTTGAAGAATTATCTAGACTTCCAATGGAATTACAAAAAAGATATAATCACAATCAAGATTATTTATATGCATTACAATCGTGGATACTTGAATTAAAACCTCAAATTAAGGAACAAAAATTTATCGACCGATTAAATGGGGAATTATCAGTTTTGAAATCTATGGAAAATGATGATTTAGCGAGAGCAACAAATATCTTAAAACAACGAGAGATTTCGATAAAAAATGTAATTTCTGAATATAACACTTTTGTTTCAAATCAAAATGCAACACAACAAAATAATAATTCACAACAAAATCAAAACAATAATACAAATACGGAAATAAATTATTACAAAATTGGATATGAATATCATCAAAAAGGAGATTTTTCTAAAGCAATTTATAACTATTCAAAATATTTAGAATCTGATAAAAATAATACTGATGTTATATTTTTAAGAGGTTGGGCTAAAAGTGAGTTAAATGATAATTACGGCGCAATAAGTGATTACGATAAAATATTTGAACTTCAATCAAATTACCCCCTGAAGATGGCTGATATTGCCACTGTGTACAATAACAAAGCTTATTCTTTAGTAAAAATGAAAAAATATAATGAAGCTTTACCGTTAGTGAATATTGCATTAGAAAAGAATAATTCGATGTGGTATATTTGGGATACTAGAGCTGAAATTCACTTAAATATGGGTAATTTTAAAGAATCTATCAATGATGCTACTAAAGCAATTCAAATCGACCCAAATTCAAATTCATATTTAGTTAGAGGTTTAGCATATATAAAAAATAAGGAAAAAGATTTAGGTTGTAAAGACCTATCTAAAGCTGGAGAGTTAGGAGAATCTAAAGCTTATGATGAAATTTCTAAATATTGCAATTAATTTAAAATTTAAAAAATCATCTACAAACTCTATGACAAAACCAGGGATTCATTATGTCGTATTTACGAATGATGGTACTCTTGAAAAGTTAAATTCAATTGATACTTTCTTAAGACAAGACGTAAAATTAATTATACAAAGAACATTTATTAAAAGTTCAGGAGGTCAAGGATTATATCAATACCACAAAAATGAAGTAATTAACAGGAATTTAAAAGTAATTAAAAATAATTCATTTAAATGGAATAATCTGCAATGTAAATTAGACGAATATGAATATTGGGGGAAATATATTTTAGGTAGTGATTTAACAACTATATGTTTAGATATAGAAGTTAAGGACCATTTGAAGAAAGTTAATAAAATGTGTTTTAGGGTAGATAGGGATGATTCATTTGAAAATATTCAAAAAGATTTGCAATTATTAGATAAGGTCGGTTCATACCAGGCATTCATTGAAATAAGAAATTTAGAACGAAAATTAGGAGAGCTAAAGGTTAAATTGGAAAAAGAAAAAGCAAAAACAAAATTTTTACAATCCATTAAAAAATGAAAAAGGCACTAATTCCAATATTAATTTTCTTTTATACGGTTTGTTCTGCTCAAAACTTCACAGGAGATTATAGAAGTTATAAAACGAGTTTTCAAGATTTCCCATCTACAAAAAATAATTTTATTGAAGAAACAGAATTTAGAATTGCGGTGTTAATTGATGAAAATCAAGTTGAAGGCAGTATTATTATTCAAGACCCAAGAATTCCAGATAAGTTATTGATTTATAAAATAATTGATTACTTAGGAGTACTTAAAGATGATGGCAAAACAAATTATTTGTACAAGTGTTTAACGGAGCATCTTGATAATCCTGTTGAAACTACAATTGTATTTTACTACAAAATTGACGAGAAATTAAGCTTGATGGTTTATAATGAAAAGTCAAGTCAGGTATTTTTTGATTTAGAATTACAATAAATTTTTTCCTAAAATTTTTTCAAAACTTTTTTAAAAAAAGTGAAAGCGACTTAATATAATATTCATCCCCCACTCACTTTTGGTTTTGCGGGATACCCCCGTGCCTTACATAATCTTAAATTTTTAAAAACTATGGTTACTATTGTAGATTACAAAACCTATCAGAGAGAAGATGGGACAGAATTCCACGCGCTAGTTGTTCAAGGTGGAGTTGAAGCTGTAAAAAGCAAAGAAACAGGAAAAACTTATTTAACTGCCAAAACAGCTAGAGTTTCCTGTACTTTTAATGAGTCAGCCTGTGAAGCATTAAAAGGAACACAAATTAAAGGAAGTGTTCAAAAGGTAGAGGCAGAGCCTTATGAATACGCAGTTCCTAATTCAGGAGAAATACTCACTTTAACCCATAAATATGAGTTTATCAGTGAGGAAGACAGCATTTTGAAAAAGAATATTGTTCAAAAAGAAGAAGTGTTTTAGCTTCCAAAAGAACTAATTATGATTAGGGGCTTCAGTGATGGAGCCTCTTTTTTTATGTCTTTTTTTGAAAATGATTTACCATAACAAAATTAATTATAAACACTAAATATTATTATTATGAAATTAGAACAAGCTCAAAGAAATCAGGTAAAATTAAGACTTGGATTAAGTGGCGCAAGTGGATTTGGCAAAAGCTATTCTGCTTTATTATTAGCCTATGGAATAACCAATGACTGGTCAAAAATTGCAGTTATTGATACGGAGAATAACAGCGCAAGTCTGTATTCCCATTTAGGGGATTTTAATGTATTGTCATTAAATGAACCATACACTCCAGAAAGGTATATTGAAGCCATTAAAATGTGTGAAAAGGCAGAGATAGAGGTCATTATCATTGACAGTATTACACACGAATGGAATGGAAAAGGTGGCTGTCTGCAAATTCACGAACAGTTAGGTGGCAGATTCCAAGATTGGGCAAGAGTAAGTCCAAGGCATCAGGCTTTTATAGATGCTATTCTGCAATCTACTTGTCATATTATTACCACAACAAGAAGAAAAATAGACTATTCTTTGGATAGTGACCAAAATGGAAAAACCAAGGTTATTAAGCACGGAACCAAAGAAATTACAAGGGAAGGTTTTGAGTATGAATTAACAACCAATTTTGAATTGGTTAATGACCAGCATTTAGCCGTTGCATCTAAGGATAGAACAGGGTTATTTATGAATAAACCAGAGTTTATAATTGGCAAAGGAACTGGTAAAATTTTAAAAGATTGGTGTAATGAAGGGAGAACTGAAAAAGAGTTATTGGAAGATATCCAATTAGAAATTAATCAATGTACCACTTTGGAAGGATTGCGTCACATCTATTCAAAATACCCAAACTATCAGATTAAAATTAAGGATAGTGTCATTCAGAAAAAAGCTGAAATTGAAAATGTGTCTTCTCAAATCATACCAAACAATCAAATTATTCAACCTTCTAAAAATTCAACAAATGGAATTGATAGCAAATAACACCCAAGTAATCCCAAGAGAACAAATAATTACTACTGTGAGCGAGGGAAATTTTATTGAAGCAAACACCGAAAGGGTGAGTTTAAACCATCTACAAAAGGATTGCATCATACCTGTATTTTCAAAAGACAATGAATCTACGTTAAGTCATTTTCAGTTTATTGATAAGGCAAGTGAAGTGGTTCAAAAACTATTTCCTGAAATGCAAGTAAATGAACCAGATATTAGAGTGAGCCACATCGTTAAAGGCAGAATACCCTCAGCAATTGGTAAACCAGCCAAAGAATTATTTGAGCACGAGAAAACCATCTATTATGAACGCTGTGCATTTATCATTGATATTCCAAGTGTGAAACAAATTGTGAATGGCAATGAGCTTACTTTAAGTGTTGGCGGAGTTAGAGCGTACAATCAGGAGAATTTATACAGCAGAAAATCATTGGAAAAGTTCAAAGTTTTTATAGGCTTCAAAAACAAAGTTTGTACGAATTTATGTATTTCTACTGACGGTTATTCAAATGAAATCAGAATTGGGTCAATTTCAGAATTGGAACAACAGATGACACAATTATTTTCAGGCTATAATGCGGAAAAGCATTTAGGCAATCTGGAAAAAATGAGTAGGTATCAGTTGTCAGAGAAACAATTCGCACACTTTATTGGAAAAGCCAGAATGTATCAACATTTAGATAAAAACGCTCAAAAAAGTGTCTTCCCAATTTCACTAAATGACAGCCAGATAAATAATGTTGTAAAGGATTATTATAACTGTCCAAACTTCAGCAGAAATAAAGATGGTTCCATTAATTTGTGGAGTTTGTACAATTTATTCACTGAAAGTAACAAAAGCAGTTACATAGATTCAAATTTTGAAAGAAATGTTTCTAGTGCTTATTCCGGTGAAAGTGTACACCCTATTCCGGACTAAACTGGACAGTTATTTTGATGTTGATTTCTGATTATAAAATTAGACAAAATTTTTTAGTTGTTTTTCATTTTTTTTCTCATTGATTCTCCCTTCAGTTCA
>DATCUQ010000035.1:0-15574 GCA_036567345.1 Lutibacter sp.
TTCTTTTTGCCATTATTTATTAACCTTATCGCTCTTTTACGAATGGCATATCTAGTGGGTTCCGCTATTGTTCTAAAATCTTCTCTTTCCATAGAACAAATATACAAAATATTTCCGTTATATTAACGCTGGGTTAATATACCGATTGAAAATTTATCTGAAACTTGATATGCCCATGTAAAACCAACTTGCAATAACATATAATCTGAGTATAAATTACCGAAACCTCCTGCATATTGCGGAAAATTAATAGGATTTGTGGGATTATTCGGGTTAAAATTCGGATTTGGATTCCCTTGTAAATCTTGGGGATAATTCAGGTCTTCGGCAAAATCTACACCAAAGCCGCTGATGCCAAACGCAGAAACACCAAAAGTATGTTTACTGTCTTCTTTTCCCCAAACATAAGCTATTGCGGGCATTGGAGAAAGACCTTTATCATCTTCTGTAGCACCTTTTAAAGGCCCATATGTAGAGTAAACTTTTGGTGATCCTGAAAATGCACCAATGTCAAATTTCAATATTTTTCCATCAAATACTGAAATTGAAGCTGGATTCCATTGTAATGCTCCACTAATATCTAAAGGTTGTGCGGTTGCAGCACCACCCATAGACATATTGAAAGCCCCAACTCCCTGCATGATATGGCCTGTTTGCGCAAAGGATGCAGTTGCTAAAAGTACGAATGCCAATCTTAATAATTTTTTCATAATTTTGATTTTAATTTAATGTTCTTTTTTATGTAACAGTTGTTACTTTTTTATGTAACATTTGTTACGTATTGATTTATAGGTATTTATATTATAATATTAAACAAAATTAGAAACTCTACTATTTAATTATACTGACAATTATCAGTTAAAGTTATGAAATTAAAAATACAACCAATAAATTTGGGATCTATTAATAAAAAATTATGGAATACACCAAAATTATGGAATTGTTAAGTTATACAATTCCTTCTGTTGTCACAGGCGCTGTCGCCTATTATTTTTTTCTGAACCATACCAATAATGAAGAAAGAAAAATGAGATTGTCGCTAATCAGGGAAAATCAAAAACAATCTTTGCCCATTAGGCTGCAGGCCTATGAAAGAATGGCTTTGTTTTTAGAGCGCATAAATCCTTCAAAATTGGTTTTGAGAATTACCTCAGTCAACAACGACATCAATGCATATTCACAAAGTTTAATCAACACCATTGAACAGGAGTTTGAGCACAATCTTGCACAACAAATCTATATTTCCGATCAGTGTTGGAGCGTAATTACCGCCTCAAAAAATGCCACCATCCACATCATAAAAAAAACTGCTGAAGAAAATACGGTTACCAAAGCGCAGGAACTGCGGGAAGCCCTCATAAAAAGTGTTTTAAATAATGCTGCACCGTCAACTACTGCTTTGGCTTTTTTAAAGGATGAAGTCCGCAATTTCATTTAAATAAATTTATCACTGCAAAAAGAGCATAAAAAACCCTCGTTTAAAATAAACGAGGGTTTTTAATTTAAAGCATTATTCTTATTTTGCTTTCTTATCTCTTTTTGCTTCTTTCTTTTCTTTAGCCGTTTTCAACGGTTCTTTTTTGACGTTTTTTTTCGCGTCCTGACTTTTTGCCATAATGATCTATTTTAAATGTTTATGCTAATTTTTTTAATCAAGTAAATGTAAAAAATATTTTTGATTTGTGGTGGTAAAAATTTTAAGAAAATGAATTTGTTTTCATCGGATATCTTCTCAATAATTACTTTTTTAATTCCAAAAATTACTTATAATTATATTTTAAGTTAAAATAGAAAACATAAAAAAAACCGCTTTCGCGATTTTTTCCATAATTTGTAAATCAATATCCTTATTTAGCGATGTTCACAGATCTTGTTTCACGTATAACCGTAACACGAACCTGCCCAGGATAAGTCATATCATTTTGAATTTTTTGTGAAATATTGAAAGAAAGTTCCGCAGCTTTTGCATCAGTTACTTTTTCACTTTCAACAATTACGCGCAATTCCCTTCCTGCCTGAATAGCATAAGCTTTTTGAACACCCGTAAATCCGAAAGCAATGTCTTCCAAATCTTTTAAACGTTGAATGTAGGAATCCAGGATTTGACGACGAGCGCCTGGTCTTGCTCCTGAAATGGCATCACAAACCTGCACAATTGGCGCAATTAATGTTTTCATTTCAATTTCATCGTGGTGAGCGCCAATCGCATTGCAAATTTCAGCGCTTTCATTATATTTTTCAGCCCATTGCATTCCCAATAAGGCGTGAGGCAATTCACTTTCTGATTCAGGAACCTTACCAATATCGTGCAACAAACCGGCTCTTTTCGCCAATTTGGCGTTTAAGCCCAATTCCGCAGCCATCAATCCACACAAGTTGGCAACTTCACGCGAGTGTTGCAGTAAATTTTGACCGTAAGATGAACGATATTTCATCCGTCCGATGGTTTTTATCAATTCAGGATGCAATCCGTGAATACCCAAATCGATTACGGTACGTTTTCCAATTTCAATAATTTCCTGTTGGATTTGTTTTTCGGTCTTTTTAACGACTTCTTCAATTCGTGCCGGATGTATTCTTCCGTCGGTAACTAAATTGTGCAATGACAATCGTGCGATTTCTCTTCTAACCGGATCAAAGCAAGATAAAATAATGGCTTCCGGCGTATCATCAACAATAATTTCAACACCAGTAGCAGCTTCCAAAGCGCGAATATTCCGACCTTCACGACCAATAATTCTGCCCTTCACATCGTCGGATTCTATATTAAATACAGAAACGCAATTTTCAACCGTTTGCTCAACGCCAACACGCTGAATGGTATTTAATATCACTTTACGCGCTTCTTGTTGCGCGGTTAATTTTGCTTCTTCAATGGTTTCCTGAATGCTGGCCATCGCATCAGATTTTGCTTGCTCTTTTAGGGAAGCAACCAGTTCTTTTTTGGCATCGGCAGCTGATAATCCTGAGATAACTTCCAGTTGATCAACCTGTTTGCGGTGAAGTTTGTCAACTTCTTCAGTTTTTCGGTCGTAATATTCCACTTTTTTATCATACTCGCTGATTTTTGTGGCGATATCCTGATTCAATTTTTTGTTTTTATCGAGTTCCTGGGATATTTGGGACTCTTTGTCACGGACGCGTTTTTCAGCTTCAGCTATTTTACGGTCTCTGGCAATAATCACTTTTTCGTGTTCCGATTTTAGCTCAATAAACTTTTCTTTTGCCTGTAAAATTTTGTCTTTTCTGGTTGCCTCAGCTTCAATTTGCGCTTCTTTAATAATTGTTGCGGCTTCTTTTCTTGTATTTCTTAAAATTTTAGTGGCTTTCGTTTTTTCAAGCGTTTTGGCTATTACATAACCTATTGCTAACCCTATTGCTATACCAACAATAATTGGCATTATATATTCTGTCATATTTCAGTTTTAGGTATAAAAAAACCTACATTAGAGAGGTTCTGTAAACTCCTTTAAACAAGTTTAGGATTAACTAATTGGTCAAGGATCCGTTTAAAACGGCTTGCTTTCGCAATTGAGACTCATCCTTTATAAAGGTATAATGTTGAGTTTAACAAACAATAACTAATGTAGGCAGTATTATTATTATTAATTTATTTTAAAGAACTTATTTTTCTAAATGCGTATCAATTAACGCACCCAATTTATTAATTTTTTCCGTCACTTCCATCATATCCTGATCTTTATTTATGGAATTTATTTCAATAAGTGAAGCAAATTGCAGGGCGCACATCGCCAAAACATCTTGTTTATCGCTTACCGCATAATTCTTTTCAAATTTAGTAACTAGGTCGTTGATATGTTTTGCCGCTTTTCGCATACCCTCTTCTTCATTCTCGTTTTTCACGTTAATTGGATATACCCTTCCGGCGATGGTTACTTTTATTTTTAAAGGTTCTGCCATTTTAAAGATCTTACTCGCTTAATTGAACAATGCACGTGTCAATTTCACGAATTAATGCATTTATTTTAAGTTTCGTTTCCCTTCTGTCTTCTTTACTGCCTTCAATAGTTTTAGCAATTTTTAATGTTTGATACTTTTTTTCAATATCATTTAACAATTGCTTCCCCTCTGCCAACTCATTCTCCAATAACGCTATTTTACTGAATAAAAACTCATTTTCTTCCTTCAAAAAATGATAATTTTCTAAAAGTATTTTGAGTTTATCTTCGACTAAATTAACTACTTGTATTATAGAACTCATATTTGCTTCAGGAATATAAACTATAAATACAAAGTTAGTGTTAGTAACGCAATATTACAACTGTTTTTTTTGCATTTTATAAAAAACTTTGAAACTTTAGCACTAAATGATTAATAATTTAAACTTTATAAAAAATATAATTTAGTATTTTAGCACAAATTAAAAAAATAATGTTTGTGAAAAAATTGATCCTTCTATTTATCCTGTGTTCCAATATTCTTGCTTTTGGACAAGCCAGCATTACGATGCAAAACACCTATCCAACCGACTACTTTGGAAGTCCGTTAGATATTCCGCTTGTTTTAGCCGGAACTTTTGCGGAATTGCGTCCTAATCATTTTCATGCCGGACTGGACATTAAAACGCAACAAAGAGAGGGATTCAATGTTTGTGCTTCGGCTGGAGGTTATGTTTCCCGAATAAAAATTTCGCATTGGGGTTATGGAAAAGTGATCTATATAACGCATCCCAACGGTTACACTACAGTTTATGGTCATTTACAGAAATTTAGCGACCATATAGAAGCATATATTAAAAAACAACAATACAAAAATGAAAGTTTTGAGGTTCAGGTTTATCCTTCTGCTTCAGAATTGCCTGTCAAAAAGGGCGATATTATAGCCTTAAGCGGAAGCACCGGCGGATTTATAGGTCCTCATTTGCATTTTGAAATTAGAGATACATCTACCGAAAAAACGATTAACCCTTTCCATTTTGGAATTGTGATAAAAGATTCTAAACGTCCGACAATTACTGGCTTGGTTGGATATTCATTAGATTCCGATTCTCAAATTAATCAGGCGAATATTCCTTTACAGCTTTCATTCAAAAAATTAGCCAATGGTGATTTGCTTGCTGATAAAATTAATGCTTCCGGAAAAATTGGTTTTGGCGTAAATGCCTACGACCAATTGGACAACGCCAGCAATCAAAATGGATTGTACAGTTTGGAACTTTTGGTAAATGGAGAAAAATTTCATGAATTTAAAGCGAGTGTGCTTCCATTTACAGAAGATAAATACATTAATTTACTCGTTGATTATGAGCGCTTTGAAAAAACTGGGCAACGAATTCAAAAATGTTTTATTGAGCCTTCTAATAAATTAAGCATGTATTCTCCTTCCGTTAATAAGGGTTATTTAACCATTGAAGACAAAAAATCATACAATGTTGAAATTATTGCAAAAGATTTTAGCGGCAATACCCAAAAAATTACCATTCCCGTCACCGGAAAAAATGATCCTGTTTTAGTTCGAAAAGTTCTGGTTGAAACACCTTATAAAATTAATTTCACACAATTTAATCAGTTTAGCAAAGATGGAATTACCGTGGCCTTTCCTAAAAACACCTTTTATGAGGATTTATGGCTGGATTTTGAGGTTAAAGATTCCCTTGTAAAAGTTCACTACCCAAATGTGCCAATCCATCATAATTATACGCTTACTTTCGATGTGGCCAAATATACTGATGCAGAAAAAAAACAAATGTATATTGCCGCCATAAACAAAAATGGAAGAGCAAGCTACGAATCCACCGTAAAAAAAGATTCTATTTTTTATGCTTCAACAAAAAAATTAGGGAAATTCACCTTGCTGGCAGACAAAGATGCGCCAAATATTCAATTGCATAATTTCAAAAATAACCAATGGATCACCAACCACGAAACACTGAAAGTTAAAATTTTCGATTATAAATCGGGCATTAATACATATAGAGCTGAAATTAATGGACAATGGATTTTAATGGAATATGATGTTGAAACAAACCTGTTAACTTATGATTTTAAAGATAAAATTTTTACTGACACAAAACATGAGCTAAAAATCACAGTAACCGACAATGTTGGAAACACAAATACCTTAAACGCAACTTTTTTCAGAAAAATATAAAAGTCCATGCTAAAAACGGCAACGCTAACCTTGTGTTTTTTATTGGCATCAACATATATATCAGCCCAAACGGCTACTGTTAAAGGTGTTTTAAAAACAAGTGACAAAACACCTGTTGAAGGCGTAGCAATTACCTATTTAAATACCGGAACAACTTCTGATGAGAAAGGCGAATATGTATTGAAAATACCTGCAAATACCGAAATTACGATTACATTCAGCCATATTTCCTATAACACTTTTGATAAAATTGTGAAGCTGCAAAAAAATAAAGCATTGCTGTTTTCGCCCGTTTTAGAGCCTAAAACAGAAGTCATTGATGAAATTATTGTAAAAGACACTAAAAAAGATGCGCAAGGTCTAATTACCGTAAATCCAAGCAATATAGCCAAAATTCCCGGCGCAAACCAAGGCATTGAAAATATTTTAATGACCTTGCCCGGCGTTAATAACAACAACGAATTAAGCACCCAATACAATGTGCGCGGCGGAAATTTTGATGAGAATTTGGTTTACGTAAACGGCATTGAGGTTTACCGTCCGTTTTTGGTGCGATCGGGGCAACAGGAAGGTTTGAGTTTTGTGAATAGTGCCATGGTGCAAAATGTCAATTTTTCGGCAGGCGGTTTTCAGGCAAAATATGGCGACAAACTTTCTTCGGTATTAGACATCACTTACAGATCGCCGACAGAATTTGCAACCACCGTGAATGCAAGTTTGTTGGGCGGAAGCGCAACGGTGGAAGGTGTGATGCTTCAAAATAAATTAAGTGCCTTACTGGGCGTCAGATATCGGGATAACAGTTTGTTTATCAACAGCAAAGAAGTTGTCACAACAGCGAATCCAAATTTTACGGATGCGCAAACATTTTTGTCTTATTCAGTAAATCCGAAGTTAAAAATCGATTTTCTGGGAAATTTTTCGCTCAACAATTACAATTTTACGCCACAATCACGAAGAACAAAATTTGGAACCATCAGCAATCCGCAGGAATTGATTGTTTATTATGAAGGCCAAGAAAAAGATAAATTCAAAACGGTTTTTGGCGCTTTAAAAGGAAGCTATGCGGTAAATGAAAATTTAAATGTCAATGTGACAACCTCAAGCTATCACACTGTTGAAGAAGAATATTATGATGTTTTGGCCAGTTATAATTTAGGCGAAGTGAACAGCGATTTCGGCTCCGATAATTTTGGGGAAGTCGATTTTTATAAAGGAATTGGCTCGCAATTAAGTCACGCCCGAAATGATTTGGATGCCTTCATCAACAATATTGAAATAAATGGCGCCTTCAAAAAAAACAGCCATCAAATAGATTTCGGCATTAAATACCAAAATGAAGACACCAAAGACCGGGTAAATGAATGGGAAGTGATCGATTCTTTGGGTTTTAGTGTTCGACCTCCCAATTTCGTATCAAATAATCAGCCGTACGAACCTTTTACGGGCGAATTGCTCCCTTTTCAAAGCATCCGCGCCAACAATCACGTTGCCATAAATCGGTTGGTTTGGTTTGCCCAATACAGCAAAAACGCATTTTGGAACAATCATAAAATTTGGTACAATGTTGGTTTGCGTTCACATAATTGGAGCGTAAATGACCAAATTTCTGACAAAGTAAGCAAAATCAGCTACAGTTTGCGTGGCCAATTCTCCATAAAACCCGACTGGGAAAAGGATATGCTTTTCAGAATTTCTGGCGGAATGTACAACCAACCGCCATTTTACAAAGAACTTAGAGACTATACAGGAAAGGTGATTCCTACTGTTGAAGCACAAAAATCGATGCAAATAATTTTGGGCAACGATTACAGTTTTAAGCTTTGGGAAAGACCTTTTAAACTGGTTTCTGAATTATATTACAAGCATTTAACGGATGTAAATACCTATACGGTTGACAATGTAAAAGTGCGTTACGGCGCAGATAACAATGCAATTGCTTACGCCACCGGCATTGATTTAAGATTGAACGGCGAATTTGTTCCCGGAACGGAAAGCTGGGTAAGCATCGGATTTTTAAAAACCGAAGAAAATAAAAACAATCAGGGTTATATTCCGCGCCCCACCGACCAACGTTTTAAATTCGGAATGTTGTTTCAGGATTATGTTCCCAACATCCCAAACATTAAAATGTACTTAAATTTGGTTTTTAATACCGGCGTTCCGGGCGGTTCTCCCTCCTATTCAAATCCTTATGAATATCAAAATCGTTTAAATGCCTACAAAAGAGCCGATATTGGAATTTCTTATGTTTTTACTGATGCCAAAAATCAATACCAAAGCGGATGGAAAAGTAACTTAAAAGAATTTTCCGTTGGATTTGAAATTTTCAATATGTTCGATGTGCAAAATGCCATCACAAATACTTGGGTTCGCGATGTGTATTCCAAACAATTTTATGGCATCCCAAATTATATGACCCAACGTGTGCTGAATATTAAAATGGATGTGAAGTTTTGATTGTTGTTTAACTGTTGAATTAATTTATTAACATTTAATTATCTCACAATCTAAAAGGCAACACCAAAGCCAATATTAAAAAGTAATCCTCGTGTTAATTCACTTGGAATTTCTATCCCTTCTTGATTCTCTGAACTTCCATCTGGAAATTCAACTCTAACATCCACCATGTCATCAATGGAGCTAAATGAATAACCTATTTCTGGTCTAAAATAGAATGTACCTCCAAGTTTAGCTCCAAGTTTTATATTGAATGAATTATTTGAAAGATTCACAAATGCAGTTCCAATTTTTTCAGAATCAAAATCAGACTCTATCTCATTCAAAGTTAAATCAGCATCTAACATACCATAACTCACATTGCCATATAAACCTTTACCTTCTTTAAAAAAATAGTAATTAAATCCAATTTGCAAGTAGGACAATTTGGCTTCATCTGGTTCAATAAATTTATCGGCATTTATAGAAGAGTATTCAATTGACGCAGCTAATTTTTTCCCCAATAAGGGCGTTACATATTCTATGTTTCCACCAACAACATTTGGAAACCCTATTTTGACACCTATTCTAATTGGTTTTTCTTGCGCAATTAGTACACTTGAAATTAGAAACATAATTATAGTAGTTGAAATTTTTATAGACTTTTTCATAAATTTTTGATCTTTGGTTAGTTAAAAATAAAATTCTTTAGTTTTTGTATTTTACTCTTTTAATTAAATTAAAAGGCCAAATGTTGGTAAGTTTTCATTTCCACAATAGCATTTAATCTTGGAAGTCAATTAAATTTACTTATTTCCCAAACGTGTTGAAAAATCACCTATAATATTTTGGTATTTTCTTAATACCCTGTCCCATTCACGAAATTGTTCATCTGCCTTAACACTGGTACCAGATGCACCGGAAAATTCACTTACCAATTTTACTTTATAAGTAAGCGGATTTGAATTGGCCAATTTTATGATTAGTCTCGTTCGTATTGTGTTTTGTTGAAATGATTGAATACTCCATGCTGTTCTTAAATAGGAAGTTTCTTTATCAGCAACTTCAATTGCATCAAAATAGTCAGTTACAATTTGGTTTGTTAATTTCCAAGCTTCCGTCAAATCAAACTTTCTGTTCACTTCAACAGAAAAATCAACATTTGCTTGGTCTGTTTTTATGGAAGCTTCTTCCGCATCGTCTTTTATCATTTCAAAATATTGTTTTTTGGGAGGATCCGTCTGTCCTTTTTTATTGCAGTACGTTTGCTCATACTTTAAATAGCCAATTTTTTGAATTTTGACATTTACGCAAGAATTTTTGGGCACTTTTACTTTTAAAGTTCCGGTGCCTAAATTTTGGCCATCAACAATAATTTTTGCATCTGGTTCTGATGCACTAATGGCAATGCTCTGTGCATTGATTAAGTTGGATATTAAAATAATGATGCTAATAATTAGTAATTTTTTCATTGTAGTTATTTTTGTTTATCTTAATAATTAATTTATATTCAATACTACTGAACTCTTGAATATTCTGAAGTGCAATATCTCAATTTCATTAGGCAATTTATTAGACCCATAAAAGTCTATGACACAAATATTTTCCATTTGAGACAAAAGAAGATGCGATTAGGATAATTTAAAACCGAAATCACATCTGCTTTTGTTTTTAAAATTTGTTATGGACTGTGAATCTATTTTCCGCCAAACTTATATCCTAATGAAATTCCTAAAACACGATTATTTACTTTATTGCCATAGCTTGTATCAGGTGAAATATTGGCCAAACCTAATCCATAGTTTAAACCAATTTGAATAGCATTAAATTCCATGCCTGCCCCAATAGTTAAACCAAAATCTAATCTTTTCAAATCATCTTCATCTTCATTTGAACCAAAATTGATGTCTTCTTCAAAAGATTCGCCATCGTCTTCATATTTGGCTTTTCCACTTATACCTATTCCAATATAAGGCCCAAAAATTCCATAAATTTTTGAACCGCCAACATCAAAGGTTGCCTTAGCAGTTAATGGAATGTCAAGATAAAGCAGGTTAAACTTATTCGTTCCACCATCAAATGTTTCTTTGTATCCTTTGGTAGAAAGCAACAATCCCGTTTCAAATGAAATCATTTCATTTATAGGTAATTCCAATGTAGGTCCAATATGAAACCCTGGATTCATTTTGAAATCATCACTATAAGTGCCATCGTCATCTTTCATAAGCATATTGGATAAATTTAATCCAGCTTTTACACCAAATGTTTGAGCGAACGATTCTGTAACAGTTGTAATTAATAATAATGCAATACTAAGTCTGATTAATTTTTTCATAAATTTAATTATTATTTAATTGTCCTACTCATAAGGCTTTTCAGTAACGCCCCGTTTTTTATAGTGAGTTCTGGCATTCACTTTATATTTTTATTAATGTTATTTTATAAGCCCCTTTTGTATATAAAATGTTGACTATTATATTTTTTAAATTTTTAATTTAATTTTTAGTAAGGTTTACAATAAAATCTATAAACAATACTACTGAACTCTTGAAAATTCCGAATAATCACTATCGCTATCATTTATTCTCATCGTATTTGAATTAGGAAATGAAATGCTAATAGTCTCGGTATCCGTTTCATTCTTATTTGTAAATTCATCAAAATATGTAGTTGTAACTTTATAGTTACCCGCTGAAATTTTCACCCATGAACCGCTTACAAAACCAAAGTCATCTTCAATGCAATTTCCATTATCCTCATCTTCATAGAAGTCCAATGTTTTAATTTTTCCGTTTGATTCAAAAGTTAACCTGCTTTTTTGTTCACAGGTGTTCACAATTTCCATCTCCTCAACTCCATTATAAGTCCAAACATATTTAACAGGTTTCCAAACGCCGATTATTAAATCATCTCCTGTTACGTCATTGGTATCATCACTCTCTTTTGAGCATGAAACAATAAATAATGTGAGCAGTACGTATATAAATAAATTTAGCTTTTTCATGATTTTTTGGTTTTAACAGTTCGAGATACTTCAATAATATTATTTTTATTAATAGTTTTACTTTCCAAATTAAATTGTAATGGGTCAAAATTTAAGATGTGTACCGTTTCATATTGTAAAATTGACCCAGTAAATTTCTTGGTGATACCGAATGCACTAATTAATACTGTATAATTAGATGAATTTGAAATTCCATCATAATAATTAACATACACAGAATAAGTTCCTGATGGCGCATTTTGCACACTCCAATATATGTTTTCAGGGCCAATCCCATCAATATCATCAACATCCAGTGTCATGCCATAAGAAGTAAATGGATTTTCGTAGAAAACTTCATTTCCAATTGGGTCAAAAATATGCAAATCCAAATCTGTTTCATTATCCCAAGTTAAATTAACCTGTATATCACCATAACCAGTTTGCATCATTGCATTAACAGCATTTATAGTTGCCGCATTATTCTCAATTTCTTCCAAGTCACTAGCAATATTAGACAACGCAGTTCCCGCCAACCCAACTAAACATTCAGTAGGGTTAATTACAACTTGACAAGAATAAGAAGTTGTAGATATATCATAAAAACTCACTAATTCAGTAAATCCATTTTGAATTTTAAATTCATTAGCTGCAATATCGGCAGATAGCGTTAAAAGATAGCTGCTGCAAGTACCTATAAAAAGAGGAGTAAATAGCCCCCCTGAACTTGAAGCAGCAACAGCGGAAAGGACACATGGAACTCCTTGTACAATTCTACCTGTCCATCTAACCACATCACTCCAAGCACTCACTTTCGTAAAATCACTTGACTTTCCAAGAACTAAATTATCCCAATTAACGTCAGTTTCCATTTCTCTTAAGATTTCAATATCTCCATTAGGATAAATAATTCCAACATCAAACTTAAAACCATTAAAATTTCTGAATAGTAGGGTATAATTTTCAACAACAACTTTATCAATTAGACCATTTTCAGTAAAAAAAACAGTATAATCTTTTTTAGCTTCTTCTGAATGGTAAAGTAAACTTTCTGGCAAACCTTCTGAGGCATTAACATAATAATAATCCTCTTTACCTCCAACCCAATAGTCCCACCCAGTTTCTTGGCTAATGTCAACAACTGCAATATCTGGAAATTCTTGTAGTATGTCTTCTTGTTCAGGTTCTTCACTTTTACCACAATTAGTAAAAATTAAAAAAATAGTAGCATAAATTAAAATAGATTTTTTCATAATTTTGATTGTTTTTATGGTTAATAAATTTTCTTACATATTACATTGGCGGCTTTCGAATTCACTTTATAAGTCCTGCCCTTACCGCCCAACCCACCAATTGTTGTGTGTTTTTAAAACCTGTTTTACGTAACATATTGCGGCGGTGCGTTTGTACAGTGCTCTTTGTTATATCCAGTTTTAGTCCAATAGTTTCGCTGTTGTTACCGTTGCAGATTAATACCAGGACTTTCATTTCGGACTTACTCAATAAATTGATTTCATTCTCCATCATATTAAAATCTTGAGGAATTTAATAAACTGTTATATACCAAATTTAATTAGAACCAGTCTAAATAAAAATACCTACTATTAGGTATTTTTCACATTGGCTTTCAGGCCAATAAAACTTGTTGTTGTGGTAATTAAAATAAAGAAGGGCAATAAACTTATGATGGAATCAAACCAAATGCATTGGCGAACTTATATAACTCAGAAAAAGTTTTAATTTCTAATTTTGCTTTAATATTCCTTCTATGTGTATTTATTGTCAATTGGGAAGCACCTAAAATATCTGAAATTTCATTACTGTTTTTTCCGACAGCCAATAACCTGATAATTTCTTTTTCCTTAGGAGTAAGCCTACAGAATTTTGTAAAATTCTTTTTCATCCAGTCGCTCTCTTCCAATACACTGTTAATCTTTTTTGCAATATTTCCCAGGGAATTTACCTCATTGACAATAAGAATTATTTTATCAGAAAACTCTTGATTGGGTGTATACAACAATTTAGCAGAAGCAAAATACCATTTATAAGATGACTCTCCTCGTGCTTTTACCCGATGGACAAAATTGTAAATTCCTGCCTTCTCTTGATTTTTTTGCATTCCTAAATAAGTGGGAATAATTGTATTGATCTCTTCAGGCACGAAAAATTGTTGAAAATATTCCGGTCCTTGTTCAGCAAGCTCTTCCACACTATGTTTAAGGATATTGCAACCCCTTTTATTCATATAAACAGTGGCAAGCTTGGTAAGATCAGTCACTAAAACATTTCCGGGTAAATAGTCCCCAATGGTTTCTATTGAAAACTCTCCATTGCGTATTTTGCTTTCTAAGGTAAAAACCTGCTGACTATTTGTGCAAATTATTTCACGTGTAGTTAAGTTGGACTGCATATAACTTGGTTCTTATTAGTGGTCAAATCAAAAATAGTTGCAAATTTCATGAGGTCTGCCAAAGTTTTTATTTCAAGTTTTTTATTAATGTTTTTTCGATGTGTATTTACAGTATGATCAGAAATAAAAAGTTTGAAACCTATTTCAACACTTGTTTTCCCCATTGCCAGTAATCCCATTATTTCAGTTTCTCTTTTTGTGAGTAAACTGACTTTATTGTAGTTGTTTTTTAGAAAATCCATATCTTTTATAACCTGATATAATTTCTCTTTATACTCACCTAATAATTCCAAATCATAAGTAAAAAAAACAATTTTTTGCAAAGTTCCATTTTCATTTTTTTTAAGGCTTGCAGACGATACATACCATTTAGCTTCAAAATCAGCGGCTTTACTATCACCCCAAAAAAAACTATATACTGCTTCCTCATCTTGTTTATTTAAAAACCCGGCTATTTGTCTAACTAACTCTTCTTGATTTTCTTCAGATAGCGGCTCTAAGAAGTGTTGATGAAGCATAGAATTACTATTCATTTTTTTATCTAAAGAACTTATATCATAAACTTTTACTTGGTCTGGAAAAAGCCTGTCAATAATCACGGTAAGTTCTTCTTGCCAATTATTCATATAGCGTAATTATAAACAGTTTGGTAAAATTATATTATAAAACCAATGACATTTACTGGGACATTATACTAATAAATGCCAATGGTTTTAACATTAATTAATCAACAAATAATAAATGAAATTATTGTAACCTTCTTCTTACCAAACTTATACACATTTTTTTTAACCTGAAATACCCTAAATTGGGTATTTTTATATATATTTGATTAATTGCTAACCAAAAAAAATATGAATGAAAAAGATAGTGCCAAGGTTTTGAACATTTGGGAATCTGAAAACAAAATTCTTCAGCCCAATAAAAAGGAACTCCTTTTAGAAATTGTTGATCAGGTAGCTTCCTTATTTACTGCTGGCAGCTTTTACTATTTTATATTAAATTTCGAAAATATAGAAATGGATTTTGTCAGCGAGAGCATTAAGGATGTTTTGGGCATTGAAAAGGAAGAATTTTCAATGAATAAGGCTTTTGAACTCATGCATCCCGAGGATCTTGCAAAAATGAATGAGAAAGAGACAATTGTTGCTGATTTTCTTTTAAAAAAAATTCCTATTGAAGATTTGTTTTTGTATAAAACTGCATATATGGTGAGGCTGAAAAATAAGAACGGAACTTACAAAACAATTTTACATCAGTTTCAGGTTTTGAGTGTTTCGGATGACGGTAAAATTCAGAAGACATTGTGCATACATACAGATATTACCTATTTAAACATTCCAATTAACCATAAATTATCATTTATAAGCACAAAAAGACCGTCTTGTTTTTTCACTTATGAATCAGGTCGCTATTCTCTTGAAAATGAAAGCATTCTTAATTTGGAAAAGGATTGTTTTAAAGATATTTTTTCCAAACGCGAAAAGGAGATTATTAACTCACCTTACGCAATACCCACCTCAAAAAACATTGTTTTAACATTTGCATTGTTAACAACTTATATTTCATAAAACTCAGCACTAAAAAAAATAATTATGCAGCCTTTCTTGGTTTGGTCAATATTTCTAATT
>DATCUQ010000036.1:0-33205 GCA_036567345.1 Lutibacter sp.
CGGTAGTATATGATGTAGAACATATCAAGTAATCACTGTATAAATCTGCAAAATTTTCCATTGTATTCTCTGCTAAAAGTTATCAACATCTCAAATGTTAAAATTATAAATATTTATCCTATTTTTGCGTAAGGTGAGTAAATAATTTGGTTCAGGTGATTGCTTCCCAAAAACCAATTAAAAGATATTTCCATATTTAATCGATAAGTTTGCTCCTTAAAAACATGGTAGAATTTACGCAAAGCAAGAATTGTATAAGCGACATCAATTGGCTGTTCACCTCCAATAGGTGTGGTGTTTAAGTTTTCTTTGGTATTTAGCCAGTTTTTATTTGAAATTACTTTGATCTTATTTTTTCTGAAGGTCTTCGACAGCAGAAAATCAAAAGAAGATTTCGCAATTTTTTGATAGGTGATTTCACCTGTAACTAACCACGCACACAACAATGCCTCTGGCAAAACGCTGTTTGCATAGGTTAAATAACTCTCGAACCACTGCCATTCATTGCTGGATTCGTGGCGATACATTTGAACCAATCGATCCGCAAGTTTTTTAATTAATGCGGAGTTTTGTGGAGATTTATTTTTTTTATTTCTAAAATACAATCCTTTTATTGCAAATGCCATTGCACGTGTAGAATGAATATTGTCTATATTTAGCAATACATGTTGGATCATTAATTCTGCACCAGTAGCAAGAGTTTGAGATTCTTTTGGCAATAAAGCACTCATGGAAATTAAATAACCCAATGCCCAAATGGCTCTTCCATTTGCATCTTCAAGGTTGGCTGTATTATTTTGACGGGTAAAAACTCTTTCTTCATCAACATAATTTAAAAAACCATCTTCAGATTGCAGGCAATATTTAATGAAGTTAAAGTATATATGAATGTATTCTAAATCAGCTTCATTTTTTGTCATTTCATAATGCTGGCACATAACAATAAGTGCCCTTGCATTGTCATCTAACGTATATCCTGAATCAATATCGGGCTGATTGATTTTGGAAAATTGAATCATTCCAAAACCGGTTGTCAGTTTTTTAAAATGCTTTAAGTTAATGATAGGTAAATTGTATTGTAATGAAGTACGTTCATCATCCATTTTTTCAAATAACTTGGCATGTGCTATGGCAGAATTTTCCCAAACTGTGGACGCTATTTTATGCAAGGTATTTATGCCAATATTTTTTCTTAAGTGATCATCTTTAAGCAGTTTGATGGTGGCAGTGGCCAATTGGCTGGAGTTGCGAAAATCAAAAATAATTCCGGTCTCGTCGGTCAACATTTCCTTTGCATGCGGTATTGGTGTGGAAATGATGGGGCAGCCACAACTCATGTCATAAACAAAAGTGCCGCTTACTGCCTGATTTGGATCATTGGCGGTAAATAGATAAATATCTGTAAGTTGCAGATATTCAAGTAATTCAGGCAATTCAAGATATTTGTTAACAAATCTGACATGATTTTGAAGGGAAAGTTTCGCTACTTTTTGCTCAAGCATTTCACGATATTTTTCACCCTCGTTTTTCACCACTTCCGGATGGGTTTTTCCAAGAATCAAAAATACCGTTTCGGGGCACTGTTTAACAATGGCGGGTAATGCATCTAATGTTGTTCCAATATCTTTTCCTGAACTTAACAAACCAAATGTGGCCAGCACTTTTTTGCCTTTTAGTTGATACTTCAGTTTTAAAGCAGTCTTGTTTAATCGTGGAACTAAGTGGGTACCATGGGGAATTATAGCTATTTTTTTTGGTGCAATATCGTAATCTTGCATTAATATTTCTGCTGAAGTATTGGTCATCACAATGATTGATTTGCAGGCAGCCGCAATATTTTGCACCTTTTCTTTCAGCAATTTATCAGGATTCGGCAATACCGTATGAAAAACAATCACAATCGGTTTTGACACTGCTATCAATAATTGATGAAATGCTTGTTCCTGTAATCTGAAAAAGCCAAATTCATGCTGAATTAAAACGGTTTTAACACTAGTATCTTTATTGATGGCATAGGCCAACTTTTCATAATCTGCAGCCAATGATGTTTTTAGGGTGTATTTTACTTCTTCAGGATAGGAAAAAGTATCTCCATTTGATTCCAGTGCACATACTTTTATGGAGAATGAATTGCTGAATTTATTGTTTAATGCCTTTATTAAATCCTGTGAATAAGTGGCTATGCCGCATTCCCTTGGCGGATAGGAGGTAATGAATAAGATTTCAGATAGATTATTTGTGTTTGGGTTCGGATTTAGTTCCTTGTTTTTTAGAGTTGTCATGGCTGAATGGTATTTGAATCATAAAAAAATCTATTTTCTGTCGGAAATGGGGTACTTCGTAATAATCTTAAATACGATGTGACTTTTTTGCCTGTGTGATATCAAGGTAAAATGAAAATGCCTGTCAGGCTAACTCAAATGAAGCAGTATAAATTTAGGGTACTTTATACACTTTATTTTAACAAAATACCTGACAGGGCAATTTTCGAAATGTAAATTTTATGATAGTAATTCCTGTTTTTCCTGGCATTAACTATTTTTTAACTTGTTCTGCTCTGTGCATATTTTTTTGCGCAAAGTCAGTAACTTCAGTTTTGATCTTTTCAAATTTTTTGCTGGCATTGTCAAGTTTTTCACTGAATTTTTCTTTCAGGTCCTCTTCATACTTTTTGCCCTTTTTGGTAATTTTTTTTCTGGTGTCTGAACCTTTTGCCGGAGCCAATAAAACTCCTGCCAATGCGCCGGCGGCCAAGCCTGCCAAAACGCCTAATACTACTTTTCCTGAACTCATATCTTTTGTTTTTAAATTGAATTATAATAATAACTATATACAAAGGTCAAAGTATTGTAGTATAAAAGTGTTACACAATTCATGTAAAGAGTTACATGATTCACAGATTATACAAGAGTTTGTATCTGTTAATTTGTTGATAAACAGATTGGTTTTTTAAAATTTTTTCAATGGTGTAAAATGGAAATAAGCGACAGTATTATTCGCGCTCTTTCGGTTGTGGCTGCGTTTATTTGGCTTAAATGAGCCTATGTAAAATGTAATTTTAGGGAAAATTTAGATCGCTCCCTTGCAATTGAGGTTTTATTGGATGAAGACTACTTCTTGTTATTTTTAGTGGAAGTTTTAAGAACTGTCAGCAGTTCCTTTAGATTAACGGTGGCATAAGTAGATGAATAATCTGACATCGCATAAGGGATAATCAGTTCATCATTATGAATAATGGAACCACATGAATAAATAACATTTGGCACATAACCTTCTCTTTCCAATTCATTTGGAATCATCAACGGTTCGGTTAACCTTCCAATCTCAATTTCTGGGTTGTCAAGTTCATAAAGTGAAGCGCCCAAAGTATATTCTCTCATGGAACCGACTGCATGGGTAATAACCAACCAACCGTCTTTCGTCTCAATAGGGGAACCGGCATTGCCTATTTGCACAAGTTCCCAAGAATATTTGAGTTGTTGTATAATTTTAGCATCGTTCCAAATATTGATTTTATCTGAATAGGCAATATAATTATTAACCCCGTCTATACGACAAAGCATCGCATACTTTCCGTTGATTTTCCTTGGAAACAAAGCCATTCCCTTGTTATGGGCAATATCTCCATTAATAGGCAATATCTTAAAATTATAAAAGTCGGTTGTGCTTATTAACTTAGGAAGAATAGTCATCCCATCATAAGCGGTGTAAGTGGCATAATAGGTTATTTCTCCATTATCATCGGTGAATTTGACAAACCGAGCATCTTCAATACCTTTTTTTTCTGTTGCGGATATGGGAAAAATAACCCTTTCTGAAATGGCTGAATCGATTGAAAAATGAATCTCGTAATGTGCGGAAGCGATCCATAACATTTGATTTATAATTTTAATCTGGCCTTCAGTAATTTTAGGGTCTTTAATTTCTGTTTCAAGACTCATTGTCAATTCTTCATAGGTAAAACTTTCGCCCAATTGATCTAAGATAAAAGCAGAAGAAATAATTTTGGGCAGATCTTGTATTTTAACCTTTTTGTCTAAAACTGCGGAAGGAATCACATTTCCAGTGTCTTGCATTTCAACTGGGTTATCTATAATTGTAGGGGGAATAATTGTTCCATGGTCTTGCATTTCGTTCAGTTTTACCTGAAAACTTTTTTTGTCGTAAACATTCTGTATAATTTTATCTGCCTCGGCAAGCATTTTACCAACCGGTTCAATACTTAGGTTACTATTTTTGTCAAGAATTCCTGTACGGAATACAACAGAGGAAATGTGTCCTTCACCTGTGGCCCGGAAACTGAAAATTACCCTTTTTTCGTTAGTTCTCAATTCTGACTGATCTGGATGTTCCATGGCAGACGGATTAAAAAAAGCAGCTGATTCAATGGAATATTCCATGGTAAAATAAGACCCTATAAGCGTTTTCTGAACCATACTAAGATCTTCTTCATTAACTTCAATCTTATCAAATATGGGAGCCAGTTTGTTAAAATGGTTCTCAAATATTCGTGAAATATTTCTGTGCCTCCTTGAATAACCTCTCAGTAACTGGCTCATGGCCGTATTCACTTCTTTTTCAGGCATTGCTAATACTTGTCTGATGATATCTGCCGACCTTTCATCATTTAATTGCAGAAAACGTGCGATAACTCTGGAAGGATCTGGAGAAAATATATTCTTTTTTCTTGTTACGGTTACTAGCATAGTGATAATTTTAAATAATTCTTCTGAATGTTTAATTGTTTATTCTGAGCGAATTAGCTATATGATAGTTGTATTATAAAATAAATGCTTTGTGTATTATAACACAAAAATTCGTTCTAAATAGAAACGGACGTTTGTGTTTTATAAGTGAGATTGTTACTTTTATAAATACAATATTGTCAGCATCATAAACTTTATAAATTGAATAAATTTAATGTTTTTTATCTTGGTATTACATTCTTTCCATATACCAATTCAACTGTTTTTCTATTTTTTTGAATTCGAAAATGGCGGTAATAATTTTTTGTAACCGTATAAAGGCAGTTTCGCTTTTCACCACATAATCAAATGCACCGTGATGCATACAGCTAATGGCAATATCAATTTTATCTTGTGAGGAAAGCATTACCACTGGAATATTTGGGTTGGAAGCTTTTATTTTGTCTAAGGTTTCCATTCCGTTCATGGCATTTACATCCACACCATCCAAGTAATAATCTAAAATAATTACATCTGGCTTATTTGATAAATTTTCCAGGCACAATTCACCTGTTGGGTAAGTTTCAATGTCAAAATCGCCATGCTGAAGGAATTCAATTTCTAATAATTTCAAATATACCGCATCATCATCTACCAGAAAAAGTTTTATTTTATTATCGTTATCCATTATTTATTGTTTTTAATTGCATTAAATTCTACTTCTAATTCACTACAGGCCTGCAAGCAAACTTCTTCAAGTTTCAACACCATTTCTGAGATGCCGTCTGATTGTTGTTGGGTGCTTGCATATTCCTGAACTTTTCTTGCCATGTTTTCATAATCGACACTAATGCCCATGATAGAAAAAGAAGGAATTATTTTATGTACGGTCGTATGCAATGATTTCCAGTCTTTATTTGAATGGCTAAGTTTCATTTCGTTTATTAAAGGTGGCGTTTGTTCCAGATAAAGTGATATCATTTCCATCATCAGCACCCGATTGGATTTGGTTCGGACATTCAAATAATTTAAATTGGTACATTTAATTTTTACAATTTTAGCCAATTCTCTAATATCAGGTTCTACAATAACTGGCGTCTTTTTTAAAAATCCCACCATTTTACTGTACAATAACCTTTCATCAACTGGCTTTGCTATGTAATCATCCATACCAACAGCTTTGCATTTGGCCAAATCCACGGTAGTTACGTCTGCCGTTAAAGCAATAATTGGCACTTTGGATTTCATGTTGTTTCTAATATATTCTGTGGCTTCAAATCCGTTCATTTCCGGCATTTGTAAGTCCATCAAAACAAGATCGTAATTTTTGGTTTCCATTTTTTCGATGGCAATTTTACCGTTTCCGGCAATATCGCATTCAAAACCAAAATCATCCAACAAAGTTCTCATCAATAATTGATTGAGCGCAATGTCTTCAACTACCAATACTTTCACATTGGTGATATCTGTGTCTATTTCTACAAGTTCCATTTCTAATTCGGCATCCGCTTTTGTTTTCAAAAAACTTAAAATGAATGTAAAAGTTGAGCCTTCATTCACCTTGCTTGTTACAGAAATGCTTCCGCCTTGTGGTTCTATTAATTGTTTTACAATGGCCAAACCCAATCCGGTTCCTCCGTACAAACGCGAGGTTCCGCTTGATGCCTGTTGAAAATTTTCAAAGATTCTTTCAATTTTCGATTCAGGAATTCCAATTCCGGTATCCGAAACCGAAAAGGCAATTTCCACTTTTTGATCATTTTCAGAAAGTAATTTAGCACTCACCGTAATTTTTCCTTTTGTGGTAAATTTAACGGCATTACTTACCAAATTCATAATTATTTGGTGCAATCTTACCGGGTCGCCAACCAAAACACTGGGTATTTTTGAGTCGTATTCTTTTACCAGTTTTAAATTCTTTTCCTGAATTTTGGTTTCGAACAAATGAAGCATCGCTGAGATGGATACCGACATTTTGAACGGTATTTGTTCAAATGTCATTTTCCCTGCATCCACTTTTGCCAAATCGAGTATGTCGTTAATAAGCACAATTAAGGCGTCACCGCTTATTTTTATCGCTTTTAAATATTCTTTTTGTTTTGGAGTTAATTCTGTTTTCAACACCACTTTTGTGAAGCCTATAATCGCATTCATTGGCGTGCGAATTTCATGGCTCATATTTGATAAAAATTGCTGTTTTGCTTTCATGGCATCTTCAGCAATGATGGTGGCTTTTTCAGCTTTAATTTTTGCTTCCTCGGCAAGTGATGTAGCCATTTCTGCAAATATCATGGCTTCGGTAAGTTCTGTGGCTATTCTTTTTTGCTCGGTAACATCTCTGGCCACAATTACAACGCCTTCCACATTTCCTTTATCATCTTTATAAACTGATCCGTTAAACAAAACATCAGTCAGTTTGCCGTTTTTATGGCGAAGCGTAAGCGGGGAATTGGTCACCGATCCATTTGCGAAAACTTCCTGGTAAACGCCACGCGCTTTTTGCGGTTCGGTAAAATAATCCAAAAAATCGGTGTCTGTTAATTCTTCCCTTGTAAGTCCGGTAATGTTTGTTAAAGCCTCATTCATGTCGGTAATTTTACCTGCAGAACTGATGGTAACCAAAGGGTCCAGACTCGCTTCGATTAGGCTTAGTGAATATTGAGAATCTAATTTGACTTCGATATTAGAAGCTTCAAGTTCTTTATTGGTAATTTCCTGTTTGGCAACTTCAAGGTTTTGAAGTGCAAGTTCTTCGTTAACAAGCAGCAATTCAGCCGATCGTTTATCTTTTATTTTTGTTTGAAAAATAAGTTCTTCATTGGCAATTACCAGTTCGGCTGCACGTTTTTCTTTCTCAACATTTTGAAAAGCGAGTTCTTCATTGGCAATCACCAATTCTGCAGCCCTCTTTTCTTTCACTTCATTCTGAAAAGCCAGTTCACCATTGGCAATCACCAATTCGGCAGCCCGTTTTTCTTTTTCATTGTTTTGAAAGGCAAGTTCTTTGTTGGCAACACCTAATTCTTGGGCACGTTTTTCTTTTTCTTTATTTTGAAAGGCAAGTTCTTCGTTGGCTATCACCAATTCAGCCGCCCTTTTTTCTTTTTCATCGTTTTGAAAAGCCAATTCTTTGTTGGCAATTACCAATTCAGCCGCCCTTTTTTCTTTTACATTATTTTGAAAAGCAAGTTCTTCGTTGGCAATCACCAATTCAGCCGCCCTTTTTTCTTTTTCATCGTTTTGAAAAGCCAGTTCTTTGTTAGCTATAACCAATTCATCGGCACGTTTTCCCTTTTCATCGTTTTGAAATGCCAATTCTTTGTTGGCAATCACCAACTCATCGGCACGTTTTCCTTTTTCATCGTTTTGAAAGGCCAGTTCTTCATTGGCAATCGCCAATTCATCGGCCCTTTTTCCTTTCTCTTCATTTTGAAAGGCCAATTCTTTGTTGGCAATGACCAATTCCTCTGCGCGTTTCTCTTTTTCATCGTTTTGAAAAGCAAGTTCTATATTGGCAATGCCTAATTCAGCGGCCCGTTTTTCTTTCTCAACATTTTGAAATGCCAATTCTTCGTTGGCGATCACCAATTCATCGGCGCGTTTTCCTTTCTCTTCATTTTGAAAGGCAAGTTCTTTGTTTGCTTTTCTTAAATCTATTGCCCATTTTTGGGCAGTAACATCTCTTGCGGTGGCAAAAACACCGATAACTTTTCCGGCATCATCTTTATAAACAGAAGCATTGTAGGATACATCGGTTAAATTCCCGTTTTTATGTTTTATGGTTAGTGGATAATCTAAGATAAAACCATTTTTATAAGCTTGCAGATAACCTTCCTGGGCTCTCAATGGATCTGTAAAATAATTTGAGAAATTAGTATTTATCAAATTTTTTCTTGTAATACCGGTAACTTTTATGGAGGCTTCATTAACATCGGTTATTTTTCCTTCCAGGCTGATGGTAACAAATGGATCTAGACTGGCTTCGATTAAGCTTCTGGTGTAATTAGAATTATTGATTGTTTTTGATTCCATTTATTTTCCGATATCTTTATAAAAGTGGGCAATATTAATTTTTTTTAAGCACCTAATTGATTGCCAAGCTGGTTGCCAATTTCTTCAATAGGACTTCTTCTTTTATCTTTCATTTGTTTGAAATGGGAAGGGGAGAGCCCCGTAACTTTTTTAAACTGATTGGATAAATGTGCCACACTGCTGTAGTTCATTTTCCATGCAATTTCGGTAATGTTTAATTCGCCATAAATAATTAATTCTTTGATGCGTTCAATTTTATGGACGATGATAAATTGCTCAATGGTGGTTCCCTGCACTTCTGAAAATAAGTTTGCCAAATAGGTGTAATCATGATTTAATTTTTCACTTAAATAGTCTGAAAAATTTACTTTGATTGCTTCTTCAGAGTAATGAACCATTTCAACAATCACATTTTTTATTTTTTCAATCAGCATCGCTCTTTTATCATCCATCAATTCAAGCCCAGAGTTGAATAGTTCCAGTTTTAGCTGGGCTCGCTGCTCCTCATTAATGTTTTCCATGATGTCCACTTCACCTAAATCAACCACAACAAAATGAAGTTTTAGCTTCCTTAAAGCATCTTTTACAGCCATTTTACAACGGTTGCTTACCATGTATTTAATGTATAATTTCAAAATCCAAATTTTTTTTTGGCAAGGTACGCCAAACACGCTCAGAAATGTCTTTATAAGTAAAAATAAATTTTAGGTTGTTAAATTATTACAACTTGCCTTGAAATTAAAATTAATTCATTTCTTAATTTTGTTGTTTACAAATGTTTTTAACATACTTAAAACAGGTAAAAAACCTGTTCTATAATTGTTATCTAAACTAAACAATTCCTATTTTTTTAAAGTAAGAGACGTTGGCGTTTATTGTTTCGGGATTTTCATTCGAATAAACGCCGTCATCTCTCTATATACAATTAATCAAAAAGTTACAAAAAATCATCAAAATTGTAAATAATGCTTTGGGGTTGATTTTATTTATGCCAAGACTTTTTTATTATGGAGTCTTAAACCATTTTTGTACGTATTGATTTAAATTAAATCTTAATTTAAAGGAATCTTTGGGGTTTTAAGATTCCTATTTTCAATACTGGTCTTATAATTTTTTTAGTTTACTTGGCTAATGTTTTTTGCCTTTATTATTGCCATTTCCATTACCATTGCCATTTGAGTTGTGGTTTCCGTTTCCTTGTTTGTTTCCGTTTGAATGTCCAGATCGGTTGCCAACTGTTTTTTGGTATTTTCCTTTATATCCTTTGGCATATTTACTTTTATGTTGGTTATAATACTTATAAGGAGCGTTTCCGCGATAATCTGTCATCACCACTTTATAGCCATTATACAAATCATAATTTCTGTATTGTCTTGGTAAATAAGTGTGACGAACCCAAGTGTTTCCTGAAAAATAAATGAAATTGGATGATTGTACATCATAATAAGCTTCTACATCAGGAAGGTAATAATAACGCACATTTGAATATCCTGAAGGTCCCCACATTGGTGGCGTGCCTATGTTTACGTTTACTGAGAGTTGCGCCTGCATTTCGCTCGCGAAAATTAGGCCTATTCCGATCATTATAATTCTTATTGCTTTCATACTTATTGAATTTTATTTTAATTGTTAGCTCTTTTCGAATAGAGATATACAAAGTTGCGAAGTTTAGAAGACAATAATGTTACACAACTTTTGATAATAGTTGTATAATTCACACATTTTTTTGTTTAATTGTGTAATTGTTGAAGCTTTGAAATGTAAATTGTTGATTTTTTATCGAAAAACTGCCAACTGAAAACTTTTGTAAATAGTTGATGCATTTATTTAAACAGTCCAATAAAAATTCCCCCTTTTTAGGGTTAGGGGCTTTATTTCCCGTCCTGCATAATGGCGCCAAACCAATCGCAAATTTGTATGTTTTTCGTGGTTTTGCCGTTTTGAACTTTAAAAACAAGTAAAGAATGGTCCTTACATTCAACGGTCAGTCCGCAAGGAACCGCATGCGTATAACCGCCATTGGTAATGGCAGATTTGTCTTTAGCATCGGTTAAATCTTCCTGAACCGTATAAGCGAATGCAATATAATCTCCGGCAGGTATTTTTTTAAATTTAAAAGGCTTCTGATTTTCTTTGATGTCCAAAGAATATATTTTACCGGTTTCTTTGTTTTTTATATATACAATCATTGCCGGAATATATTCCGAAGGGTAACACACCGTTCCCTTAACGGTTCCGCTTGTGCTGCTGCAACTTGTCAATAAAATTGACGATAAAAACAAGAGTATAAATAGATTTTTCATGGTTGGGATTTTTATAGTAGATAGATAGATAGATAGTTAATTAATTTTTATGCAATTTACGCAATAAATCGTGACGAAATTCATGGTGAGGTATTAAAATAATTGCCTAAATTTTTAAGAATGAAATGAAAGTTAATGTTAAAAAACCAAAACTGATTTATATTAGTGTTGCATAAAATTTAACTGATATTCCTCATTGTTGTTGTAAGAAATAAGTGTCAATTTTATGATATCAAATGAAATTATTTTTATAAAATGTTGACAGTTACAAAACATGGGATTATTTTAGAGAAAACTCAAAATAGTTTTGAAAATGAAGGGGTTTTCAATCCGGCTATTTATCAGGAAGGGAATATTGTTCATATGTATTATCGTGCGGTTCGTGAAGGAAATTTTTCTTGTATTGGATATTGTAAACTGGATGGGCCCTTAAATGTAGCTGAACGTTATGGTGAACCCATATTTTATCCAAAGGAAAGCCATGAATTTCAGGGTACTGAAGATCCTCGAATTACCAAAATTGACGACACGTATTATCTATCCTACTCCGCCTACGACGGTATTAATGTTTTTGGCGCCTACGCCACTTCCCGGGATTTATTGAAATTTGATAGAAAAGGCATTATCACGCCAAAATTCACCTTTCAAGAATATTTTAAGCTAATTAAACGAAACAGCGAAAAAATAAGTGATATGCACTTTATGTTTTACAACCTTTTTGAACGTTATCATATTACAAAATTATTAAAGTCTGAAATATATGTCTGGGATAAAAATGTGGTTTTTTTTCCTAAAAAAATTAAGGGGAAACTTGCGGTGTTGCATAGGCTGCATCCATCTATCCAAATTTTATATTTTAATGATCCTTCAGAATTGACGCCAGGTTTTTGGAAAGAATATATTTCCGACTTACAAAAACATATAGTCTTGTTTCCTAAATTCAAACATGAAAATGGTCATATTGGCGCCGGATGCCCGCCCATAGAAACCGCCGATGGATGGTTGCTTTTATATCATTCAGCCCAATATACTGCAAAAGGCAATATTTATCATGCCTGCGCTGCTTTATTTGATCTTGAAAATCCCATGAAATTGATTGGCAGACTTAAAGAGCCTTTATTTTCGCCAACAGAGCCTTGGGAAAAGAAAGGTTATGTAAACAATGTTGTTTTTCCTACAGGAACTGCAATTTTTAATGATCAACTTTATATTTATTACGGTGCGGCAGACAGCAGGGTTGCTGTAGCCTCCCTTAATATTAATGACCTTTTGAACGAACTCAAAAATTCTAAACAATGAAAAATCCGCCCTCCAAATCTAAAGTAGTCTTTGTTTCCACTTTTCCGCCAACACAATGCGGAATTGCTACTTTTACCCAGGATCTTACTTCAGCCATAACCAATATTTTTGGTGAATCTTTAGAATGTGTCATCTGTGATTTAACCGATAAGCCGAAAAGCGCCAAAAATATTTCCTTTATCTTAAATCCGAAAATAAAGGAGGATTATAAAAAAGTAGCCCAAGAAATTAATAAAGACGATGCTATAAGGTTGGTTCATATTCAACATGAGTTTGGATTGTTTGGAGGGGAATACGGAAATTATTTGTTAGATTTTTTAGCGAAAATTAACAAACCGCTTGCAATTACTTTTCATAGTGTGATACCCAATCCAGATGTTGCGCTAAAATCTTTTGTAAAAATGATGATTTCCTATATAAATAGAATTTTTGTTATGACAAGGCAATCTCAAAAAATTTTAAAAGAACATTATGGAATTAACGAAGAATTAATTGAATATACGCCTCATGGCACCCACATAGTAAATTATGAAAATCCTATGGAAGCCAAGAGAAAACTGAAGCTGGAAAACCATATGGTGCTTTCAACTTTCGGACTTTTAAGCCCGGGGAAAAGCATTGAGACTGCATTAAAAGCATTGCCGGAAATAATTAAGCATACACCGGATGTACTGTATTTAATCATTGGAAAAACGCATCCAAACAACATTAAAAACAACGTTGATGTATATAGAGATTATTTGGAGGATATGGTCTCGAAAATGGATTTAACAGCTCATGTTCGTTTCATAAACTGCTATTTGGAAATTGGCCAACTTTTAGAATATTTAAAGGCAACAGATATTTATTTATTCACTTCAAAAGATCCAAACCAGGCTGTGAGCGGTACTTTTGCTTACGCCATGAGTTGTGCTTGCCCAATAGTGGCATCGGCAATACCGCACACCAAAGAGGTGCTTACCGCCAATGCCGGGATACTTTATGATATTGGAAATGAGGAACAATTGGCCAATGCCACAAAAAAATTGCTTTCAAATGGCCAATTAAGAGAATCTATGGCATTTGCAGCTTATGAAAAAACAAGGGAATCCTCATGGGAAAATGTCGCCATTAAACATGCGAATACTTATGAGGAATTGATAGACAAAAAGAGCCCCATCCGTTATAATTATCCGCCAATAAAATTGGACCACATCAAAAAAATGACCACCAATATCGGCATTATTCAATTCAGTAAAATTTCAGAACCTGATATTTCTTCAGGATACACATTGGATGATAATGCGCGGGCTTTAATTGCCATGTGTTCGCACTACAAATTATTTGGTGATCAGGAGAGTATGAAATTTATAGCAAAATATTTAAACTTTATACATCGCTGCCAAACACCATCAGGGACTTTTGTAAACTATATTGATGAAAACAACAATGAGCATATTAAAAATAACTATATAAATTTGGAAGATTCTAATGCACGTGCTGTTTGGGCTTTGGGAACCGTAATTTCATTAAAAGATCATTTATCTGAAGAAATAATTGATCTGGCGACTTTCTGTTTTATAGATGCTTTGTCTTGGGTTAAAAATATTTTATCGCCAAGATCCATAGGTTTTGCCATCAAAGGATTGTATTTATATTATGAAGCCACTAAGGATAAACGAATTGCTTATGTTATTGAGAAACTGGCTAAAAATCTGATTACCGATTATGATGTAAATTCAACTGTTGATTGGCGCTGGTTTGAAAATTACTTGACGTATGCCAACAGTATTCTTCCTGAAGCGATGTTGTATTCTTATTTAATTTCTGGAAAACAAATCTACAAAAAAATTGCCGTAGAATCCTTTGGTTTTTTATTGTCGAAAATGTTTGTTGATGATTATTTTAAGGCAATTTCAAATAAAGGCTGGTATCAAAAAGGTGTGGAGCCCAATCAATATGGCGAACAGCCAATAGATGTTTCTTATGCAGTGTTAACCTTAGATTTATTTCATAAAACATTTAACGATTCAAAGTATGAAACATTGAAAGTAAAGGCATTTAATTGGTTTCTCGGAAAAAATCATTTGCAACAAATGATGTATAATTCAATAAATGGAGGTTGTTATGACGGATTGGAAAAATCGAATGTAAATTTAAACCAAGGCGCCGAATCAACCATTTGTTACCTTATGGCGCGATTGGCGATGGAATCTGAACTTGTTCCTCAATCAAAACCAATTTTGAAACAAAAACACAAAATTGCAAATAAAATAACTGTTTCAAAATAACGTGGATGCTGCATTATATTAAACAGTGCCGCCAATTCGTTTGAAAATTTGGGTGAGCAACAACGCGCCAAATCCGAATAAAATTACCAAACCAAATTTATCAGCAGTTAACGGCACCATCGAAAGTGCTTTGGCAATAGGCGGAACAATATATGCAACTCCTGTGATAAAAATGCACAAAGTAATTGCGTACCAAATCCAAGGATTTAAAGTCACTTCATTTTTAAAAAATGATAAATGGCTTTTCGGCATATTAAAAACATTGAGCAATTGGGCAAAAATTAGGGTAAAAAATGCCATATTGTTGATTTCGTTTGGTGCCAGTTTCAATATAAAATGAGAATATGCTGTGATGCCAAGTACGCCGGCAGTAATGCATAATCCGTAAATAATGGTGGCTTTCCATAATTTGAACGTCATAATGGGTTCATCAGGTTTTCTGGGCGGTTTGTTCATAATGTCAACTTCACCTTTGCCTAAACCCAAGGCCAATGCGGGGAAAATGTCGGTAATCAAATTCAGAAATAAAATTTGCAGCGGCAACAACGGGGCGGGCAACGCCAACAATGAGGCAACTCCAACCGAAATTATTTCGGCCAAATTGCTCGATAAAAGGTACACCACAAACTGGCGAATATTTTCAAAAATTGCCCGACCTTGTTTTATGGCCAATTCAATGGAAGTGAATTTGTCATCTTTAAGGATTACATCAGCCGTTTCTCGCGCAGCCTCAGTTCCCCTAATTCCCATGGCAATGCCAATATCAGCTTTTTTAAGAGCAGGAACGTCATTTACCCCATCGCCAATCATTCCTACAATATTGTTGTTTTGTTGAAAAAGTGCAATCAGATCTAACTTTTGTTTTGGCGTTACCCTTGCAAAAATAACGGCATTAAGTAGTTTGTTTTTGTCGGTTTCGCTTAAATTATCCATTTCAGGAATGTTTTTTCCCGTCAGCACTTTATCATTGTGCGAATCAAGTTCCAACAAACCAATTTCCTGCGCTATTTTTTTTGCGGTTCCGGGATGGTCGCCAGTCATCATCACCACCCTAATTCCCGCACTTTTATAAGTGGCAATAGTTGCTTTAACGTCTTCTCTGGCCGGATCAATAAAACCAACCAAACCTATAAAAGTGAGTTGTTGCAACAAGGTTTCATAGGCAGGATTTGTTTTTGATTCTTTGTAGGCAAATGCCAAAACCCGCAAGCCTTGAGAAGCCAAATCATCAACTTGTTTATGCCAATGCGCCTTGTTTTCAAATTTTTCGGTTTTGCCATTTTTAAGGATATTGTCGCAACATTCAACAATATTTTCATAAGCGCCTTTTGCATACACATAAAAGGTTTTTTGATACTGGTTTACCGTAGCCATCATTTTGCGATCAGCGTCAAAAGCCACTTCCATTTTTTCTGGATTATTTTTTTTAATGGCGACAGTGTCATAGCCGGCATCGACAGCAAATTCAGTTAAAGCCAAATCTATGGAATCCCCATGTTTGTCAGTTGGCGTGAAAATGGCGTCATTGCAAAGCATGGCAGCGATTATCATTTTTTCAAAAGCATCCAGATTTTTTAAGGTGTCTAATTCGTCTTTATTTTTAGGATTCACGTTTTCAAAAGAAGCATTTTCAAAAACCAGCGTATGCACTTTCATTTGATCTTCAGTAAGCGTCCCGGTTTTATCTGTACAAATAATGTTTGTGGCGCCAAGTGTGTGAACAGCCTCCAGTTTTTTAATAATGACCTGTTTTTCTGACAATTTAAGCATCCCCTGCGCCAATGCAATGGTAGCCACAATAGGCAAACCTTCAGGTATTGAAGCAACAGCAAGCGCAATGCCGGTTTGAAGCATCAATATAAAATCAACGCCTCTAATAGTTCCGGTTATTACAATTATAACAGTCAATAAAAGTGTTAACCAAATAAGCCATTTGCTTAGGTGGCGCAATTTTTTTTCCAGCGGTGTCATTTCCGCGTCAACTTCTGTGCCCAATAGTTGAATTTTGCCCAATTCCGTATTGCTTCCGGTTGAAGTAACAATTGCTTTTCCCACACCTCTTGTTACCAATGTGCCTTTAAACACCATATTGTTTTGCTCCACAATGGGCGTATCGACTGATAAACTGTCGATTTTTTTCTCAACATGGGCACTTTCTCCCGTTAATGCAGCTTCTTTTGTTGTTAAATTTTCTGTGCTTAGTAATCGGGCATCTGCCGAAACCACATCGCCGGCTTCTAAAATGATGAGATCTCCCGGAACCAACAAGGATGCTTTTACGCGACTTAGTTTGCCGTCGCGCAGCACGCGGGTCACTGCCTGTCCCATTTTTCGCAAAGTTTCCAACGATCGAATAGCCTGCAGTTCCATAAAAAAGCCGATGGATACGGTAATAAAAATGACAATAAGTATGGCAATTCCTTCTGCCCAATCCCTAAAAATAAATGACAAAAATGCGGCGACAGTTAATATATAAATGATGGAATTAAGAAATTGTTCCGCTAAAATGCGCCATGTTGTTTTTGGTTTTTTTAGCGGAATTTCATTTTTTCCGAATTGTTTAATTCGTTCTTCGACTTGTGTTTTTTCCAAACCAAATTCCACATCGCTATTTAACTGAATCACCACATTTTTAGAGGTAAGTGCATGTGGATTTTTAACGATATTAATATTTAGTGAATCCATATAAATCGGATTGAAAATCATAATTACAGTACACTAAAGTATTGCCAAAACACTGATGCTAAAATGATTTCGGTCAGTTTGAAACGGTAAAAAATTATTGAAATGAAAGTTTTATAAGGTTTTTATTTCCATTCCAAATCCAATGAACGATCCTCATTCCATTTAAATGAAGTGCCAAATTGAATTCCTTCCCGGTTTAAAATTGAATTCAACCATATAGCATCTGATTGGGAGGCATGGTGAAGCCTGAAATTTTTTGTTTCCATAGGAAATATTTTCATAGAAATAAGTTCTCCGTTTTCCTGGTTCACTTCAGGAAAGTACATCAAGCTCAATTCGCCCCTAAATTGCTCATAACCGCCAATGCCTTCATAATCATTGATAAAGTCGCCGGCACCATAAATGATGAGTTTGTTGTGATATACTTCAATGCCCATTGGATGATGGGAGGAATGTCCGTGAATTAAATCAACCCCGGCTTGATCAATAAGTTCATGCGCCAATTTTTGATACGGCAAAGGAATGTTATAACCCCAATTTCCGCCCCAATGAATGGAAACCAAAACAATATCATTTTTTTGCTTAATTTTTTCGACGTCACTTTTTACCAAAGTAACAGTCAATTCAACAGTTTCAGGGAGCATATTTAGGCCAGGCATATTTTCTTGTGCTTCCCATGATTTTGTGATGCCGCTGCTTTTGGCGCCGTAAGCCAGCACAATTATGTTGCCTTTTTGCAAGGGCAATATGGCAGGAGCGGCAGCTTCCAGGTCATTTGTTCCTGCGCCGGCAAATGCAATACCCGAATTTTTCAAAGTGTTTATGGTTTCTGTAAGTCCGGCGCTTCCCCAATCCAGCGTATGGTTATTGGCCAGAGAACAAAAGTCAATTTCGGCTGTTTTGAGCACTTCCACATTTTTTGGGTGCATTCGGTAATTTATTCCTTTTCCTGCCCAAGGCTTATTGTTGGTGGTGATGCTTGTTTCAAGATTGATGATTTTTGCCACAGGCGCCATTTTTTTCCAAATTTCCATGGCATCACCCCAAATATAAGAGAACGAAACGGGTTGAGGAATTGGACCATTTTTATTTTCTGCCAGGCGCACGTAATCTCTTGCATCTTTTACATAAGATTCATGCAATTTTGGATTGACTGAATTCGGAAGTATTTGGTCAATTCCCCTGCCAAGCATCACATCTCCGCAAAGGAATAATTTTACAGAGGGCGTTTTTAATACATTATGTTGGCCCATAACCGAATAATTAGTTTTTCTTATAAAGAGAAATACAAGAATGAAATAAATAAGAAATAAATGCCATTGCGTCGTTTTCATGGCTAGAGGGCATTAATTATGAAGATAGGAAAACAGTAAAAAAAATAATGTATTTGAAAGACAGATCTATTGTCCGTTTTTTCTTAATAACTAATAAATGGTTTCTAAATCTACGGGTTCTGTTTTTACGTCTTTATGAATAGCATCTTCTTCATAATCAACTTCTTCATCAGTATCTTTTTTGGATTTTTTGCTGAAAGCATTCAGAAATAATGATGACAATGTGCTTACAATACCAGGATTTTTTGCTATTAGGTTTTCAACGCCCATCATTAAAGCGTTGCCAATGAAATTTTTAAACGGAATGCGCACAGCGCCTTGAAACAGTAATTTTGAAAGATAACCGGCGCCAAGGCCAACAGAAGTGGTTAACAAACTGTCTTTTATATTTTGGGAGGCAATTGGCTCTTTAAATAGGTTTTTAATCATATTTATCGGTTTTACATTTTCATAACTCATGTAAAACAGCTCTTTCAGCAATTGTTCGTCTTCCGCTTTTTTTAACGTCAATAGTTTTATGGCGTCTTCAAGCTCTGATAAAGATTGTATTTTTTCCATAATTTATTGCTGTTTAAGTATTTGTTTAACAATTGAATCGCCAATTGGTTTTTTAATCCAATCATAAAGAAAGAAATGGAAGAGAATGCCTACCATTAGGTAAAATGCTGCAACAATAAAAAATCCAACATATAAATTATCAAATAATTCGCTCAATAAGAAGGCGATTCCTACACTCAAAATAAGCGTAAAGAAAAAAAACACCAACACAACAATGAGCCTTGAAATTAATGAGGGAACAATGATGGCGGTTGTTTTTAATAATTTGAACTTTATGAGTTCATAGTTTGTTTTGCCGTATTCTTCAATTTTTTCAAACAATAATTCAATTAAACTTTGTGAGTTGCTCATTTTTTTCGTTTTAAAATTATAATGATGCATTGATAAATTATTTGACAATTAGGGGAAAATTCTTATTAAATTCCCGCTAATTGCCAAATTTTTAATCTTTTCCATTTTTTGAGTTTATGGAAGTTGTTGTTATGCTCCAACTTCTTCTCCGTATTTTGCTTTTTTTGCCATTTTTTCAGCTTCTTGTTTTGCTTTTTCAGTTACTTTTGAAGCTTCATGCTTGGCTTTTTCGGTTATTTCTTCAGCTTTACGTTTGGCTTTTTCGGCCATATCGGCAGCTTTTTCTTTTAGGTCTTCGAATTTTTCGTTGATGTTTTCAACAAAGTCTTCATATTTTTCTTCTAATTTTTCTTCTAATTCGTCTGCAAACTTTCCCCCTTTTTTAATAATTTTTTTTCGTGTGGAGGAACCTTTTTCCGGTGCAAACAAAATTCCCATAGTAGCTCCAATTGCCACTCCAGCCAAAACGCCTAATAAGATATTTCCAGTTTTCATAATGTTGTTTTTAATAATTTTACAATTTGTTTAATTTTAATATTCCGGACTTTATTTGTGGGGAAATAAAGTCCAGAATAAAGTACAAGAAACTTCTTTTACAAAATTTCTATCGTTTTTGGTTTTTGTTTTTTAGCTTCCTCTTTTTTGGCAAGGCTAAATTTTAAGATGCCGTTTTCATATTTGGCTTTTATCTTTTCATCAATTACAGTTTCAGGAAGCTGTAAAGATTTTTCAAAAGAATTGAAGCTAAACTCTTTACGCGTATAGTTTTCGTCTTTTTCTTCTTTTCTTTCTTCTTTTTTTGCCTTAATGTTCAAGCAGCCTTCAGCGATACTCACTTCAAAATCTTTTTTGTCGAATCCCGGAGCTGCAAGCTCAATTTCGAATCCGTCTTTTTTTTCTTTGATGTTTAAAGCTGGCTCATTCATTCTTTTGATCCATAATTTATCGTTTAATAAATTACCGGCATCAAAATCCAACAAATCTGAGGTAAACAAATTTTCCCAAGGTCTTTGTCTAAATTTTACGAGTGTCATGATATTATTATTTAAGTTAAACATAATTACTGACTCAAATTTAAAATCAAAATAGGGTTTGTAAAATGATTTTCCTCAATTTTCCCATAATTAATTGGATATAATTAAAGGGTAGATAAATAGCGCTATTGCTCAAGGTTTTTGCTAATAAACGTAATTTTACCCTAAATTGTCACCGTTAAAAAGGATGATTAAAATCAATTTCATGACTGATTAGGCATAAAACATTTTAAGTAACTCTTAAGAATTGGCCAAATTTTTTTTAAATTTATAGACTAATTTTGTGCTATGAGAATTTTAATTGTGGAAGACGAACCCGGAATATTCAATTTCCTAAAACAAGGCTTGGAGGAAGAATCATTTTCTGTTGATATTGCCGAGAACGGAAATAAAGGTCTTCAATTGGCGCTTACCGGAGATTATGATTTATTGTTGCTGGATTGGATGGTTCCCGGCATTAGCGGAATTGAAGTTTGCCGCCAGTTCAGAAAAGAGTTTAAAGACACGCCGGTCATTTTCTTGACTGCCAAGGATACCGTTGATGAAACCATTTTCGGATTGCAATCAGGCGCCAACGATTATATTAAAAAACCATTTCATTTTGAAGAGCTTTTGGAAAGAATCAAGGTGCAATTAAGGCCAAAGTCGGGAGAACATTCCCTGTTTAATCTCGGAAATATCACTTTAAACACAGGCAACCATCAGGTTTTAAAAAATGGTGAAGAGATTAATTTAACACAAAAAGAGTTTGCGTTGCTGGAGTTTTTAATGCGAAATAAAGGAATGGTATGTCGCAGAACCCGAATTATTGAGAGCGTTTGGGACATTCATTTTGAATATAATACTGGCGTTATTGATGTGTACATCAACGCTTTGAGAAAAAAATTGAATTTGAAAGAGGACGAAAATTATATTCAAACCATCAGAGGAATTGGTTATATGGCAAAAGAACTTTAATCAATTTTATGAACCAAACAAAATTTAAAATAAATGATTCTAAGCTTTAGAAATAGGATTGCATTGCATTATATGATTGCCACCGCCATTATTGTGGCGGTTGTTTTTTGTATTGTCTTTTTTGTGGTTCAGGAAACAGTTTACAATAATTTGGACAATGACCTTACCTATGAAGCTGAAAAACATACCGATGAAATTAAAATGCTTGGCGACAGCATTCAGTTTATAAATAAAGCGGAATGGGAAGAAATTGAACATAGAGAAATTCAGGTAAATCCTGTTTTTATTCAGATTTTTGATAAAAACGGCAATCTTATGGATAAATCGCCCAACCTTAAAGATGATGAACTTCCGTTCAGAAAACAAGAACAGTTTGGTGGGCATTTTAATGAAAATTTAAATAAAAAACCCATTCGGCAAATTCAAATTCCTATCGAACAAAATGGCAAAATCATGGGGTATGTTGTTGCGGCAATGTCTTTGGAATCATCAAATATGGTATTTCTGAAATTAAAAAATGTACTGATAATTTCCTATTTGCTTCTTTTGGCGGGTCTTTATTTTATTTCAAGATATTTGGCAGGAAGAAGCATTATTCCAATTAGAAATATAATTGAAACCACCAACAGAATCACAAAAAATAACCTGAATGAAAGGGTAAATTTACCCGATCATAAAGATGAATTATTCCATTTGTCATCTAGCATAAACGAACTCTTGCAACGCATAGAAAATGCCATAGAAAAAGAGCGTCAGTTCACTTCCGATGCATCGCATGAACTTCGAACGCCATTGGCTTCCCTCAAAGGAACCTTAGAGGTTTTAATCAGAAAACCGCGTGAGCAATATGAATATAAGGAAAAAATAAAGCACAGCCTTTCCGAAATAGATCGAATGACAATGATTATTGAGCAATTATTGTTAATGGCAAGATTAGGTTCAAATGCCAATACAAAAAATCTTGTTTCAAAAACAACAATTTACGAATCATTGCCAATTATTATTGATGAAATTTTATCGCGTTATAAAAATGAAATTTTCGCTAAAAATCTAACCTTGGATTTGCATATGGAAATAACAAAGGACTCTTTGACCCAAAAGTATTATGCCAATATTATTTTGGACAATATTATAAACAATGCCATAAAATATTCAAAAGAAAATTCAAATCTGAAAATCACCGTTTCCGATGCTGAAACGGGTTTCATTTGTGAAATTAAGGACAAAGGCATTGGCATAAAAGGGGAAGATATTGAAAAGTTGTTCCATCCTTTTTTTAGGTCAGATGCTTTAAATCACAGAGAAATTTTTGGGAATGGGCTCGGACTTTCCATAGCCAAAAAAGCTGCGGATGCCATTAATGCAAAACTATTTTTGGAAAGTGAGTTGGGCGTTGGCACTACCGTCACCATTGTATTTTAAGCAAATTTTAAGAAAGGGTTTAGAAACCCTTTATTTATGGACGCTACATTTGCGAACTATTTACTTACTAAACTTAAAAATAAATGTTAGGACGAATTATTCAATATAGCATTCACCATAAACTTATTGTTTTGCTATTTACTGCAGGCATTGTGGGCTTTGGTTTGTATTCCTTGTCCAATATTCCAATTGGCGCAGTTCCGGATGTTACCAACAATCAGGTGCAGGTAATTACCACTTCCAGAAATTTGGCGACTGAGGATGTTGAAAAATTTCTCACATATCCTGTTGAATTGGAAATGGCAAACTTACCGGGCGTTATAGAAATTCGTTCAGTTTCAAAATTCGGATTGTCAGTAGTTACGGTTGTTTTTGAAGATAAAATGGGAACTTATCTTCCGCGTCAACTGATTGCCGAAAAAATCAAAAGTGCCGAAGAAAAAATTCCTGCCGGATTTGGAACGCCTTTTATGGGACCTGTAACTACTGGTTTGGGTGAGATTTATCAATATATTATTGATGTTGATCCAAAATATAAAGACCAATATTCCCTTTCAGATATAAGAACCATCCAGGATTGGACCGTAAAACGCCAACTCTCCGGAATTCCCGGTGTGGTGGAAGTGAATACTTGGGGCGGCCATCTAAAACAATATGAAGTTGCCATAAATCCGGAGCGATTGCGTTCGCTGAACATTTCCATTTTTGATGCTTTTGATGCTTTGGAAAAAAACAACAGCATTGCAGGTGGCGGTTATATTGAAAAAGTAAATGAAAGTTATTTTATTCGAGGCGAAGGATTGGTTGGTTCTATTGAAGATGTTGAAAATATTGTTATTGTCAACAGAGAAGGAATTCCGGTTTATATCAAAGATATCGCCACAGTTGGTTTTGGTTACGCCAATCGATTTGGTGCCATTACTGGAAATGGGGAAGGAGAGAAAGTTTTAGGCCAGGTGATGATGCTGAAAGACGCAAACTCCAGCGCGGTTATTGCCGCCGTCATACAAAGGGTTTCAGAAATACAAACCAATTTACCTCCCGGAATAACCATCAATCCTGTTATGGAAAGAAGCGAATTGATCGCAAAAACTACGTTTACCATTGCAGAAAACCTTATTTTGGGTTGTTTAATCGTCATTTTTGTGGTGGTTTTGCTGTTGGGAAATTTACGGTCGGGATTGGTTGTTGCCTCGGTAATTCCGCTTACGTTGCTTTTTGCGTTGTCAATGATGTATCTTTTTGGGGTTGACGCCAACTTAATGAGCCTTGGCGCCATAGATTTCGGTATTATTATTGATGGCGCCGTCATTATTATCGAATTTATTGCCTTCAAAATCACAAGCCAGCGTGCCAATTTGTTGGCGCTTCCAAAAAATGAAAGACAAGGTTTAATTGATAAAATCACCTATCAGGGCGCCACTAAAATGATGAATTCCGCAGTCTTCGGACAGTTAATTATCATCATTGTTTTTATTCCCATTTTATCTTTGGTAAATGTAGAAGGCAAAATGTTTAAGCCAATGGCATTGGTATTCGTTTTTGCGCTCATCGGCGCCATGATTTTGTGTTTTACCTATATTCCGGTGATGGCTTCTATGTTTATTAAGCCTGCAAACACTGAAAAAAGAACGATTTCATCGCGGTTAATCGCCTTTCTTATAGCGAAATATCAACCAACCATTTCTTGGGCATTAAGAAGAAAGAAATTGGTATTGTCGCTTTCATTTGCATTATTGGTAGTGACCGGATTGCTTTATAACAGTATGGGAGGCGAATTTGTGCCAACGCTTGACGAAGGCGATTTTGTGATTCAGCCTGTGCTTAAAACCGGAACTTCTTTAACAAAAACCATTGAAGCCACCACGCAAATGGAGAAAATATTAAAGTCTTTTCCTGAAGTAGAACAAGTGGTAAGCCGCATTGGCGCTGCTGAAATCCCCACCGATCCTATGTCGATGGAAGAAAGTGACGTCATTATCAAATTGAAACCAAAAAGTGAATGGGTTTCTGCCAAAACAAAGGATGAGTTGGCTGATAAGTTTAAAGAAGCTTTGTCTGTAATTGCCGGCGTTGATTATGAATTTACCCAGCCCATTGAAATGCGTTTTAACGAATTAATTACCGGTGTTCGTGCCGATTTGGCCATCAAAATATTTGGGGAAGATTTGGATTTGCTCTACAAAAAAGCATTAGAAGTTGAAAAAGCCATAAAAAATGTGGAAGGCGCCGCCGATATTTCTGTTGAAAAAACAGCCGGATTGCCGCAAATGTCGGTAAAATATAACCGTCAAAAAATTGCTAAATACGGATTGAATATCCAAGACCTTAACAAAGTGATTACGATGGGTTTTGCAGGTATGCCGGCAGGAACTGTTTTTGAAGGGGAAAAGCAATTTGATTTGGTGATACGTTATGATGATGCCCATCGAAAAGATATTGACAATATTGAAATGGCTTCGGTGATGTTGCCCAACGGGAACAGATTGCCGTTAAGCGAGTTTGCCGAAATCAGCTACACCAAAGGTCCGGCCAAAATATCTCGGGACAATACAAAAAGACGCATTGTGGTTGGCGTAAATGTTCGTAATCGCGATTTGGAATCGGTGGTAAAAGACGTGCAGCAAATCATTGAACGCGATGTAAAACTTCCTGTTGGCTATACCATCAGTTACGGCGGGCAGTTTGAGAATTTGCGCACGGCATCAGCCAGACTAAAAGTGGCGGTTCCCATTGCATTGGTGCTCATTTTTGTCTTGCTTTATTTCGCCTTCGATTCCGTAAAAGAAGCCTTAATTATTTACAGCGCCATTCCGTTATCGGCTATAGGCGGCGTGTTTCTTCTTTATTTAAGAGGAATGCCATTCAGTATTTCTGCAGGTGTTGGGTTTATTGCCTTATTTGGAATTGCAGTTTTGAACGGAATTGTTTTAATAGAAGAGTTTAAGGAATTGAAAGCGCACGGAATTATCAATATTAACAAACGTATTTTGATGGGCACAAAAAACAGATTAAGACCGGTTTTATTGACGGCAGCTGCGGCCGCACTCGGTTTTTTGCCAATGGCGATTTCAACATCGGCCGGGGCGGAGGTGCAGCGTCCATTGGCAACGGTGGTTGTTGGCGGGTTAATTTCGGCTACTGCTTTAACGCTTATTGTATTGCCGATTCTTTACGCCATGTTCGACAGAAAAGGGCATCCTCCTAAAATAAAAGTCAAAAAACAGGCATTTACCATGTTGGCTATTTTGCTGGTTCCAGTTTTTGGAATGGCACAAAACAAAACCATTACTGCAGAACAGGCGGTGCAACTGGCATTAAAAAACAACAATGCGTTGCTAGCTTCCGCAGAAAAAGTAAATCAGTCTAAACAGTTGGCGGGCAGTGCTTTTAATATCGATAAAACATTGGTTTATTATAATGATGATGAAAGCAATATTGCAGAGAACGGACTTTCTCTTAAAGTTTTTGGCATTAGCCAGTCCATCATGTTTCCAACAATTTATGGAGCGCAACGCAAAGTGGAAAAGCAAAAGGCAACATTGACATCACAGCAATATAAAATTGATGAAAGATTGCTGACAAAGGAAGTTTATCAGGCCTATTACACGATTGTTTTCAATAATAATTTGGTGAAACAGTTCACGTATTTAGACAGTTTGTACGGACAATTTTCACGGGCTGCCAACAGGCGATTTGAAGTAGGTGAAACCAATTTATTGGAAAAACTGACTGCAGAAACCAAGCAAAAAGAAATTTCATTGCAACTTTCGCAAAGCAAAGAAAGTGTTCGTAAAGCAAACACATTTTTGCAACAATGGATTCAGTCAGATTCGCTTTATGTTGTTGAAGAAAGTGAAATGCCGCGATTAAAACTTCAGGAATGGACATTAAATGAACATCCCGGATTGCAGTATTTTGAGGCTTCAAAAGACTTGTCGAAAACACTGCTTTCATTGGAAAGACAACGGTTGCTGCCCGATTTGCAATTTTCAGTTTTTCAGGGCACAAATAATGGTTCGAATGCAAAACAATATGCAGGTTTTGAAGCCGGCGTTGCAATTCCTTTATGGTTTGGCGCAAATAAAGCGAAAATAAACGCCGCTAAAACCGAAACAATTATTGCCGAAAACAACTATGAAAACTATAAAATTATGCTTCAGGCAAATTATGATGGATTATTGTCCGATCTCAAGAAATTTGAAGAAGCGGTAAATTATTATGGCCAAACCGGCAAAAAACTTTCCAACGCATTGACTTCCACCGCCTCGAAAGCCTTTCAAAGCGGAGAAATCGATTTTCTTCAATATGTTCAGCTCTTAGAAAGTGCCAAAAATATAGAAATCAGTTATTTACAAAATATTCATGCCTATAACAACACTGTTTTAGAATTAAACTATTTAACCAATTAATCATGAAAATAATGTTTAAGATATTTAATAATCATTTAAGATTGAAAGGAACACTTGTGTTGCTTTTGGTAATATTGGCTTCCTGTAATTCTAAAAATCCATCAGAAGCAGCTGAAACAAACCCTTCGGAAAATATGGATTCTGATACCATCACCATCACGGAATCACAATTTGTCGCTTCAAATATGGCATTGGGAAAACTCACTTTGCAAGATTTTGGCACCTCTATAAAAGCGAACGGAATGTTTGATGTTCCGCCGGAAAATAAAGCTTCAGTAAGTGCTTATTTCGCAGGATATGTAAAAAATATTTCCCTTCTGCCCGGTGATGCAGTGAAAAAAGGGCAAGTATTATTTACCATTGAAAATCCGGAATATGTTCAGGTGCAGCAGGATTTTTTAGAAGCAAAAGGAAGATTGAAATATTTAAAGTCGGATTATGACAGGCAAAAATTGTTGCTGGATGACCAGGTTACTTCCCAAAAGAATTTTCTGAAAGCAGAATCAGAATATACAGTGAACCTCGTGCAATATCAGGCGTTAAAAAAGAAATTGGGCTTGATGAATATCAATGTAAATACATTAACAGGAGAAAATATAAGATCCGTTATTAATGTGTTATCGCCTTTATCGGGTTATGTAACCTCCATAGCTGTTGATAAAGGGATGTTTTTAAATCCTTCCGATGTGGCAATGACCATTACGAATAACGATCGTTTGCATATTGCCTTAAAGATTTTTGAGAAAGACCTTCCTCTGGTAAAAGTGGGGCAAATCATTAGAGTCAAACTTCAAAATGACAATAAACAAGTTTATGAAGGAAAAGTACATTTGGTCAATAAAGCCATAAATATGGAAGGAAGGACTATTGATGTTCACGGAGATTTAATAAATGAAGATGATGCCAAACTATTTGCTCCGGGAATGTATGTGGAAGCTGAAATTATGATCGCAACCGAAAAACTTCTTGCTTTACCGCAAGAATCAGTTGCAAATATTGAGAAAGACTTTTTTGTGTTGGTCAAACATAATGCAACTTCATTTAAAAGAATGCCGGTAAAAATTGGTGCAACCGATAATGGTTTTGTGCAAATTATCAATGCAGATGATTTTGATTCAAACACCGAGTTTTTAACTAAAGGGGCATTTAACTTAATTTCAGAATAAGCTATGAATCTCGAAAAAGCAATACAAACCGAAATAGATACCGCATTTCTTTACCACCAAATGGTAAAACTTTCGGAAGATGAAGAATTGAAAATTTTTTACGGAGCAATGGCAGCCATAGAAAACCGGCATGTAGAAAAATTTTATGCCAAAATAACTGCTTATAATCCTAATTATAAACTGGCTGGTCCATCGCTAAGAGCAAGAATCATTGCCAATTTGGGAAAACGGTTTGGCGCCAATATTATTTTAAGCACCCTTACCAATACAGAAAAAAGCATGTCTTTGGCGGCTTTGAATAAAAAACAAAAAAATAATGAGCCCATAATAGGAAGCGAGGCAAGGCATTTTAACATTCTTAAATCGATGGAATCCTTTACGGGTGAAGGCATAGGGAAAATTGAAGGAAGACACAGGACTGTTGGCGGTAACGCATTGAGAGCCGCAGTTTTAGGGGCAAACGACGGATTGGTGTCTAACCTGAGTTTGGTGATGGGCGTTGCCGGAGTTACGATGGAAGGCAACGGCGTTTTGATTGCCGGACTGGCAGGATTGCTTGCAGGCGCTATTTCTATGGCTTTAGGCGAATGGATTTCTGTACGAAGTTCTCAAGAGCTTTATGAACGCCAAATTGAACTTGAATTTGAGGAAATAGAAAACAATCCGGAAGAAGAAAAACAAGAACTGATATTATTGTATCGTGCCAAAGGTTTTTCTGAACAAGAAGCCACAAATGCCGTAACGCAAATTTGGGACGACCCGGAAAAGGCAAAACAAGTGCTTGTTACGGAAGAATTGGGAATTAATCCTGATGAATTGGGCGGCTCGGCTTGGGAAGCAGCTTTTGCATCTTTTTTCCTTTTTTTAATAGGGGCCATCATTCCGGTATTTCCTTTCTTTTTTGCAAAAGGATTCAACGCCATTGTGTTTAGTGCCATTGCAAGCACCATTGGTTTGTTTGGGATTGGTGCGGCCATAACGTTGATTACCGGAAAATCATTTGTAAAATCCGGACTCCGACAAGTATTGTTCGGTTTGGCGGCAGCGGCGGTGACTTTTGGAATCGGACATTTAATTGGTGTTTCAATTGCGGGATAAGGCCCCCAAACCCCCGAAGGGGGAATTATTAAAATATTAAATAATAAAAGTTTAAAAAAACACATAACATTTAACAAATAACTTATAACAACATTAAAACAGCATATTATGAACGAAGCGCATTTTCATTTGGTGGTCAATCATTTGCCTATAGTAGGAATATTGATTGGAATATTGGTTTTGGTTACGGGATTTATATTGAAAAAATCGGAAGTAAAAGTTACGGCTTTAGGCATTTTTGTTTTCAGTGCTTTGGCTTCAATTGCAGCTTTTTCTTCAGGGGAAGGCGCTGAAGAAATTGTGGAAAGAATTCCCGGGATAAGCGAAACATTGATCAATCAGCACGAAGAAGCCGCAGATTTATTTTTTACCATAATTTTAATTTTGGGCGCAGTTTCATTGGTAACCATGTTTTTGGAAATCAAAAAATCCAAATTTTCGAAATTCGGATTTATTTTGGTGATTTTGATTGCATTGGCAGCAGGCGTATTGGCCAAAAATGTCGGAACCACCGGTGGCGAAATTAGACATACGGAAATAAGAAATGATGCTAATTTAATTCAGATCCAAACAGAGGAAGATCACGATGAGGATTAGTTAATTTGGCTGGTTTTGTGGCAAATTTTGATAAATTATTGCTAAAACTTGTATTTTAGGGTAGTTCTTCTTAAAATTGTAACTATGGATGAAAAATCACTAAAGATTTATAAATCGCTTTTCTATCTGAATTTAGATTCTTTGAAAAATTTAATTCAGGAGGAAAGCGATTTAATTTTATTTTTTTCGATACCCAAAGAAATCAACTATACTGAACCTTCAGTGAAATTGACCGTTTTTGATATTTTAAGAATGAAAATTGATATTTGGGCAAGGGTTAATATTCAGGAAGATTTGAAATTGCTTACAGGTTTTCTTCCTGAAAATATGGTTAAAAGAGCTTTGGAATGCAAGGAATATTTAGACGCTAAGTTTCCCGATTTTAAAACTGATTTTGAGTATGCAAATCACCGCAAATTGATGCTGGATTTTTACGCCAATAAAAATTATATTGATGAAGAAGCCTTTAATGGGTACATTAATCAGGGATTTGAAAGCATGGATTTAGAGTTGGTAAATGCGGCCATTGCAAGAAATGAAGCGCTGGTGATTAGTTTGCTAAAAAGTGGTGCCGATCCGACGATTAATATATTTAACAGCGACGCAATGATTGATTTAATGGCGTATCTGGAAAACAAAGAAAGTACTTGTTTTGTGGATTACAACAGCCTGTTGATGGATGATTTTAATCAATTCAAATATGTTGACATATTTGAAAGCTTGTCCGATTTGTACACTGCGGCAAGCACTTCTAAAATGTTGCTTCTCATTGATTTTTATAAAGTTATTGATTGAGTTAATTCGTCAATTTTAACAATCAATTATTCCTTCAAACCGCGTTAGCGATTGCAGTGGCATACTTTTTTGAAGTAAAACGGAAAAAAAGATATAACGGAAAGCGCGGCCCGACAGGGAACGCCCACCGAAAAGTAGGGCAGGTCCAAATTTTTGAATTTTTTTTCGATGGGTTGCTTTAAAAAGTTAACTAATTCAACAATAATCATTTAGCTTGGTGAACTTTTTGTTTTTTATTTTGTAATTTATTGATAATCAATATTTTGGCATCTATCTTCCTATGGTTTTTTCAAACAAGGTTTAATTCTTATATTTGCTGATTATTAACTAATTAAAAAAATCAAAATTATGGGAATATTTATTGTTTTAGGAATTGTTGTTGTGTTGGCTATTTGGTTGATGGCGATTTACAACGGATTGGTGAGTTTTAGAAACAACCGGGAAAATGCGTTTGCCGATATTGATGTGCAATTGAAACAACGTCACGACTTAATTCCGCAACTTTTGGGCGCGGTAAGAGGCTATATGGAACACGAAAGAGGCACTTTGGAAGCGATAACCAATGCGCGACAAAAAGCAATTTCAGCAACAGGAATCAATGAAAAAATTGCCGCCGAACAAGAATTGGGCGCTGCATTGAAAGGTTTGAATGTTCAGGTTGAAGCTTATCCGGATTTAAAAGCAAGCCAGAATTTTATTCAGTTACAAAATGAAATTTCTGACATTGAAAATAAATTGGCTGCCGTAAGACGTTACTTTAACGCTGCAACCAAAGAACTTAATATCGCCGTTCAAAAATTTCCAAATAACATTTTTGCCGGGATGTTTGGTTTTAAAACCGAACCAATGTTCGACTTGGGCGTTGCGGGAAGAGAACAAATGGACGTTGCTCCTGAAGTTAAATTTTAAGCGGTGGCATTTGTTGGAATTCAAACTCAAATAAGAAGAAACAACAGAAAATCGATTCTTCTCTTAATTGCATTTCCGTTATTGGTTTTGGCTTCCGTATTTGCTGTGGTTTATTTTACCACTTATGACGAATACGGAAATCCGAGCCCCGAGTTGGCAACCGAGTTGTTTTTAAATGCGGTTCCTGTTGTGACCACCATTGTTTTGGTTTGGTTTCTCATCGCTTATTTTGCCCACGGAAAAATGATTGCCATGGCAACCGGCGCAAAACCGTTGGAACGCAAAGAAAATATGCGGGTTTACAATTTGGTTGAAAATCTTTGCATGAGCGTGGGAATGAAAATGCCTGCAGTAAATATTATAGAAAGTGATGCTTTAAACGCTTTTGCAAGCGGCCTGCAAGAAAAAAACTATACGGTTACGCTAACCCGCGGCATTATTGAAACGCTTGACGACCACGAGCTTGAAGGCGTTATTGCGCACGAGTTGATGCACATTCGCAATAAAGATGTGCGGTTATTGGTGGTTACCGTTGTTTTTGTCGGAATTTTTTCTTTTGTGGTACAAATAGCGTTCCGCAGTTTTTTATATGGCGGAATGGGCAGCCGAAGAGACAATAAGGATTCCGGGAAATTAATGATTGTAATTTTGGCCGTTTCTTTGATCGCTTACTTAATTTCGATGTTGTTTAAGTTTTCTTTAAGCAGAAAAAGGGAATATATGGCCGACAGCGGTGCCGCTGAAATGACAAGAAAACCTTGGGCCTTGGCTTCAGCTTTAAAAAAAATCTCCGTTAATCATCATGTGAAACAAGTGAAGAGTGAAGAAGTGCAGCAAATGTTTATTGAAAACACGCCGCAAGACACTTCAGCAAGTTTGTTTGGCGGTTTAAAGGGCTTATTTTCAACACATCCGCCTATTGAAAAACGCATTCAGTTTTTAGAGCAATTTTAGATCATTTTTTTGGTAGCAATACCAATAACCATAAAAAAACCTACTGATTTTCAGTAGGTTTTTTTTTGATAATAGCGGAGAAAAGAGAATCACTTTAATATCAAAAAATTTAGAGATTTAATTTTAGTCCGCCGTTTACTACAAATCCGTCAACTGGTGCGTAAATGTCCCTAAATGTTGGGTTGGTAATGGTGCCGGTATAAATATTAACCTGACGGATTAATAACGGAAATTTATTATGCTGCTGCATATTTTATGTCATTATGTCTAAAATATTTCTTTACTCTTTCAGGATTTTGAACCAACATATTCATATGGTTTTCTAAATTTTCTTTTAATTTTTC
>DATCUQ010000037.1:0-34923 GCA_036567345.1 Lutibacter sp.
GAAAAATTAAAAGAAAATTTAGAAAACCATATGAATATGTTGGTTCAAAATCCTGAAAGAGTAAAGAAATATTTTAGACATAATGACATAAAATATGCAGCAGCATAATAAATTTCCGTTATTAATCCGTCAGGTTAATAGAACCAACTATAAATTATGGCGCATTAGAAATAGGTCCAAACCCATTGGCAGCTCCTGATTTTACAGGAAAAGGCTATCCTTTAAGCGATAAAGCTTCATCAATTGGTTTTGGAGCTCAAATAGGGATGTTTTATGATACACAAAGTGGATTAAAAATAGGAGCATCTTATAAATCACAACAATATTTTGAAGCAATGGAATTCGATAGTCAATATTTAGATGGTTCTGTTGCAAATGATGCTGAATTTACTATGAATTATCCTGCTGTATATTCAATTGGTTTGGGATATTCAAAAGCAAAATTTGATTTGGCTATAGATTATCGTTATGTTGATTATGAAAACGCTGATGGATTTGAGAAGTCAGGTTGGGAAATTGGAGACAATGGATTTCCTACTGGAGCAGTAAATGGTTTTGGATGGAAAAGCATAAATATTATTTCAGCGGGATTACAATATAAAGGTATTGAAAAATTGCCTTTACGAATTGGTTATACCTACAGCAGCAATCCGATTGATGAAGAATTAACTTTTTTCTCAATGCCTGCAACAGCCGTAATTGCGCATGCATTTCAATTTGGATTTAGCTACCCAATTAATGATAACTTCAGGTTAGATGGTGTGTATCATCACGGGATGAGTGACGGTAAAACAGAAGGAGCAATGTTAAGTCCAATGGCAATAACACCCACAAACCCGCTTGGTAAAGTGCCAAATACTAAAATTGGTTATGACATGACCACTGATATGGTGATGTTTGGCATAGCTTATACATTCAGCAAATAAATTTTGGTTAATTAGTTTGAAAGAGGCTGTCCTGAAAAGGCAGTCTTTTTTTTGTTTTATTATGTAAGATGTCTGGCAAAATTCTTGTTTATTTGTAGCTTAATTCTTTTAAATGATAATGAATAAAAAAAGCAAGTTTCTTTATTTATGTGCATTTACGCTGTTTATTTTGTCCGCTTTGTACGGATTGTTAATGCGATGGAATTTTGCCTTTCCCACAAAATTCATTCCTTATCAAAATTTACTGCAAAGCCATTCACATGTGGCTTTTTTAGGCTGGGGTTATCTTGTGGCGATTGGCGCAATTATTCATTATTTTGTTTCGGATGTCAAAAAACAAAGTAGTGTATATAAAGCAACTTTATCTATTTTATTGGTGGCGATTTTCTTCATGTTAATCAGCTTTCCTTTAGGTGGCTATAAAGTATTTTCTATTGTGCTGCTCGCTATTTTTGGACTCACTTCCTACGTTTTGTCCTTCCGGATTTTAAAAGATTTACAAGGAAATAATACTTCATCAAAGTTAATTAGATACGGAATTTATTATTATTTACTGTCAAGTTTGGCCACTTGGTTTTTGGCTTATGTGATTGTAAATCAGGGGAAAACAGATTTATATTACAACACCGTTTATTTTTATCTGCACTTTTTATACAATGGGTTTTTTGTTTTTGCATTGTTCGGATTGTTGTTTAAAATTTTTGAAAATCAGCAAATAATAATTTCCGAAAAACTAAAAATGAGCTTTTTTAGCTATTTAAATATTGCTTGCATTCCGGCTTATGCTTTGTCTGTTTTGTGGAGCACTGATGTTTTAGTATTTAATGCGGTTGGTTTTGTGGCTTCGGCGCTGCAATTCATTTCATTGGTTTTTCTGATAAAAATAATGCGAGAGGCATTTTCACAAATCAATTGGTATTTCATTTCAAAATTGCTGCTAAAATTTGCCCTGATTTCTTACAGCCTAAAAATCTTTAGCCAAATTTTATCGGCATTTCCTTATATTGTTGAAAAATCGCTGGCGCTAAAACCATTTTTTATTATTGGCTATTTGCATTTGTTCACTTTGGGATTTTTGAGTGTTTTGTTATTTTTGATTTTGGACCAAATGAAAAAACTGGACCTTCACAAACCAGCTTCAAAATTGGGAATGTTGTTATTTATGGCTGGCGTATTTATCACCGAATTGCTATTGTTTTTACAAGGATTTTTATTTCTTTTTCAGTTTAACGCCATAAAAAATTACCCTTTGATTTTATTGATTTTTAGTTTTTTGATGGTTATTGGTTTGTTGGTAATTTATATAAATCAATTTTACAGACAACCAAATATTAAAAAAACATTGTGATAAATTTATTGCCAAACTAAATTTGGAGTAGTACTTTTGATTTTTTAAAGAATTCCCGTGACCAACTACTTAGAAAATCTTAACGAATCACAAAAAGCCGCCGTATTGCATAAAGAAGGCGCAATGATTATTATAGCCGGTGCCGGCTCTGGTAAAACACGCGTTTTAACCTATAGAATTGCGCATTTGATGAGCAAAAAAGTTGATCCGTTCAATATTTTGGCATTAACTTTTACCAACAAAGCGGCACGTGAAATGAAAAATCGTATTGCAACGGTTGTGGGTGTTTCTGAAGCCAAAAATTTATGGATGGGCACTTTTCACTCCGTTTTTGCGCGCATTTTGCGTTCTGAAGCAGACAGATTGGGATTTCCTTCAAATTTTACCATTTATGATACGCAGGATTCTGTAAGATTGCTTTCTTCCATTATTAAGGAAATGGAATTGGATAAAGACCGATACAAGCCAAAACAGGTTTTAAGTAGGATTTCTTCCTTCAAAAACAGCTTAATTACCGTAAAAGCGTATTATAAAGATCCCGATTTATTGGAAGCCGATAAAATGGCGCAACGTCCGGAAATGGGTAAAATATATCATGAATATGTGGAGCGTTGCTTTAAGGCTGGCGCTATGGATTTTGATGATTTACTATTGAGAACCAATGAATTATTGACCAGATTTCCTGAAGTTTTGGCAAAATATCAAGACCGATTTAAATATATTTTGGTTGATGAGTATCAGGATACAAACCATTCCCAATATTTAATTGTGAAAGCTTTGGCCGATAGGTTTCAGAATATTTGTGTCGTTGGCGACGATTCTCAAAGTATTTACGCTTTTCGTGGGGCAAATATCAAAAATATCATGAATTTTCAGCGTGATTACGACAATGTGGCTATTTTTAAATTGGAGCAAAATTACCGTTCCACCAAAAATATTGTGGAAGCCGCCAATAGCGTTATCGAAAAAAATAAAACCAAACTCGACAAACAAATTTGGACCGATAACGGCGATGGCGCAAAAATAAAAGTCATGCGCACATTTACGGAAGCTGAAGAAGGGCGATATATTGCCAATTCAATTTTCGACAATGCGATGAATTTGCAGATGAAAAATTCCGATTTTGCCATTTTGTATCGCACAAATGCACAGTCAAGGGCTTTGGAAGATGCGCTTCGGAAGAAAGATATCGCCTACAGAATTTATGGCGGATTGTCATTTTACCAGCGAAAAGAAATTAAAGATGCCTTGGCGTATTTGCGATTGCTTGTGAATCCAACCGATGAAGAAGCGCTTAAAAGAATTATCAATTATCCTGCCCGAGGCATTGGCGATACCACTATCGACAAACTTTCGGTAGCGGCAAATCATTATAAAATATCAATTTTTGAGTTGTTGCTGAATCTCAACACTTTCGATTTAAACCTTAATTCGGGCATCAAAACAAAGTTGTTGAATTTTGTGACCATGATGCAGCATTTTCAGATTGAATCGCAAACTAAAAATGCTTTTGAAATTGCCGAATTTGTGGTTCAAAAAACAAGGTTAATTCAGGATTTGGAAAGTGAAGGAACGCCGGAAGGTGTAAGCAGGGTTGAAAACATTCAGGAATTGCTGAACGGATTAAAAGATTTTATTGAAGAGCAAAAGGAAAATGAAGCAGACGATTCTTTGGCTTTTTTCTTGGAAGATGTTGCTTTAGCGACCGATTTGGACACCAAAAACAAAGATGATAAGCCGCGTGTTTCCTTAATGACAATCCATTTGGCAAAAGGGCTGGAATTTCCGTTTGTTTACATTGTTGGATTGGAAGAAAATTTATTTCCATCAGCAATGAGCATGAATACCAGAAGTGAATTGGAAGAAGAGCGCCGTTTGTTTTATGTTGCTTTAACAAGGGCAGAGAAACAGGCGTATTTAACGTATGCGCAAACAAGATACCGCTGGGGAAAATTGGTGGATTGCGAACCAAGCCGATTTTTAGAAGAAATTGATGAAATTTATTTAGAACATTTAACGGCAAAAATACCGCCGCCAAAACAGAGCACTTTTATTGATGAGGATATTTTTGATGACATTCCGCATGACAGAATAAGATTTAAAAAACCAATTCAGCGTCCGCCAGTCAAAAAAGCTGTACAAGCTCCAACAGTAGCATTTAAAAGTCCGAATAACTTTAAAAAAGTGGAGGCTTCTATGGTTTCATCCGTAAATTTATTTGATGATAACATTATTGTTGGAACCATTGTTGAACACGCGAAGTTTGGAAAAGGCGAAGTGCTTAGTTTAGACGGTTCTGGCGCAAACCAAAAAGCGGAGATTCAATTTGCTTCATTTGGCGTCAAAAAATTGTTGTTACAATTTGCAAAGCTTGTAATTATAGGCTAAATACACATTGTAAAACCAATATTTATATTGTAATTTGCAAAAATATTATAGAAAGAACAGATCCATGGAATTTGATTTAGAATACAATTCAGAAAGACCTCATTTAATTATCCCGGAATACGGCAGACACGTCCAAAAATTAATCGATAATTGTGTGGCCATAGAAGATCCTGAAGAACGCAATAAAATGGCCAGGGCCATTGTTGATGTTATGGGAAATTTACAGCCTCATTTACGTGATGTGCCCGACTTTAAGCACAAATTATGGGATCAACTATTCATTATGTCCGATTTTAAATTGGATGCGGAATCTCCTTATGGAAAGCCTTTAAGAGAAGAATTGGCGGCAAAACCAGAAAGTTTGGCTTATCCAAAATATGATTCAAAATACCGATTTTATGGCAATAACATTCAAACAATGATTGATGTGGCCTTAACTTGGGAAGAAGGTGAAGCGCGTGAAGCTTTGTATTTTGCCATTGCCAACCATATGAAAAAGTGTTACCTAAATTGGAATAAAGACACCGTTGATGATGCAATAATTTACAAGCATTTACTCGAATTGTCGAAGGGAAAAATTGATTTGGAGGATAAAAATGAATCTTTAACGGAAGTTAAAGAATTGATGAAAAAAAGAAAGCCAACGGGCAAAGTTAAAATATTGAAAAAGAAACAATAAACCAATTCATTTACCAATATAATGTCAACATTTGTAATAGAAGGAGGTCATAAATTAAGCGGAAGCATCACACCTCAAGGTGCTAAAAATGAAGCACTTCAAGTGATATGCGCAGTTTTGTTAACTCCTGAAAAAGTGATTGTAAGCAACATTCCGGATATTAGAGATGTTAACAAATTGATCTATATTTTAAGCGAATTAGGCGTTAAAGTAGATAAAATGAGTCCAGATACGTACTCTTTTCAAGCAGATGAATTGGATTTAGAATACTTGGAATCAGAAAAATTCAAAGTTGAAGGAAGTTCTTTGCGTGGTTCAATTATGATTGTTGGCCCTTTATTGGCGCGTTTTGGGAAAGGCTATATTCCGCGTCCTGGAGGCGATAAAATTGGCAGACGAAGGTTGGATACCCATTTTGAGGGATTTATACAATTGGGTGCCACATTTAGATATAACCAAGACGAACGGTTTTACGGTGTGGAAGCAGAACATCTTACAGGAACATCAATGTTGTTGGATGAAGCTTCAGTGACCGGAACCGCAAATATTGTGATGGCGGCCGTAATGGCCAAAGGAATCACCACAATTTACAATGCAGCTTGCGAACCATATATTCAGCAATTGTGTAAAATGTTGAACAGTATGGGCGCAAAAATTGAAGGCATAGGTTCTAATTTATTGCATATTAAAGGTGTCAAAAAACTAAAAGGCTGTTCACATAGAATTTTACCCGATATGATAGAAATTGGCAGTTGGATTGGGATGGCAGCCATGACAAGATCTTCCATTACCATTAAAGATGTCAGCTGGAATGATTTGGGTTTAATACCTCGTGTTTTTCAGAAACTGGGGATCAATTTAGAAAAAAGGGGAGACGATATTTTCATACCTGAACAAGAAAGTTATGAAATTCAAAATTATATTGATGGTTCAATTTTAACCATATCTGATGCACCTTGGCCTGGCTTTACGCCCGATTTGTTAAGCATTATATTGGTAGTGGCCACACAGGCAAAAGGAAGTGTTTTAATCCATCAAAAAATGTTTGAAAGCAGGTTGTTCTTTGTTGACAAATTGATTGATATGGGCGCCAAAGTAATCCTTTGCGACCCGCATAGAGCTACGGTAATTGGGATGAATCATGAGTTTACTTTGAAAGGCACAACTATGGCTTCACCCGATATTAGGGCGGGAATTTCATTATTGATAGCAGCACTTTCGGCAGAAGGCACCAGCACTATCCAAAATATTGAACAAATTGACCGGGGTTATCAAAATATTGATGAACGTTTACAGGCAATTGGCGCCAAAATTATTAGGGTAGATTAAACAAATGGTAATTGTTTTTTGTTGTAACATGTTCACCCGTCATCCTGAACTTGGTTCAGTATCTTACGGAATGAAGTTTCAATCATAATGGCGGAGCATTCCAAAGAGTCTTTTCCGCATAATCTTCAATCTTCCGTCTTCCTACTTCCGAATTCGGTCTTCGGTCTTCCTACTTCCGACTTCGGTCTTCCGTCTTTTTAATAATAAATTATCAGGTGTCATATTGGCATATTTCAAAAAATGGCAATACTTTTGCAAGCGATAGTATGATAACTATTTTATGTGAAAATTATGAGTAAAAAGAAAGAAAGCAAGGAAGCTGAAGAAATAAAAGATAAGGAAACAAATCAGCAAGAAACTCAGGAAGTTAGTGTTGAAGAGCTACTTAAGCTGGAACTTGTTCAGGAAAAAGACAAATTTTTACGCTTATTTGCGGAGTTTGAAAATTATAAAAAACGAACTTCGAAAGAACGAATTGAGTTATTTAAAACTGCCAATGAAGATTTAATGACAGTTTTATTGCCAATATTGGATGATTTTGATCGGGCTTTAAATGAAATTAATAAAGCAAAAGATGAAGATAAAGAGCTTTTTAAAGGCATTGAGCTGATAAATAATAAATTACGAAATTCTTTAGCCCAAAAAGGCTTAAGTGTTATTGATGCAAAAGGAGGAGATGTTTTTGATGTTGAATTGCATGAAGCTATTACACAAATTCCTGCGCCAACTGATGACTTAAAAGGTAAAATTATTGATGTACTTGAACAAGGATATAAGTTAGGTGAAAAAGTGATCAGATATCCAAAAGTTGTAACAGGACAATAAATCAAAAAAAAAATGAAGCAAGATTATTACGAAATATTGGGCATTTCCAAAAATGCCACTCCTGCAGAAATCAAAAAGGCATATCGCCAAAAAGCCATAGAATTTCATCCTGATAAAAATCCGGGAAACAAAGCAGCAGAAGAAAAATTTAAAAAAGCTGCGGAAGCTTATGAAATATTAAGCAACGAAAATAAAAAAGCACGTTACGACCAATATGGCCATGCTGCATTTGAAAATGGCGGAGGCGGCGGTTACAGTGGCGGCGGAATGAACATGGAAGATATTTTTAGCCAGTTTGGAGATATTTTTGGAGGCGGTTTTGGAGGCGGAAGTTTTGGCGGTTTCGGTGGCGGAAATAGAGGAAGAGCACGTGTTAAAGGAAGTAACTTGCGTATAAGGGTAAAATTAAATTTAGAGGAAATTGCAAACGGCGTAGAAAAAAAGGTAAAAGTTCGCAGAAAAGTGATGGCTGAAGGCGCTACCTTTAAAACTTGTACCACCTGTAATGGTGCCGGTCAGGTGATGCGCGTCACAAATACCATTTTAGGACGCATGCAATCCGCTTCTACTTGTCCGACTTGCCACGGAGCAGGAGAAATTTTAGACAAAAGACCTAAAAATGCCGACAGTGACGGATTAGAACTTAAAGAAGAAACTGTTTCCATAAAAATTCCCGCTGGTGTTACGGAAGGAGTTCAGTTAAAAGTAAACGGAAAAGGCAATGCAGCTCCCGGAAACAATGCAATAGACGGAGATTTAATTGTGGTAATTGAAGAAATACCACACGAAACCTTAAAACGGGAAGGCACAAATTTACACTTCGATTTGTATATTAATTTTTCTGAAGCGGTATTGGGAATTTCAAAGAATATTGATACCGTATCTGGAAAAGTAAAAATTAAAATTGAACCAGGAACACAATCGGGTAAAATTTTACGCTTGCGCGGAAAAGGATTGCCAAGCATTGACAATTATGGAAATGGTGATTTGTTGGTTCATATCAATGTTTGGACACCACAAACAGTTTCATCGGAACAAGAAGCTTTTTTTGAAGCGAATAAGAAGGACGAAAACTTCAAACCAAATCCTTCAAAACTAGATAAATCATTTTTTGAAAAAGTAAAAGATATGTTTTCGTAGAAAAAAAAGTATAAATTTATTTTTATTTTATTTAAAATTATTTATATTTGAAAAGTTGTTAGTGAAATATCTAATAACACTTTTTCTTTTTCATAGCAATTTTCCCACTCATTCTTGAGTGGGTTTTTTTTTATGAAAAATTAACGTAAATTTGCAAAAAATTAGTAGGTCGTCTTATCGCTTCAATTTATTGGAGAGGAAAGTCCGGACACCAAAGAGTAGCATAGTGGATAACATCCATCCGGCGCAAGCCGAGGACAAGTGCAACAGAAAGCAAGTACAGTTCGGCTGTAGTGAAACCAGGTAAACTCTATGCGGTGAAATGCCATGTATATTGAAATTTTAGTGTGACTCGCATTATTTCAAGGGGTAGGCAGCTCGAACTATAGAGCAATTTATAGTCTAGATAAATGATAAGAACTTTTCGAAGTACAAAATCCGGCTTACAGACCTACTTATTTTTTACCATATTCTTAATTTCTACATCGTTTTCGTGATCCTTTTTTACCATTTTAAAAAAAATAGGGTTTGTAAATATTTATATCTTTAAAAATACCATAGTTAACGCCATTTTATTGAATAAAGGAATCCTTTTTCGTACCTTCGTCAAATTAAAATAACTTAATAAAAATTATAAATATGGCTTTTGATATTGAAATGATTAAAGGTGTTTACGGCAGAATGGCAGAACGTGTTGATGCCGCTAAAACTGTAGTTGGAAAACCTTTAACTTTAGCTGAAAAAATATTATACAACCACCTTTGGGACGGCAAAGCGACAACAGCTTTTGTTCGGGGAAAAGATTATGTGGATTTTGCGCCAGACAGAATTGCTTGTCAGGATGCAACTGCACAAATGGCCTTGCTTCAATTTATGCAAGCAGGAAAAAGTAAAGTGGCTGTGCCAACAACGGTGCACTGTGATCACTTAATTCAAGCTAAAATTGGCGCTGATAAAGATTTACAGACTGCCTTAAACAACAGCAGTGAAGTATTTAACTTTTTAGCTTCTGTTTCTAACAAATACGGTATTGGTTTTTGGAAACCGGGCGCAGGAATTATCCATCAAGTGGTTCTTGAAAATTATGCATTTCCTGGAGGAATGATGATTGGAACCGATTCACATACCGTAAATGCCGGCGGATTGGGAATGATTGCCATTGGCGTTGGAGGCGCTGATGCAGTTGATGTAATGGCCGGAATGGCTTGGGAATTAAAATTTCCAAAATTGATTGGTGTTAAGTTAACCGGAAAATTGTCTGGTTGGACAGCTCCAAAAGATGTGATTTTAAAAGTGGCAGGTATTTTAACCGTAAAAGGAGGTACCGGCGCCATTGTTGAATATTTTGGCGAAGGCGCAAAATCAATGTCCGCCACAGGAAAAGGAACTATTTGTAATATGGGTGCTGAAATAGGCGCCACAACTTCAACTTTTGGTTATGATGCATCTATTGAACGTTATTTGCGTGCAACCGACCGTAATGAAGTGGCTGATGAAGCCAATAAAATTGCTTCTTATTTAACCGGTGATGATGAAGTGTATGCAAATCCTGAACTTTATTTCGACCAAGTTATTGAAATTAATTTATCGGAATTAAAGCCTCATTTAAACGGACCGTTTACGCCAGATTTGGCTACGCCAGTTGGTGAAATGACTGAAAAAGCATTGAAAAATGATTGGCCTTTAAAAGTGGAATGGGGATTAATAGGTTCTTGCACAAACTCCTCTTATGAAGATTTGTCAAGAGCAGCATCAATAGCGAAACAGGCAGTTGATAAAAAATTAGTCGCAAAAGCTGAGTTTGGCATTAATCCAGGTTCAGAACAAGTGCGTTATACCGCAGAGCGTGATGGTTTATTGACTATTTTTGAAGATTTAAACGCCAAAATATTCACCAATGCTTGCGGACCTTGTATTGGCCAGTGGGACAGAGAAGGTGCTGAAAAACAAGAAAAAAACACCATTATTCACTCATTCAACAGAAACTTTTCAAAAAGAGCTGACGGAAATCCGAATACCCACGCATTTGTGGCTTCACCAGAAATGGTTGCGGCCATTGCAATTTCGGGCAGGTTGGATTTCAATCCGATGACAGACTCTTTAATTAACCAAGACGGTGTTGAAGTTAAATTTAGTGAGCCAACTGGCTTTGAATTGCCGCCAAAAGGTTTTGATGTAAAAGATGCCGGATTTGTGGCGCCATTTGAAGACGGAAGCAAAATAGAAGTTTTGGTAAGCCCAACATCAGAAAGACTGCAACTGTTAGAGCCATTTCAACCGATTGGAACGAATGTAAAAGGAGCTAAATTATTGATAAAAGCTTTTGGAAAATGCACTACCGACCATATTTCTATGGCTGGACCGTGGTTGCGTTTTCGTGGACATTTAGACAATATTTCCAACAATTGCTTAATTGGAGCGGTGAATGCCTTTGGTAAAGAAACCAACAAAGTTAAAAATCAGCTGACTGGTGAATTTGGTACTGTGCCTGATACCGGAAGGGCTTACAAAGCGGCAGGCGTTTATTCGATTGTTGTGGGTGACCATAATTATGGTGAAGGTTCATCAAGAGAACATGCAGCAATGGAACCACGTCATTTGGGTGTTGCAGCGGTTATTGTGAAGTCTTTTGCACGTATCCACGAAACAAACCTTAAAAAACAAGGAATGTTGGGATTGACTTTTGCCAATGAAGCGGATTATGATTTGATTCAGGAAGATGATACTTTTAACTTTTTGGATTTAGATAAATTTGCGCCAGGAAAGCAATTGGCTTTGGAATTGGTTCATGCTGACGGAAGCAAAGATGTTGTTAAATTAAACCATACCTACAATCAAAGCCAGATTGAATGGTTTAAAGAAGGATCTGCGTTAAATTTGATCAAAAAAGAACAAGCAGCTCGGGCAAAATAGCCTAGATAAATTGTTTAATTTGTTAACAAAAAAGAGGGAAATTTTTCAATTTCCCTCTTTTTTGTTTCTGCCGGTTTTCTAAAAATATATATTTTAAAAACTTTACTTATTAAAGATTTTTTTGTAATTTCAGTTTTCATATTTATGAATAAATTCAATGATTATCAGCATTTTTTTAGCTGAATATTGCTATTATTTTGAGGTCTTGTTTTATGTGCGTTAGGGATTGAAATGAAAATCCCGGCATTGCGAGTTAGTGAAGAAATTTGTTCAACAGATTGCCACGCTCCGCTCGCAATGACGGATTGCAATGAAAAGCCCGGCCGCTTTTTGGCGGAAACGCCCCAAATTTTAGAATAAATATATAAACCGTTGATAATAATTGTATTAAAATAAAGTACCAAGTATGAAAATAACGCATATAAGCGCAGAATGTTATCCGGTTGCGAAAGTTGGCGGTTTGGCCGATGTGGTGGGAGCGCTTCCAAAATACCAAAATGAAGCAGGTTTCACTGCTGAAGTTATTATGCCTTTTTATGACAATAAATTCACCAAAATCAATGAATTTTCGGTAATATTTAGCGCAAAATTAAAATTGGGAAAACAAGAATTTCCCTATCAAATTAAAACATTGAACAATAACAACATAGGTTTTAACCTTTATTTGGTGGATGTTCCTGAATTGTTGTTCACGGATTTTGTGTATTCTTTTGATGATACCGAACGTTTTTTGGCATTTCAGATTGCCACATTGAATTGGATGCTTACTTGGGATGAAAAACCAACAACGGTGCATTGTCACGACCATCATACGGGATTGATTCCTTTTATGATGACACAAAGCAACGATTATGCGGCGTTAAAAAATATACCTACGGTGCTTACCATTCACAATGCGCAATATCAGGGTTGGTTTTCGCATGAAAAAGTGGGCTTGATTCCCGAATTTAATTTTAACAATGTTGGTTTGCTGGATTGGGACGGAAGCATCAATCCGCTCGCATCAGCCATAAAATGCGCTTGGAAAGTGACCACGGTTTCCCCTAGTTATATGGAAGAATTAAAGAAAGCTGCCAACGGTTTGGAATCTTTATTAAGTCATGAAAGCGCAAAATGCACGGGAATTTTAAACGGAATAGATTGGGAAGTTTGGAATCCGGAAACAGATGCCTATCTTGTGGAAAATTACAATATTGACAGCGTTGAACTTGGAAGGGAAGTCAATAAAAAATGGCTTTGCAGTGAGTATAATTTGGATTTTGAAAAACCGCTTTTTGCTTTTATTGGAAGATTGGTAGGGGAAAAGGGAGCCGATTTATTTCCGGAAACCTTTGAAAAAGTCCTTCAAAAAGTTAATATTTCCATATTTTTACTGGGTTCGGGCAATGATGCTGTTGAAGCAGAATTGATTGATCTGAAAAAATATTTTGAGGGTTTTTACAACGCATTTATAGGATATGATGAAAAATTGGCGCATATTGTTTATGCGGGCGCCGATTTTATTTTGATGCCTTCGCGGGTAGAACCTTGCGGATTGAACCAAATGTACGCGCTGCGTTATGGTTCTATCCCAATTGTGAGAAGCATTGGCGGTTTAAAAGATACCGTTATTGACATTTCAGAAAAGGGCGGATTTGGCATTTGTCATGAGGAAGTTACGGTTTCAGAAATCGAAGAAGCGATTGAAAGAGGAGTGAAGTTGTTTGAAAATCTAGAAAAATATCAGAAAATCAGAAAAAAAATAATGGGCATCAACCATTCTTGGGATGCATCAGCATTGGCATATATAAATTTGTATAAATCATTAAATCAGTAAGTTATGGTAGGGAATAAAGTTTTAGGAATTATTTTAGGTGGCGGACAAGGATCCAGGTTACACCCGTTAACAGAAACACGTTCTAAACCTGCCGTGCCAATTGCAGGGAAATATAGGTTGGTGGATATTCCAATCTCGAATTGCATAAATTCAGACATCAAGCGTATGTTTGTGCTAACCCAATTTAATTCGGCATCGTTAAACAGGCATATTAAAAATACCTATCATTTCAGTTTTTTCAGCTCGGCTTTTGTTGATGTTTTGGCAGCTGAACAAACACCCGGAAACAGCACGTGGTTTCAGGGTACGGCAGATGCGGTTAGGCAAAGTATGCACCATTTTTTAAACCATGATTTTGATTATGCCTTGATATTGTCTGGAGATCAATTGTATCAAATGGATTTTGAGGAAATGGTTGAAAAACATGTTAATATGAATGCAGCTATTTCTATTGCCACAATTCCTGTCAATGCAAAAGATGCGACATCATTCGGAATTTTAAAAACAAATGAAAAAGATGAAATAACTTCATTTATTGAAAAACCTGCCGCTGATTTGTTGCCGGATTGGACTTCAGAAGTAAGTGATGAAATGAAAAAGGAAGGCCGTAATTATTTGGCTTCCATGGGAATTTATATTTTTAACAGGGAATTGCTGATTGAACTGATGGGCAATCCCGACACCAATGATTTTGGCAAAGAAATTATTCCGCAAGCCATTGGTAAACATAAAGTTGTGAGCTTTCAATATGAAGGTTACTGGACAGATATTGGAAATATAGATTCATTTTTTGAAGCAAATTTAGGGCTAACCGATGATTTTCCGAAGTTTGATTTGTACAGCACAAAAAAACGTATTTATACGCATGCCAGGATGCTGCCTACCACAAAAATTTCGGGAACCGTTTTGGATAAAACCGTGATTGCCGATGGTTGTATCATTAATGCAGGAAAAATAGAACATTCTGTAATTGGCGTTCGTTCAAGAATTGACACAGAATCTACCATTATTAACACTTATATGATGGGATCCGATTATTATCAGCCGCTTGAACATATTGTGGATGAAAATATTGTTTCCATGGGTATTGGCAAACGCTGCTTCATAAAAAATGCAATTTTGGATAAAAATTGCTGTATTGGAAATGATGTGAAAATTAACGGAGGAAAACATTTAAAAGACACTGAAACAAATACTTATGTTGTGCGCGATGGCATAGTTGTCGTTAAAAAAGGCGCCTTAATTCCAAACGGGTTTATAATTTAATTTATGGCGAATGTAATTAACCACAGCCTTTTTACAGATTTTGACATCAGTTTATTTCAAAGCGGAAAGCATTATCGATTGTACGAAAAATTTGGTTCCCATATTATTTCGGTAAACGGTGTTACGGGCACTTATTTTGCCGTTTGGGCACCCAGTGCAAAGCAAGTATCGGTCATTGGAGATTTTAACCATTGGGTTGATGGCGAATTTAACTTAAATGTTCGCTGGGATTCTTCTGGTATTTGGGAAGGATTTATTCCTGCAGTGGGAAAAGGAAATTTGTACAAATACAAAATACATTCAAATATCAATAATTACGTTTCCGAAAAAGCCGATCCGTACGCCCGAAGGTGTGAACATCCTCCAAAAACGGCCTCAGTAGTTTGGGAAGACAAATACAAATGGGAAGATAAAAGCTGGATGCATACGCGCATAAAAAACAATGCGTTGGATGCGCCTTATTCTGTTTATGAAGTTCATTTGGGTTCTTGGAGAAAAAATACCCAAGAAAACAGGTCTTTGTCCTACTTTGAATTGGCAGATGAATTGGTGACTTATGTGAAAGAAATGAATTTTACGCACGTAGAATTTATGCCGATTATGGAATATCCGTACGATCCTTCTTGGGGATATCAAGTTACAGGCTATTTTGCGCCAACCTCTCGTTTTGGTTATCCTGAAGAATTAAAATATTTGGTCGATAAATTGCACCAAAGCGACATAGGAATTATTTTGGATTGGGTACCGTCGCATTTTCCTGAAGATGTGCACGGACTTGGTTATTTTGATGGTTCAAATTTATATGAGCATCCAGATAAGAAAAAAGGCTATCATCAAGATTGGAAAAGCCTAATTTTTAATTACGGAAGAAATGAAGTCCGTTCCTTTTTAATCAGCAATGCTATTTTTTGGCTGGAACAATATCACGCCGACGGATTGCGCGTAGATGCTGTGGCTTCTATGTTATTTCTGGATTATTCGCGTGAAGACGGAGAATGGGAACCAAATATTTATGGCGGAAATGAAAATTTAGATGCAGTTTTATTTTTGAAAGAATTGAATGAAGAAGTCTATAAGTCGTTTCCCGATGTACAAACTATCGCAGAAGAATCTACGGCTTTTCCGATGGTTTCCAAACCAACTTTTATGGGCGGATTGGGTTTTGGAATGAAATGGATGATGGGATGGATGCACGATACTTTAGACTATTTTTCTAAAGATACCATTTACAGAAAATACCATCAAAATGAAATTACGTTTAGTTTAACCTACGCTTTTACTGAGAATTTTATGCTGCCGTTATCGCATGATGAAGTGGTGCATGGCAAAAAAACCATTTTAGGACGTATGCCCGGCGATGAATGGCAACGTTTTGCAAATCTCCGTTTGTTATTTGGCTATATGTTTACGCATCCCGGCACAAAGTTGTTGTTTATGGGAAGTGAATTTGGACATTATGAAGAATGGAATTTTCAAAAAAGTTTGGATTGGAATTTATTGGAGTTTCCTCCGCATAAAAACACACAAAATTATTTCAAGGATTTAAACTTATTTTATAAATCCACGCCTGCTTTATATGAAAAAGGCTTTAGCCATGAAGGTTTTGAGTGGGTAAGTTATGATGATTCAGAAAATTCAGTGATTTCCTATTTAAGAAAAGGCAATAATCCGAAAGATGATGTTTTGGTGGTCTGTAATTTTTCGCCTCAAACATTGGAAAATTATAAAATTCGTGTTCCAAGAAAAGGGAAATTGCTGGAAGTATTTAGCAGCAATCACCAAAAATATGGAGGAAGCGGGCTTCTTAATGCTGAAAAAATTGCAATTAAGAAACAATCCAAGAATTCTGAGGAATATTCGGCTACGCTTGTTTTGCCGCCGCTTGGGATCTCAATTTTAAAATTCTGTTAAATTTTATACCGCTTAATGGCATTAATTTTACATTTTTGTTCATAAAGCGGTAATATTTTTAATAAAAATTACATTTATTAAATTGTTTATTTTAGTACGTTTGCACTTTGATCAAATAATTTAATTTATGATTTTAAACACCGAATTAGAAAACAAAGGAAATCAATTTCCTTCAAAAATAATATCCTATAAAAAAGACGTTGACACGCTTTATTTTACGAGTGAAAATAATGTGGTTTTACAACTTACCATTCAGAGAGACAGTGTGTTGAGATTTCGTTATACCACAACTTCAATTTTTGAGAACGATTTTTCTTATGCAATAACCCGCTATGCGAGCAGGGGTTTTAATCATCTTGAAGTAACCGAAGACGACAGTAAATACATCATTACAACTTCAAAATTAATTTGTCATATTTCAAAGGAGGATATGAGAAAATCAATTTTTGACGCAAAAGACAATACCCTTATTTCAGAAGACGAACTTGGATTTCATTGGGAAGAAAGTTATGAGTTTGGAGGAAATATTGTAAAAATGTCCAAAAATTCGCAAGAGAAGGAAAGTTATTATGGGTTGGGGGATAAACCGGTTCCGTTAAATTTAAAAAGCAAACGTTTTGAAAATTGGGTAACAGATTCTTATGCATTTAATAAAGATACCGATCCAATTTATAAAGCGATTCCATTTTATACCGGACTTCATCACGGGAAAGCTTACGGTATATTTTTCGACAATACTTTTAGATCTTTTTTCGATTTTTGTCAAGAACGAAGAAATGTCACCAGTTTTTGGGCTCAGGGAGGTGAAATGAATTATTATTTTATTTACGGACCGGAAATGGAAGAAGTAGTTTCAAATTATACCGATTTAACTGGAAAGCCGCACGAATTGCCGCCACTTTGGGCTTTGGGCTACCACCAATGTAAATGGAGTTATTATCCGGAATCAAACGTAAAAGAAGTCACCAATAAATTTAGAGATTTAAAGATTCCTTGTGATGCCATTTATCTGGACATCGATTATATGGAAGGATTTAGGTGTTTTACCTGGAATACCGACTATTTTCCTGATCCCAAGAGAATGGTGAAGGAATTGTCCGACAATGGTTTTAAAACTGTGGCCATTATCGACCCAGGAATTAAAATAGACAAAGATTACAGCGTTTTTAAAGAAGGCCTAGAGAAAGATTATTTTTGCAAACGTGCAGACGGTCCGTACATGAAAGGAAAAGTTTGGCCTGGCGAATGCTATTTTCCCGATTTCACCAAACCTGAAGTCCGTGAATGGTGGTCGGGTTTGTTTAAGGAACTTATTGAAGAGATTGGTGTTAAAGGCGTGTGGAATGATATGAATGAACCCGCAATTATGGACGTTCCGGGAAAAACTTTTCCGGATGATGTAAGGCACGACTACGACGGAAACGAATGCAGCCACAGAAAAGCGCACAACATTTATGGGATGCAAATGGCAAGAGCCACTTACCAAGGATTAAAGAAATTCTCTTATCCAAAACGCCCTTTTGTGATTACCAGAGCCGCTTATTCGGGAACGCAACGCTATACCTCAACTTGGACAGGCGATAATGTGGCGTCTTGGGAACATTTAACCATCGCAAATTTGCAGGCGCAACGCATGTGTATGTCGGGTTTCTCATTTGTTGGCTCAGATATTGGCGGATTTGCAGAGCAACCAAACGGCGAACTTTACGCACGCTGGATTCAGTTGGGAATTTTTCATCCGTTTTGCAGAACGCATTCATCAGGCGACCATGGCGATCAGGAACCTTGGGCTTTTGGTGAAAATATTACTGATATTGTCAGAAAATTCATTGAAATCAGGTATCAATTGTTGCCATATTTATACACTGCTTTTTGGCGTTATGCAACTGAGGGCATTCCTATTTTGAAATCTTTGGTTTTATATGACCAGGCTGATGTGCAAACGCATTACAGAAACGATGAATTTGTTTTCGGCGAAAAAATACTGGCTTGTCCAATTACAGAACCAAATGCCAAAGGAAGACGAATGTACGTTCCTGAGGGAAATTGGTATAATTTCTGGGACAATACATTGGTGAAAGGCGGAAACGAAGTTTGGGTGGATGCCGATTTAGACAGTATGCCAATTTTTGTGAAAGAAGGAGCCATCATTCCAAAATATCCGATTCAGCAATATGTTGGGGAAAAAGTAATAGGCGAACTTCATTTGGATGTTTTTTATAAATTAGGAAAAGAAAAATCTCAGGTCTATGAAGATGCGGAAGACGGATTCGATTATAAAAAAGGAAGGTTTAGCCTAAGAAATTTCAATCTTTTGGGAAAAGAAGATTCCTTGACCATTCAGCAATTTAAATCAGGAAAATTTATCACTTCTTATGAAACTTTTGAAATTAATTTAATCGGATTGCCATTTGAAATCAGAAAAGTGGAGGTTGACAATGTTAAAATCGATTTAGATTCCTGTCTTAAAGGAAATGTTTTGGTCATTACAAAAGAATTTACAGAGCTTCGGATTATCAGTAAAAAAGCTGTAATTCTAGAATAAAGCTTTTTTTTCATTAAAAGTTAAGCTATAAAAAAAGCTTCCCAATTTCGGGAAGCTTTTTAAATTATAAAATAATTTTTTTATTTAAGTATAATATTCAATCTTGCAAAAAGAAAACGACCGCCAATTCCAAATTGTTGCGCTCGTCTTGACCAATCAAATTTACCGCCGCTTCTGTTGTTTTGGTCACCAGTCACATCCGGTTGTAAATCTTGGGCTGCTCTGTCAGGGTAAATATCAAACAAGTTGTTTGCACCAACAGTAACAGTTGTACTTTTTGATACTTTATAGCCAAATGACAAGTCTGTTACCAATTTAGATCCAAAAACCTGTTGGTTGGCAACTACTGAAGTGGCTTCGGTTACTTCACCAAACCAAACATTTCTTAAAAACACATTAAATTTATCAGTAGTTAAACTATTTGACAAATTAATCTTTGTTCTTGGCACTGATTCTTCCAAATAAACCCTGCTGTCTTCAGGAAAATAAGTGCTCACCAAACCAGCGTCTTCCAGTACCTGGGAAGCTTTTATGCCGCCAACTTTTTTGGTTTTAGAAAAGGTGCCTGACAAATCCGATTTTAATTTGACATTGGTTCCTATAAGCGCATCATGGGTAATCACTACATCCAAACCTTTTGATTCTGTGTCAATGGCGTTTGCAAAAAAGGCAGCTGCAGAGGCATTGGCTTGTTTTAACAATAAATCTAACTCAGAACCGGTATTGTTGTTCGGATTTGTATCGGTGTCATTAATTCCAAATTGCCCTGTATAAACAACTCTGTCATCAATAGCCACAAAATAGCCATCAACCGTAAATGTTAAATTAGCCTCAGGCAATTTAGAGGTAAAACCTACGCTCACACTTTTAGATTTTTCCTCTTTTAGTTGAGGGATACCCAATAATTGGGCTGCTCTACTGTCATTGGCAAAAGTTCCCACTTCTTTGGGATTGCCAGCGTTATCAAAAATTGTGGAGGTGGAATTAAAATTCAATTGGTGTAAAGACGGTGCCCTAAAGCCAGTATTTAATGCAGCTCTAATATTGGTATTTTCACCAGCTTTTATTCTTGTGGCCACTTTAAAATTTAAGGTAGAACCAAAATCAGAATAATCTTCATAACGCACTGCGCCACTTAATAATAAATTTTCAGTAACATCTGCTTCAAGGTCAAAATAACCGGCAACACTGCTTCTTCCTCGAGACAGTTCGTTGGCTGGACTAAATCCAGGAAAAACTTGTGAGCCTCCCGGTCTTGCGCCTCCAAAGAAATCTCTGGACGGATCTTGAGTGGCTAATGTAATGGCTTGTCCATCGGCAGTATATTGCCTGTATGATGCTTCTTCACCGGCTACGATTTCATAATTTTCCAATCGATATTCAGCGCCAAAAGCAATGTTTAAACCAGCCATAGTGTCTTCAAAAAATTGACTTACGTCTAAATTGGTTGTGTTTTGTGCAAATGAAAATCCACCGGCATCAAAAAGTGTTGGAGAAGCTTTTTGCATAGAAGCGTTAAAGGTATTTCCTATCGTATATAAGAAAGTGTTTTTTCCCCAAGTATTGCTGAAATCAACGTCCCAGTCAGATACTTTGCCTTTTATGCCAACTGAAAAAGATTTATCTTTAATATTTGAATTTATTTCGGGTAAAAAACCGTTGATATAAGCAGGTGTATAGGTATTTCTTGAATTAGGCGCTCTGTAGAATCCAGCCGAATTTCCTGTTCTTGAACTCATTCCTGCAACAGCATACAATTCAGTGCCATTGTCATTTAAAGGAAGTGAAAAATTCCCAAAGAAACGTCCGCCACGCAATGCAGATTGTCCAACCCTCATATTAAAATCACTTCTATCCAATCCACGTGCAGCCAATTCAGCATTGGTGTTATCGGCACCTAAAATTGTTCGCAACTGTGCTTTTGTAGCATTTGGATCTAAATTCAATCCCGCTGCATTTCCATACTGAATGACATCAGAAACATCATCATCCAATAATTTAGACAAATCATAACCTGCATTATTGGCAAATCTTTCAACAGTATTGTAAAGATTGAAAATATTATCTTCCAACTTCAGCATTCTGCTGTAATCTTCTCTAACATCAAAATCGCCTGTAAAGTTGATAAATCCGCCTTTATCACCCAATTGTAAGCCATAGTTTGCACTAACATTGGTTGTTTGTCCATCAACACCGCCTGTTTGGTCGTTAGCGTTTTCTGAGAAATTAGCGCCAGTTGTAACATTTAAGTTAAGTTCATTTGTACTTCTTTTCAAAACAATGTTAATTACGCCTGCAATGGCATCAGAGCCATATTGTGCTGCGGCACCATCTCTTAAAACTTCAATACGTTCAATAGAGGCTGCAGGAATTGCATTCAAATCGGTACCAACACTTCCGCGCCCAAATGTTCCATTTACATTTACCAAAGAAGAATTGTGTCTTCTTTTTCCATTGATTAAAACCAAGACCTGATCAGGTCCCAAACCTCTTAAAGACGCTGGATCTATATGGTCGGTTCCATCAGCAATAGTTTGGGTATTCGAAGTAAACGAAGGTGCCACGTAGTTTAATATTTGATTTAAGTTAACTTGCGGTCCGGCCGTAATTAGTTCCGCCACATCAATAACATCCACGGGTACAGCAGTGTCAACTGCAGTTCTGTTTGGATTCCTTGTTCCGACAACCACAACTTCTTTTAATTCAACTCCGGAAACCAGAACAACATTAAATATTTTTGTGCCGTCCATTTCTAATTTCTTTTCATTGTATCCTACATAAGAAAATATAAGATTTTCCCTGCTTTGAACCATAATGGCATAATCACCATTAAAATCTGTTGTAGTTCCTCTTGAGGTTCCTTCAATTGTCACAGATACTCCTGGCAACGGCTGGTTATCTGAGTCGGTTACTTTCCCGGTAACTTGATACGATTGCGCAAATATTGCTACCGTAAAAAGCAAGAAAATCCCTAAAATAAATTGTTTTTTTGAATTCATGTCTTTGTGTTTTTGTTAATTAATGTGGGCAATGTATGAAAAAAAATTAACATTTAATTAACTAATTAGCAGCTAATGTTACAAAATAGTAAAATGTTAACGAATATCGCATTTTTGTTAAAATCTAAGAAAGTTTCTAATAATTGCTATTTTTAATGAAAAGCTTATACAATTGGGATTTTAATAAATAATTTAAAAATTGAAGTTGTGCAAGAGTCCTTTATTTTTATACAATTATGTATATTTGATTTGTTGAAAATTAAAAAATCAAAATCACAAAACAACATGAAACTTTTAGAAAATAAAACCGCTTTAATTACCGGGGCAACCAGAGGAATAGGAAAAGGAATTGCCCAAACTTTTGCAAAACAAGGAGCAAATGTGGCTTTTACTTACAGTTCTTCAACTGAAGCTGCAGAAGCATTGGAAAAAGAATTAATGAATTATGGCGTAAAAGCAAAAGGATTCAAATCAAATGCCGCAAATTATGAAGCCGCACAAGAATTGGCTGCTGAAGTTTTAAAAGAATTTGGAACGATAGATATTTTAATAAACAATGCGGGAATTACAAAAGACAATTTGCTGATGCGTATTTCTGAAGAGGATTTTGATACCGTAATCGAAGTAAATTTAAAATCGGTTTTCAATTTAACAAAAGCGGTAATACGGCCAATGATGAAGCAACGCTCAGGTTCTATAATCAATATGAGTTCTGTGGTTGGTTTAAAAGGGAATGCCGGACAAGCAAATTACGCAGCTTCCAAAGCCGGAATTATCGGTTTTTCTAAATCTGTTGCATTGGAATTGGGTTCAAGAAATATTCGCTGCAATGTGATTGCGCCTGGCTTTATTGAAACTGAAATGACCGCAAGTTTGCCCGAAGATACCGTTAAACAATGGCGGGATGCCATACCGTTAAAACGAGGAGGAACCCCTGAAGATGTTGCAAATGCCTGCGTATTTTTAGCTTCAGAAATGAGTTCTTATATTACCGGACAAACGTTGAGTGTTGATGGAGGAATGTAAGCCCCCTAGCCCCCGAAGGGGGAATTTTGAAAGTGAAATACCGACACCATCCACCAGATTTTGATAATTAAAGACTACATTGATCATAAATGGAAACTGAAAAATTGTTATTGATAATCTTAGCGGCATTTGTGGCGTTACTTATAGCTTTTTTTCAATACCTATATAAAAATAAAGAGTTGAGCCAATTATTGTATTGGCTCTTTTTTTTTAGATTTTCGACCATTTTTCTGCTATTGTTGTTGCTAATTAATCCTTCATTTAAAAAAAACAATGTTGAAACTATAAAACCTAATTTATTGGTTGCGGTTGATAATTCGAAGTCCATTAAATTCAATTCACAAAATGAAGCTGTTAAAAGTCTTGTGGAAAAAATAAAAGGGGATTCAGAGTTAAATAACAAATACGACATCAGTTTTTTCGGTTTTGGGACGGGCATATATCCATTGGCTCAACTAAATTTTGAGGAAAGCCAATCCAATTTATCGCTGCCTTTTCAAGAATTTTCTAAATTATATAAAACCGGATTAAGTCCGGTAATTTTGATTTCCGACGGAAACCAAACCGTTGGAAACTCAGTGGAATTTGTAAATTATAAAAGTCCGGTCTTCCCGTTTATCGTTGGAGACACCACAGTTTTTGAGGATATTTACATCGGTCAATTAAATATCAACCCATTTACTTTTATTAATAATCAGTTGCCGGTTGAGCTTTTTATCAATTACACAGGGAGCAAACCTATAACCAAAAATCTCAACGTTTATCATAAAGGAACAAAAGTTTATTCCGAGCAATTTCAATTTTCAAAGACTCAAAATGTTAGAACAGCTTCATTTTTTTTAAAGGCCACCACAAAAGGAACACAATTTTATACAGCCACTGTCGATCAGCTTGAAAATGAGCAAAACACACAGAACAACAGTAAAAATTTCAGTATAAATGTCCTTGAAGAAAAATCGAATATTCTTATTTTAACATCCATTGTTCATCCAGATTTGGGAATGCTGAAAAAGACCATAGAAAGCAATAAACAACGAAAGGCCACTATTTCAACCATTCCTAATTTTATAGGCGACATAAATGATTATCAATTGGTTATACTTTATCAGCCAACAAATCAATTCAAAAATATCTTTACAGAAATTAACCAAAAGAAGTTAAATTATTTTGTGATTTCAGGCAGAAGCACCGATTGGAATTTTCTAAACGCGATACAATCCAATTTTTCAAAGAAATCGAGCTCAGAAATGGAAAATTACCATCCCATTTTTAATATAAATTATCCGACGTTTTTAAGTGCTGATATCGGATTTTCAAATTTTGCGCCCATTGAAGATCGTTTTGGGGAGATTATCTTTTCGGTTCCTTATCATTCTTTATTATTTCAAAAAATAGGAAATATAGAAACAGAAAAACCGCTGTTGGCCACTTTTGAAAACAGCAATCAAAAAGCAGCCATATTATTGGGAGAAAATTCTTGGCGATGGAGAATGAACAGTTTTGTAGAAAATAAGACGTTTGAACAATTTGACGGATTTTTGGCAGGTTTAATTCATTATTTAGTTTCAGCAGATTCAAAAAGCAGGCTGAATGTGACTATAAATCCCATTTATTATGCGAATGAAATTATTCAAATTTCGGCAAGCTATTTGGATGAAAATTTCAACTTCGACAACAGGAGCAAACTTTGGTTAACAGTTACCAATGAAGAAACCAAATTCATTAAAAAAATTCCTTTTTCGGCATCAAATAATCGGTTTGTTGCAGAGCTTCCAACCATTCCTTTTGGTGAATATAAATACAATGTTTCGGTTGAAAACCAGGATCGCGGCGTTTCCGGAAGTTTTAAAGTTTTGCCTTTTGAAATTGAAGCGCAGTTTACCAACGCCAACGCCCAACAATTGAAAAAAATAGCGAACGAAACAAAAGGATTCACTTTTTATAACAACCAGGAACAAAACTTGATTGATTATTTAAAAAAGGAGGAAAGCTTTAAAAGCATTCAAAAAAACACCATTTCAAAAACACCATTGATTGATTGGAAATGGATTTTAGGCTTCATTGTACTTTTCTTAAGTTTGGAATGGTTTACCCGAAAATATTATGGCAAGATTTGATTGCTTTTCAAAAGGAAATAGTAAAAGGACACTTTTTTTAAAATAACCAACTGATTTTTAGTATTTTAAATTTTTAAGCAAATTTAGACGTTATTAATTTCTTTTGTATATTTGAACAAAGAACTAAATACTAAAAATAAAAAAAATGAGCAACGGACAATTACAATTGCCAAAAACTTTAATGCCAATAATAATAGGTGTAATTATACTTGTTATCTTATTATCAAAATCAACAACAACAATCAATTCAGGAGAAGTAGGGGTGTTGTATAAAACATTTGGAGGCGGAGTTGTTACCGAAGGATTGCCTTTGGGTGAAGGGTTTCATGTGGTAGCACCTTGGAACAAGGTTTTTATTTACAATGTTAGACAACAAGAATTGTTGGAAAGAGAGATGTTGGTTTTATCTGCCAATGGTCTTGAAATTAAATTGGATGCTTCTGTTTTATACCAGCCAACAGCTGCTACGGTAGGATTATTGCATCAAACAAGAGGTCAGGATTATCTTTCAAGCGTAATTATTCCTGCCGTCCGATCAGCAACAAGAAGTGTTGTGGGCAGATATACGCCTGAACAATTATATTCAACAAAAAGAGATGCCATTCAATCAGAAATTTTTGAAGAAACAAGAAAAATTGTTGAGCCTCAATATGTTCAGTTAAATGCAATATTGGTTAGGGATGTAACTTTACCACCTACAATCAAAACTGCGATTGAAAGTAAATTAAAGCAAGAACAAGGATCTTTAGAATATGAATTTAGATTGATAACTGCTTCAAAAGAGGCTGAAAAACAAATTATTGAGGCAAAAGGGAAGGCAGATGCCAACCGTATTTTAAGCGCATCATTGAACGATCAAATTCTTCAGGACAAAGGTATTGAAGCTACCATTAAATTGGCTGAATCGCCTAATAGCAAGGTAATTGTTATTGGCGGCGGAAAAAGCGGCATGCCGATTATTTTAGGAAATCAATAAGAACTGGCATATAAATAAAAAATGCATCGAATTTCGGTGCATTTTTTATTTATGTCAATTTGGACAATCTTACTTTTATTGTTAAAATTTTAAGAAACAAATACGCCGTATCTTCTGTATTTATCCCATTGTATTCTTTTGGTGGTTGCAAAACTTGCAAAAGCAATATTTTTTTTGTTTTTTTCTAATTGGTTTAAATCTGTTGTTTTCATAATAGTAAGTTTTTAATTGTTGTTATTTTAGAAATAGACGCATAAAAACAAACAATGTTACAGTACTATACATAACATAGTACTGTATTAACAGAATTTTAACGATTGAGTTATTTGATAATTTTATAAGGAGAGAAAAATGTTAATTTAATGGCTGGCTTTCAGTCAAATATTCATTTAAAACACCAATGATAATGTTACAGCCTTTAGAAATTTCTTCTTCGGAAATGGTTAGCGGGGGCGTTATTCTTAGCGCTTTTCCTTCAAACAATAACCAGAACATGATTAAACCTCTATCGAGGCATTTTAAAATAATTTTGGACGCCATTTCGCTGCTTTCAACCATAGGGGCAAGCATGAGTCCTCTTCCTCTAATTTCTGTAATTAAAGGATGAACCAATAATTTTCTGAATAATTTTTCTTTCTGAAGGGTTTGTTCAATTAAGTCCGAATTTAGCAATGCTTTTAAAGTGGCCAATGCCGCTGCCGCAATAACCGGATGTCCGCCAAAAGTGGTGATGTGGCCAAGTTTTGGATTTTGTTTTAAACAGTCCATAATTTGGAAAGAAGAAATAAAAGCGCCAATTGGCATACCGCCTCCCAAACCTTTTCCGGAAACAATGATATCTGGAATGACATTGTAATTTTCAAAACCGAAAAGTTTTCCTGTACGCCCAATTCCCGATTGGATTTCATCTAAAATCAGCAAGGCGCCAACTTCTTCACATCGGTCTTTAACTTTTTTTAAATAATCATTTTGGGACTCAATAAAACCTGCGCCTCCCTGAATTGTTTCTAAAATAACGCCGGCGGTATTGGTTGTTATTTTATTTAAATCATTTAAATCATTGAACTTTATAAATTTGATGCCAGGAATTAATGGTCTGAATGCGCTATTTTGTTCTTCGGCACCGCAAACACTCATAGAACCTTGTGTATTTCCGTGATAGCCATTTTTTGCAGCGATAATTTCGCTTCTTCCCGTATAGCGTTTGGCCAACTTCATTGCGCCTTCCGTGGCTTCGGTACCTGAGTTTGTCAGATAAACAGTTTCTAAAGGCTTTGGTAAATTTGCTGCCAATAATTTACATAAATCTACTTGTGGCTGTTGCACAAATTCGCCATAAACCATAACGTGGGTGTATTTATCCACCTGATCTTTTATCGCCTGTGAAATTTTAGCATTATTGTGCCCCAGTGTATTTGCTGAAACACCGGCAACAAAATCTAAATATTCTTTGCCATTTGCGCCATAAATATAACAACCATTTGCATGGGAAATTTCAATCGCCAATGGGTGAGGGGATGTTTGTGCCTGATATTTAAAAAAATCTTCTTTCAACTTTTTGTGATTATTTTTTCTTTAGTTTCCAATTCCTTAACTTCTAAATCATCATAAATAAAAATTCCTTCCTTGTTGAGCGGACGTTCATTTTCCCTCCAAATAAACCCTTTTAAAATCTTCTCATTTTCTGGAAGTTTTGAAGGAGGATAGGTTTTTCCTTCAGGTTTGTCAATAAAATCGATTATTTCAATTTCATTATTTGCCAAGGTAATAAAAATATTTTTGCTGCTCTTCATTCTGGTTATTCCAATCAAATCCTGCAAGTCATTTCTTACATAAAAAACAACCTCGCTATTGCCAACAACATTTAATGATTTTAGTGCATTGTTTATAAATCTTCCATACATAAATTTGCCTTTTAATTGGCTGTATCCGGCAGAATCTTTTTGCACCATAAAGGCATTGTTTAATATGATTAAGGAGTCGAGTTGCTCTGTTTTTGGGTTTGAGATTAAATGAATGGTGTCTCCAGTTATTTGATTTCCCTGTGTCCACATTACTGGGTTCCTCAGCAATTCGGTCAAACCGGTTCTTTCATAGGTAACCAAGGAATCGCATTTTCCCTGTAAATCCGATTTAAAAAATTTCACATGGTTAAAAGCTTTCACAATGCGGTCTTCAACCTTACCTGTAACCATTAATTTATCGCCATGGATAAAAACAGAATCTTTTTCGATTAATGAAATTGCCACTGCTTTTTTGGTGATAAAAACAGAGTCTTTCAGTTTAAAATATTCTGCATAGCCGCCTTTTATGATCGATTTATTGATAGTATCCACCACAATGATATTGCCGGTTGCAGAAGCAAATTCGATATTTTTATTGTAATACAAGCTATCGCCTTCAATGGTGCGGTCGTTGTAAAATATTTTAGAATTTTTTAAAAAATGCGAAATATTCGTTTTTGAATTGTGATGCCCTTTTTCAGTATAAATTGAATTTTGTTTGCTTGTGATGGTTGAAGGTCCCAGCAAATCTGCAATTCCCGTATTGGTATAATAATCGAGATGATTTGAAACTACTTTGCTATCTTTATTGGTAACCACCACATTGGTAAATGCCTGAAATTTTTTGGTGCGCAAATAATAATCGCCTATTCTGCTTTTTAAAACATTGGTTGCGTCGGTAATCGTTCCGCCACTTTTGTAATAAAGCTGTTGCGTTTCCCTGTCAAACTTTAAAGTATCTGTTTGCAGTGTCATCATATCGTCTTTCAAAACCACATTTCCCCATGAAGTCGCTATTTTTGTCATTCCGTCATAATCGGCGTATTTGCTTGTTTGCACAATGGTGTCGCCCTGATTTATAACAACGTTTCCCATTGACTTTATCAATTTTTTATCCTGATAAATATAGGCTTTGTCGCAACGCAAGGTTGCGCCTTCATGTTCTATAAAAACATTTCCAATGGAAATGGTTGCATCCGGAAATCTGGGATCCGTGAAAGTATTATCAGCTTTTAGGATTTTTATTTTTTTTGTTTGAGAAAATCCTGAAATACTGATAAATATGATAACGAAGAAAAGTAATTTTTTCAAACCTATTTATTTTGTACAAAACTAATGAAAAAGTAGGATGTAATTTCTAAATGTCAATTAAAATAAAAAAGCTTCAAATTATGAAGCTTTTTTATTTTTTATCTTATAATTGTTTGCGTTCGGTCTGGACCGACAGAAACGATTTTAATGGGCACTTCAACAAAATCTTCGATAAACTTAATGTAATCGTTCAATTCTTTTGGCAATGTTGCTGCGCTTGTCATTCCGGTTAAATCCTGTTTCCAACCTTTAAATTCAGTATAAATTGGTGCTACATTGTGTTCTTCAATGTTATAAGGCAAATGATTAATCTCAGTTCCTTGATAGTTGTATGAAGTACAAGCTTTCAATATAGAAAATCCTGAAAGTACATCACCTTTCATCATAATCAGTTGGGTTACGCCACTAATTTGTACCGCATATTTCAACGCTACCAAATCCAACCAGCCGCAACGGCGTGGTCTTCCTGTTGTAGCGCCAAATTCTTGTCCAACTCTTCCCATTGTTGCGCCATCTTCATCAAATAGTTCAGTAGGAAAAGGACCCGAACCAACTCGTGTGGTATAGGCTTTAAAAATTCCTATTACTTCACCAATTTTATTTGGCGCCACGCCTAAACCAGTGCAAGCACCGGCTGCTGTTGTGTTTGAAGAAGTTACATAAGGATAAGTTCCAAAATCAATGTCTAACATAGAGCCTTGTGCACCTTCTGCCAAAATAGTTTTTTTGTTTTTTATGGCATTGTGTAAATATTCTTCACTGTCTATAAAAGGAAGTTGTTTTAAAATATCAATCGCCCCAAAAAATTCTTTTTCCAATTCCGGTAAATCATATTCAATGTCAACTTTAAAGAATTCAAGCATTCTAAGGTGTTTCTCCGTTAATGCATGATATTTTTCTTTCCAGTCTTCCAATTCTAAATCTCCAACGCGCATACCGTTTCTTCCGGTTTTATCCATATAAGTTGGACCAATACCTTTTAAGGTTGAGCCAATTTTGGCTTTTCCTTTTGAAGTTTCACTGGCAGCATCAAGCAGGCGATGTGTTGGTAAAATTAAATGTGCTTTTCTTGATATCAATAATTTAGATTTTATGTCTAAATTAAATTTTTCTAAGTTTTCTAATTCTTTTTTGAAAATTACGGGATCAATCACAACGCCGTTACCTACAAGATTCATCACATTTTTATGAAAAATACCTGAAGGAATGGTATGTAAAACGTGTTTATGCCCATCAAAAATTAAAGTATGCCCGGCGTTTGGACCTCCTTGAAATCTAGCAATAATATCGTAATTAGACGTGAGGACGTCTACAATTTTGCCTTTTCCTTCATCTCCCCATTGCAGTCCTAATAATAAATTTACAGCCATTTGCTTAATTATATGTATTAATTGTTGTTTGTTTTTTTTGTTCCGTAGAAATAGAGCGAGTGTTTTTGAATGTCGATATTAAAAGTATCTTCAATGGTCTTTTTAATAATTTGAACTCTTGGATCACAAAATTCAATGACTTCGCCTGTATCAGTTAATATAACATGGTCATGTTGTTTGTCAAAATAAGACTTTTCGTAAAATGCCTGATTTTGTCCAAACTGGTGTTTTCTTACCAAACCCGATTCCAATAATAATTCGATGGTATTGTAAAGTGTGGCTCTGCTCACCCGATAATTTTTGTTTTTCATCTGGATATAGAGTGACTCGATGTCGAAATGATGGTCTAAATTATAAATTTCCTGTAAAATAGCAAATCGCTCAGGGGTTTTTCTATGGCTGTTTGCTTCAAGAAAATTCACAAAAACAGCCTTTACAACTTTTTGATCTTCATTACTCATAATTATCTAAATTGAGTTTTTAAAACTGAACAAATTTAATTCTATTTTTTTAATAAAAGGGCAGGTGAGTTGCATATTTATTAACTTTGAATTGTGAACAAATTTAGTGTTTATAAATTCTGTTTACTGTATCGATACCATCAATTTTTTTAATGTTTTCACATAATTTTTGAAGTTGGGATCGGTTTTTTACACTCACGGTAATATTTCCTTCAAAAAGTCCGTCATCGCCCGAAATATTTAAACTGTGAATATTTACATTCATATTGTTCGAAATAATTTGGGTAATTTCATTCACCATTCCTACATGGTCAACGCCGTAAATTTTAATAATGGCTTTAAATTCCTGTTTTGTGGAGTCAATCCATTTGGCACTTAAAACCCTGTAAGCATAATTTGCCTGCAAACTAATGGCATTTGGGCAATCTTGTTTGTGAATTTTAATCCCGTCGTTGATGGTTATAAATCCGAATACTTTATCTCCAGGAATAGGGTTGCAACACGGCGACATTTTATAATCTAAGTGTTCTTCTTCTTTTCCGAAGACCAAAGAATCATATTTGTCAACAATTTCGTCTTTTTCAATGAGTTCCTGCTTGGTTGCGCTGCGTTTAATTCTGTTTTTAAAGAAGCTGACAAATGCATTATTTCGTTTGCTGATAAATTCTTTTAACTGGTTGTTGTCAATAGAACCGATACCCATTCTGTAAAATAAATCCTGGCTTGTTCTTAATTTAAAATGCGTTACAAGCTCATTGACCACTTTTTCATTGAGATCAATTTTTAAATGTTTGAGTTTTCGGGTTAAAATTTCTTTTCCTTCTTCGGCAATTTTCTTCTGACTTTCTTTTAATGCATTTTTAATACGGTTTCGTGCCCTGGCAGTTACCACAAAATCCAACCAGCCAATGGTTGGTTTTTGACTTTTTGAGGTAATTATTTCAACCTGGTCACCGCTTTGTAAAACATGGCTTATCGGTTTTAATTTCCCGTTTACTTTTGCGCCTCTGCAATTCATTCCCACCTGTGTGTGAATTGCGAACGCAAAATCCAAAGCTGTGGAACTTTTGGGCAATGCTTTTAAATCACCGTTAGGCGTAAAAATAAAAATCTCTTTGGCGTAAAGGTCTAATTTAAAATCTTCCACAAAATCTATGGCGCTTCCGTTTGAATTTTCAAAGGTTTCTTTAATTTTATTCAACCAGTCTTCCAATCCATTTTCCCGGTCATTTGCATTTTTATATTTATAATGCGCTGCATAGCCTTTTTCGGCAATTTCATCCATTCTTTCTGAACGAATTTGTACTTCAACCCATTTTCCTTGCGGACCCATTACCGTAATATGAAGCGATTCGTATCCTGTAGATTTAGGTTGGCTGATCCAATCCCGCAATCTGCTTGGATTGGGCCTAAAGTGATCAGTTACAATTGAATATATTTTCCAGGCATCAAATTTTTCATCTTTTGGGGTGGATTTATAGATAATTCTAATGGCAAATTTGTCGTAAATTTCATCATAGCTAACCCCTTGTGAAAGCATTTTTTTATGAATGGAATAGATTGATTTTCTGCGGCCTTTTATAATATATGCAAATCCTTCCTTATCTAAAGTTTCTCTGATAATATTGGAAAATGATTCAATGTATTTGTCTTGTTCTTCCTTGCTTTGGGTAATTCTCTCAAGGATATCATTGTAAACTTCAGGCTCTGTATACTTTAAACCAAGATTTTCTAACTCCGTTTTTATATTGTAAAGTCCTAGCCGATGCGCAAGCGGTGCATAAATATATAAGGTTTCCGAAGCAATTTTCACTTGCTTGTCCACCGGCATTGCTTCCATAGTTTGCATATTGTGCAACCTGTCGGCAATTTTTATTAAAATAACCCTTACATCATCATTTAAAGTCAGGAGCATTTTTCTAAAATTCTCAGCCTGAATAGAAGCGTCCTGATCTTTTTTTAAGTGAGAAATTTTTGTTAAACCGTAAACAATTTTAGCGACAGTTTTGCCAAATAAGTGCTCAATATCGTCAAAAGTATATGCAGTATCTTCCACAACATCATGCAATAATGCAGCAATAATTGAAGTGGCATGCAGACCAATTTCATAGGCAACAATTTTTGCCACGGCAATAGGATGAAATATGTAAGGTTCGCCTGTTAAACGGCGTTGCTTGCTATGCGCTTCCAACGCCAATTCAAAAGCTTTTCTAATTTCTTTTTTGTCGGTATCCGTAAACGATTGGTAGGCGCCTTTCAACAAATCTTTGTAGCGCCTTGCAATCTCTTTATTTTCTTCTTCTATGGATAAGTTGTATGTCATCGCTTAAAAATACTGATTAAAATTGATTAATCAATTATTTGCATTTATTTTTTCAAGTTTAAAAAACGCTGCAACAGCGTAGGGTGGGAGTAATGAATTTTCACATATAAAGGATGCGGCGTTAAATTACTCAAACTGTTTTTTGACAATTTTTTTAAGGCCGAAATTAATGCAAGACCATTAAAATTTACTTTGGCATAATCATCTGCCCCATATTCAAATTTTCTGGACAAGGCGTTCATAAATAAGCTGGTGATTTCAGAAATCGGACTGTATAAAACGCCAAAAGCGATAAGTCCAATATGAAAACTGGCATTTTGGACTCCCAAAGCTTGTGACAAGGTTAAATTACCGACCAATAACGATAAAATATAGAACGTAAAACCCGTTAATAAAATAGAAACCAGTAAGTTATAAATAATATGTTTTTTCTTGTAATGCCCAACTTCATGAGCCAAAACAGCTACTATTTCATCAGTTTTTAAATCATTTATTAAGGTGTCGTAAAGTGTAATTCTCTTTTGTTTTCCGAATCCTGAAAAATAAGCATTGGCTTTTGTGGATCTTTTAGAGCCATCAATCACAAAAACATTGTCGAGCTTAAATCCCACTTTTTTTGCAAAATTTTCAATTTCATTTTTTAATTCACCGCTTTCCAAAGGTGTTTGTTTGTTAAAAATAGGGACAATCAATTTTGAATAAAAAAGATTCATAAAAATGGTGATAATGCTCATCAAAATCCAGGCATACAACCAAAAATTATTGGTTGTCAACTGATAAAACCAGGTGATTAAGGCCAAAACACCTCCGCCCAGAAAAATCATCATAAACCAGCCTTTAATTTTGTCCAATACAAATGTTTTTTTTGAAGTTTTGTTAAATCCGAACTTTTCTTCAATTACAAATGTGGCATAATACGAAAATGGAAGTGACAAAATATCGCTTGCAAACATGATAATTCCGAAGAAAATTAAAGTAATAACAATGACATTGTCCGAAAAGTTTTGGGCTATATTATCGACAAAGGCAAAGCCTTCAAAAATAAAAAATAATAGTGTGGCAATAATCGAAATGATGCTTGTCACCACTGAAAATTTATAAGTTGCTTTTTTGTAAGCCTGGGATTTTAAATATTCTTCTTCATTATAAATACCTTCCAATTCGGTCGGAACGGCATCGTTAAAATGTTTTGCATTTAAGGAATCCAAAAAAGTATCAAACAAAAATTTAACAATGATGATGGAGATTAGAATATAAAATAGCGTTTCTGGAGTCATTTTTGTTGTTTATTTCTAAATAGCTTTTTATCTTTTTTATCTTTTCTGTATTATTAACTCACCTTACGCAATACCCACCTCAAAAAACATTGTTTTAACATTTGCATTGTTAACAACTTATATTTCATAAAACTCAGCACTAAAAAAAATAATTACGCAGCCTTTCTTGGTTTGGTCAATATTTCTAATTCAT
>DATCUQ010000038.1:0-15047 GCA_036567345.1 Lutibacter sp.
GAATTAGAAATATTGACCAAACCAAGAAAGGCTGCATAATTATTTTTTTTAGTGCTGAGTTTTATGAAATATAAGTTGTTAACAATGCAAATGTTAAAACAATGTTTTTTGAGGTGGGTATTGCGTAAGGTGAGTTATTAATTAAAAACAATCATTATGAAAAAATTAAACATTTTACAGCAGATTTTTAAGGAAATTATGGTGCAATGCCAGCGCAATTTACCTGTCAACAAAATACACAAACCCAGTTTGCCATTTAAAAATCCTTAACTGAATTAATATGAAAACAATAGAAAATACTTATAAAAGTCCGGAAAAACATTTCACCGTAACTAAAAAAGACATCAACACAAAAAATGAATTACACCTGAATATTTTGTACAATGAAATAGAAAATTTTGTTTCAAATATCATTTCTGAAAAATTTTATATTACCTATCCTATTCCTCGCTTATATAAATTGCAACTTTTTAAAAACGCCTCCTTAAATGATCAATTGCTGATTAAGTCTAAAATTATTAAATTCAATAATTCGGAATTACAACTATTAATCTCAGTTACAAATCACAATCATTTTGAAGAAAATCCAATCTGCAATGCCATATTTAAATTCAATTTAATTGCAACAATTTCAAATGCTTCTTAATATTTTATAGCGCAATAAGGTCGCTTTTATGCAACCTTATTGCTTTTTTTGATCCCATCTTAATCAGATCAAATCCAATAAAATTATTGGTATTTCATTCCTGTTTTAATGAAAAATATGCCAAATAAATTTCATCATAAATTTTCAAACAAAAATCCAAAAAAAATATTGATTTATGTAAATTTGCAGGATGAAAACATTTATAGCAAAATTACCCAAAGCTGAATTGCATTTGCACATTGAAGGTTCTTTTGAGCCTGAGCTAATGTTTAAAATTGCGCAAAGAAACCACATTAAGATTCCTTATAATTCTGTATCAGCGATTGAAGAAGCCTATAATTTCAATTGTTTGCAGGATTTTTTAAATATATATTATCAAGGCGCCGGCGTTTTGGTCACCGAACAGGATTTTTACGATTTAACTTACAGCTATCTGCAAAAATGCGCCAAGCAACAGGTGCGGCATACAGAGATTATGTTCGATCCCCAAACGCATACCGATCGCGGTATTGCCTTTGAAACGGTGATCAATGGCATTTCAAGAGCCTGCGACGACGCAAAAGCAAAGTTGGATGTTTCATCGTTGTTGATTATGAGCTATTTGCGCCATTTAAGTGAAGAGGATGCTTTTAAAACCCTGAAACAGTCGCTTCCTTTTAAAAATAAAATCAAAGCGGTTGGATTGGATTCTTCTGAAAAAGGAAATCCGCCTTCAAAATTCAAAAACGTATTTGAAGCCTCCGTGAAAGAAGGTTATATTCCTTTGGCCCATGCCGGCGAAGAAGGTGCTGCTGCCTATGTTTGGGAAGCCATTGATATTTTGGGCATCAAGCGCATCGACCACGGCAACAATTCATTGCAGGATGAAAAATTGGTGGAGGAAATCATCAAACGCGATATGGCCTTAACAGTTTGTCCGCTTTCAAACACCGCGCTTCATGTTGTTGATGATTTAAAAAACCATCCCCTTAAAAAAATGATGGAATTGGGTTTAAAGGTCACCGTAAATTCTGATGACCCCGCATATTTTGGCGGACAGGTAAATAAAAATTATGAAGCCATTCAAGAAGCTTTAAACCTTTCTAAATCTGATCTTTACCAACTGGCTAAAAATTCGTTTCAGTATTCTTTGTTGGATGAAACCGCAAAACAGGGCTATTTAAATGAACTGGAAATCTATTATAATAACAATAACTAGTTTTTTACTTCGTTATGAAATCAAATAAATTTAACTCATGGGCAAAATAGCAATCACGGCGATGACCGTATTATTTATAACATCAAACATTTTTAGTCAAACCAACAATAAATTACAGGATACCGTTTCCGTAAAAAGCCAGTTTGAATATTTGATGGACAATTCAAATACGTTGCAGGATTATAAGGTTATAAGAACCTCCTTGCTGTTAAAATTAAAATCGAACGTCATCGATTCTATTTCGGCTTCAAAAAAGAAGCTACTGGACAACGCAAGCGTCTTGAATTCCCAAAAAATCCTGATTGACAGCTTAAATATCAAGCTGGCAGCGGCAGATTCAATGATTATGGAATTAAGAGCCGAAAAAGAAAGTATTTCGTTATTTGGCATTTCCTTTGAAAAAACCGTTTTTAAAACCATGTTCTTCCTAATAGTTGTCGGTTTAATCGGTGCGCTGTTATTTTTCATCACCAAATTTAAACAAAGCAACAGCATTACCACACAATGCAAACTCGCTTCAAAACAGACGGAGGAAGAATTTGCAATTTACAGGGAAAAAGCGCTTGAACGAGAGCAAAAAGCAATGAGAAGGCTGCAGGATGAATTGAACAAGCACAAAAAAGACTAACAAATTTGATACAGAAATGCCAATATTTATTTCGCCGGATCAAAATTCTTGAAAAATTGCCTTAAAAATAGTATCTTTATTCATTGTTAATTTTAAAAAAAGAAATAATGAAAAAAAACATGGGTTCCGCCGACAAGTTAATTCGCGTTTTAATTGCTGTTGTTATTGCAGTTTTGTATTATTTGGGTAAAATAGAAGGCACGCTTGCCATTGTTTTGATGGCTTTTGCGATTATTTTCTTATTGACAAGCCTTGTAAGTTTTTGTCCGCTTTATACCATTTTCGGGATCAATACCTGTAAAAAAGAAAGTAAATAGTGTTATTTGTTATATGTTATAAGTTATAAGTTAAAATCAACCAATAACATATAACTTATAACTTTTTTTATTCCCCTGAATAGGTCACGAAATTTCTTGGGGTTTCATAAAGCGTAATGGAAAGCGCCAGGTTTTTATCGATTTTTGGACGCAGTTTGTTCCAAATGACCACCGCAATATTTTCGGCCGTGGGATTCAGGGTTTTGAATTCAGCGACCTCTTCATTTAAATTTTTATGGTCAAATCGTTCTTCGATTTCCGTTTCGATCAAGCTTTTCAAAATTTTCATATCCATCACAAAACCGGTTTCCGGGTGAATTTCGCCCTTCACAGCTACGATGAGCTCATAATTATGTCCGTGATAATGCGGGTTGGCGCATTTGCCGAATACGTTGGCATTCCGCGCATCCGTCCATGCGGCATTGTACAATCGGTGCGCCGCATTAAAATGTGCTTTTCTGTTGACGGTTACTTGCATACTATTTTTTAATGACTGATAAAACTGTAATATTTGTCGAAAATGATTTTAAACCATTCGGTATAAATTTCAGGATGCATTTTCATATCAATTTTCACTTCTTCTATGGTCATCCATTTAAAATTTTCAACTTCTTCCCTATTTAATATTGGATTTTCATTATAGTAACCAATTAGGATATGGTCCAGTTCATGCTCCGTAAGCCCATTGTCGAAAGGCGCTTTGTAGATAAACCGGGTCACTTCTTTCAACTCGCAGACAAAGCCCATCTCTTCTTCCAAACGCCGTTTGCCGGCTTCTGTATTTCCTTCCCCGTCGCGCTGGTGGCTGCAGCAGGTATTTGTCCACAATAAAGGGGAATGGTATTTGTGCGCTGCACGTTGCTGCAACAACAGTTCATTTTTATCATTGAACACGAATACCGAAAATGCCCTGTGTAGCACGCCTTTTTCATGCGCCTCCATTTTTGGCATTAACCCAATTTTTTCATCTTTCTCGTTTACCAATATGACTTGTTCTTCCTGCATACGTTGTTAAATTAGTGCAAATTTACACTTTTTAGGCGTTAAATAAGCTAAAATTTTATTAATTATAATTAATTGACAATCAGTATTATAAAATATTTTTACTGAAATTATATATTTTTTTTAAAATATATGTTGCAACATATATTGTTTTGACATATATTTACATCCTAATTAATAAACAACGTAAAAATATCAAAATCATGAAAAAATTAAGTATTGTAATTGCCTTATTTAGTGTTGCCTTGGTGCAAGCACAAACAAACTGGAATATTGACCCGTCACATTCTTCTATTCGATTTGCGGTGGACCATATGGTCATTTCCGAAGTTGAAGGCATCTTTTCAAAGTATGAAGGATCTGTAAGCACAACAGCAGGTGACTTTTCGGACGCAAAAATCAACGTTGTGGTTGATGTAAACAGCGTAAATACCGACAATGCTAAAAGAGATGAGCATTTAAGGGGCGCCGACTTTTTTGAGACCGAAAAATTTCCAAAAGCGACTTTTGTGAGCACTTCCGTTACAAAAACAGGGACAGGAAAATACAATTTAAAAGGAAATTTGACATTGCACGGCGTAACCAAAGAAATTACATTGGCGATGACTTATGGCGGCACCACCAAAGATCCTTGGGGTAACACAAAAGCCGGAATGAAAGTTACGGGCATTATCAACAGAACTGATTTTGGCTTAAAATACAATTCCGTTTTGGAAGCCGGAAGTATGATGATTGGCGAGGATGTGACCATTACCGCAAAAGTGGAATTGGTAAAAATTTAATTACACCCAAAAAAGAGGGCTCGATTTTCAAGCCCTCTTTTTTGTACTTTTACAAAAAACAACTGTTTATGAAGATTCAGGACGAAATAAAAAGCAACTTCCATAACGATTATCATAAAGCACGGGTAAATATTCATTTTACCAACAATTATCTATCCGAACAACTGCTGGAAATTATCAAGCCGCTTGAATTGTCCCTTACCCAATTTAACGTGCTCCGCATTTTAAGAGGCCAATATCCGGCCACCTCAAGCATTGGTTTGCTTAAGGAAAGAATGCTCGACAAAAACTCGGATATCAGCAGGGTTGTTGACAGAATGCTGGCCAAAAAATTGGTGGTCAGAAAAGAATGCAAACAGGACAGGCGACAAAAAGACATCCAAATCAGCCAACTTGGACTGGATATATTGTTAAAAATTGATGAAAAAGAAAAAGAACTCGACAAAAAAATGCAGCATTTAACGCTGGAAGAAGTGATGAAACTGAATGATTTGCTCGATAAAATAAGGGATTAAATCATTGACGATTTACGAATTACGAATTACGAATTTTGACCAGTCGAAGTCGATGCCTAAATAACGTTGACCGAATTTGACTATTTAATTCTAAAATCGTAAATCAAAAATCGTAACTCAATTCGCGTTAGGGGTTGCAGAGGAAAACCTTTTTGAGCTATTTCAGCGATAAAAGTTTGTAACGGAAAACCCGACCGCCTTTTCGGCGGGAACGCCCTCCAAAAAGGCGGGCAGGCCCAACCTATTATTTATGTTAAAGGACTGCTATTTTAACCTGCCAAAATTCAGGGCCTGACTGGCTGAAAATTCTAATTGGCTATTCGTGTAATTAGCCATATATTTGCACCTCAAAATTTTATTGATGACTTTTTTAGAAGAAATACAACGCAGACGCACGTTTGGAATCATTTCACATCCCGATGCGGGAAAAACCACCCTGACCGAGAAATTATTGCTGTTTGGGGGCGCCATACAAGAGGCCGGAGCCGTGAAAAGCAACAAGATTAAGAAAGGCGCCACTTCCGATTTTATGGAAATTGAACGCCAACGGGGAATATCTGTGGCCACATCTGTATTGGCTTTTAACTACAAAGGCAAAAAAATAAATATTTTAGACACGCCGGGGCATAAGGATTTTGCCGAAGACACTTTTAGAACTTTGACGGCTGTTGACAGCGTTATTGTGGTGATTGACGTGGCGAAAGGGGTTGAAGAGCAAACCGAAAAGCTGGTGGAAGTGTGCAGAATGCGCAAAATTCCCATCATAGTTTTTATCAATAAGATGGACCGCGAGGGAAAAGACGCTTTCGATTTATTGGATGAAGTGGAGCAAAAATTGGGACTGACCGTTACGCCTTTGAGTTTCCCTATTGGAATGGGCTACGATTTTAAGGGCATTTACAATATTTACGAAAAGAAAATAAACCTGTTTTCGGGCGACCACAAACAAACCGTTTCCAAAGGCATTGAGCTGACCGATATTTCCACACCGGAACTGGACAAGATTATAGGCGAGAAAGCCGCAAATACCCTGCGCGATGAATTGGAAATTTTAAGGGAAGTATATCCTGATTTTGATAAAGAAACTTACCTTAAAGGCAATTTGCAACCCGTGTTTTTCGGTTCGGCCTTAAACAATTTTGGGGTAAAGGAATTGCTTGACTGCTTTATTGAAATTGCCCCATCGCCACAGCCAAAAATGGCAGATATCCGTTTGGTGAACTCCAAAGAAGAGACGCTTACCGGATTTGTTTTTAAAATCCACGCCAATATGGATCCCAACCACAGAAACCGCCTGGCTTTCGTTAAAATTGTGTCGGGCACTTTCAAAAGAAATGCCCCTTATTTGCATGTGCGGTTGAACAAAAAATTCAAATTCTCGAGTCCGAATGCCTTTTTTGCGGAAAAAAAGGAAATCGTGGAAGAATCATTTCCTGGCGACATTGTTGGACTTCCGGATACCGGAAACTTTAAAATCGGCGATACGCTTACCGAAGGCGAAGTATTGAACTTTAAAGGCGTACCCAGTTTCTCACCGGAACATTTCCGCTATGTAAACAATGCCGACCCTATGAAATATAAGCAGTTATTCAAAGGTTTGGACCAATTGATGGATGAAGGCGTGGCGCAGTTGTTTACCTTGGAGCTTAATGGCCGAAAAGTCATCGGAACTGTTGGCGCTTTGCAATATGAAGTGATCCAATACCGACTGGAACATGAATACGGGGCAAAATGCAGTTATGAAAACTTGCACGTGCACAAGGCCTGCTGGGTGGATCCCAAAGATCCGAAAAGCGAGGAATTCAAAGATTTTAAACGCGTAAAACAGCGCTATCTGGCACACGACAAACAAGGGCAATTGGTGTTTTTGGCCGACTCCGCGTTTTCCATACAAATGACCCAGGATAAATATCCGAACGTGAAGCTGCACTTTACCAGCGAATTTTAATTTAAGTTATCGGTTATCGGTTGTCGGTTGTGGGTTGTGAGTTTGTCGATGCCTAAATAACATTGACCGAATTTGACATTGATTTATTTTAAGTTTTAAAATTTTATTGATTTCGGTGAATTTCTGTTGATTTCGGAAAATAGCTCGGAGCCTTAGGAGCGTTATTCTTGATATCAACAAATAACATTTAACATTTACCAATCTACGTTCCCCGGAAGAATAAAATGGTGCTGATGGTTTTGATGACAATCCTTAAATCCATCACCAAATTCCGCTCTTTTATGTAATACAGGTCGTACATTAATTTTTTGTGCTGGTCATCCACAGAATGCGCATAAGGATACATCACCTGTGCCCATCCCGTCAACCCTGGTTTAACCACGTGGCGAATGGCATAAAAAGGGAGTTCCTCTTCCAGCATCCGCACAAATTCAGGGCGTTCGGGGCGCGGGCCGATCAAACTCATTTCCCCTTTCAATACATTGATAAACTGCGGAAATTCATCCAGCCTCGCTTTTCTTAGAATTCTGCCAAAAACGGTCACCCGGCTGTCATTTTTTTGCGCCCATTCCGCTCCATTTTTCTCGGCATTTTCAACCATGGTCCTGAATTTAATGATCTTAAATTTCTTTCCCTTTTTGCCCACCCTTTTTTGGGTGTATAACAAAGATCCTTGATTCGCAATCAAGTTGCCCACAAAAACGAAGGGTACCAACAAGAAAAAAATTAAAATTCCGAAGAGTGAAAAAAACACGTCCATAACCCGTCTGAACGCCACATATAAATTGTTTTGATGGCTTTTGCTGAAGGTAAAATAATTGTAAAAATCGGATGTTAATTGTGTTTCAGAAAGGCGGTGGGTTTCTTCTTCAATAAAATTATCGGCACTTCTTATCACCATTCCTTTTTCAAACAACACAATCAGCTGGTTGTTTAGTGAAGGTGAAATAAATTGAAGATTATGGGAGGAAACAACGATTTCATTAATGCCTTCTTTTTTAACGATCTCTTCCAAATTGGCTTCGGAGACCTCTATAAAAGGCAACTCAACATTGTCCTCCATCGCGGCATTGGACACATAAGCCACAATTCTGTTTGTTTCCTTGTTTTGAATGGCGGAAACCAGCGCTTTTAGCTGGCCGGCATTTGCTATCAATAAAATATTTTTCAAAAAACGGGGTGAAAATATCAATTGAATGTAGAGCAGTCTGTTCAAAAGTATGGAAAACAGCAAAGTGAGCGCAAAATACGCCAACTGAAGTCGGTTCGTAGGCAATATGGGGGATATTACCGGTGTAAACACATAAAATACGGTGGTAAATAATACGGTAATTACGGCACTTCTAAAGGTTAAGTACTTGTCGCTGGCCACCTTCAGATCGTACATTTCAAAAATCTCCCCAAATATCAAGAGGTAAATGATTAAGGTTGAAATCCATAAAGTAAAACTTGGATTTGAAAAATTAAAATAGTCGAATTTAAAAAAGTTATTAAGCACATATAAGCCCAGCAACATAAAACCAATATCAAGCACGCGTAAGAATAGGCGGCGTTCAGAAATGTTGAAGTAAAATTTTTCAGCGTGCATTTAAAACCGTTATTTTCTTTTTCTATTTGGCAATCGGCCAAAGTTATGCTAATTTTTTAATATAGTTGTAACGTTTATTTTGCAAATTAATTGTTGGAATGTAGGATTTACGATGTACGCCCTGTCGGATTACTAAACATGATTTAAAACCGCGTCATGCTGAACTTGCCTCGCCGGCAGGCAGGCTTGGTTCAGCATCTGCCAATGCAGTACTTTAATTATCATTCGTTGTTTGGTTCAGCATCTGCCAATGCAGTATCTTAATCATCATTCGTTGTTTTGTTCAGCATCTGTTGAAAGGGAGTTTAATTTGTCCTATCCCCCAGCCCTTTCCGAAGGAAAGGGAGCTTAATTCGGGATAAAACATAATGAACTTGAACTTTGAGCTTTAAGCTTTATTCTTCCGTCTTCGTACTTTCAACTTTTTATCGACCAGTATTTTTTTGATCCGTAATACATCCAAAGGGTAAAATAATAGGATGATTTTAGTACGGATAAATTTTCAACGTCCCGGTAAAAAGACCACTGGTGTTTCAACAAATTCACTTTGTTTCGGGACAATGATTGTTTTCGAATCCTGTAAATGGCCAGGCTTTCGGGAATGCCTTCCACCCTGTTTATTTTTTTCAGGTATTTTAACCAAAGCCCCATATCCTGGCGGTATTTTATTTCGGGCATGAATTCCTTCCCCAAACGAGAGATATCTATAAATGCCGTTAAACAACTGATGGTGTTCGTTTTTAATATTGCAGCATACGTTGCATATTCAGGCACTCTCAATTCCCCCAATTTTAGATTTAAACAAACATCATACATTTCATAAGAGGCGCATAAAAAGCCCTCAGATTGTGCGATTCTTGCGACATTCGCCGCTAAAAATTGCGGTAACCACACATCGTCCGCATCAATAAAAGTCATATATTTTCCTTTGGCCAGGGCAATTCCCATATTGCGGGCAACGGCTGCCCCCCCATTTTTTTTAAGCGGCAGCAGTTTAATTCGGGCATCATTTTGTGCAAATTCCGTAATGATAGACACAGAGGCATCTTTTGAAAAATCATCAATAATAAACCATTCCCAATTGGTAAAAGACTGATTTTGAATTGATTTTATAGTTTCTGCAATAAAATCTGACGCATTGTAGCAGGGCGTTATGATGGATACCAATGGATTCATTTATGCAATATTAGAAATAAAACTTTTTAGTTTTTTATTGGGAGCCGTTAAATTATGCGAATGTTTAATCGTAAATTCCATATCCTCTTTAAAATACACCGCAATTTCATTTTCCAAACAGTTCAACTGCTTGTTATCCAAAGGTTGTTCTATCAAAAAAATTAATTTCCCTTTCTCCTCCTGAACCGCTTGGTAGGTTAACATTAACCCTTGTTTTGTTGCCAGATTTTTAAAAATATAATAAAAATAGAGGCTGGGATAGGTATTGTTTTTTCCATAAACCGGCTGCCCAATTCGCCCGGTAACTTCTTCAATGATTAAATGTTGCAGGCCGCATTCGCAGGTTGCGGTTTTAGGCGCCAACTTAATATAATCGCCCAATTTATAGCGAATGACGGGAAAGGCCTGCATCTGCAAATTGGTCACCACAATTTCATGGTCAATTTCTTCCGCAATAACGCCTTCCATATTGAGATGCATCTTTCCTTTTGGGCACTCAAAAGCGATAATTCCCGTTTCGGCAGCCCCATATTCGCTGATCATTCTTTGTCCGAATGCCTTTTGGATTTCTTCCTGATAGGCCTCAAATATTTTTTCTGAAGTGCCTTTAACCATTTTTAAGTTGGCGGGTTTCTCCAAATTTTGGCTGTTGGTCATTTTTGCCGTTTCATAAATCATGGAAGAATAACCATGCAGGTATTTGGCATTTTTAAGTTTTTTGATAAAAAAATCGATGGATTCTTTCCTGTAATTGAATATCCTGAAGCGATTTTGCAGACTGTCCAGCATCCTAATTTTAAGCACCGCCCTTTCTGAAAAATTATAGCCCCAAAAATAGCCGTTCCGCTCCCACGGATTTACGTTGTACCAGGAATAGCCTCTATAAATAGACGCCCGGTTAAAGGAGTCGGCCGATTCTTCCCTGTTAAATTTTAAGGATTCCCCCGAAGTTCCTGAGGTATTTGCCTGAAAAAGTTTATTAAACGCAAGGTTGGTGTGAATTTCTTTGTTGTAAAGCAACAAATCTGACTTGGTGGTAATGGGCAGCTTTTTAAGGTCCTCAAGCGACCGGATGTCGGCAGGCTTCATCCCCGATGCGTCAAAAATATTTTTATAATAAGGGGAGTCAGCATAAGCAATTCCCACCAGTTCCTGCAATTTTTTCAATTGATAAGCTTCCAAGGAAGCCAAAGTCCAGATTTCCGATGCTTTCAGAAAATAAAACCAAGTTGTTAAGGAAGGATTCCTTAAGCGCTGCCCAATTTTAAAGATTTTTTTAAACATTTTCCAACAGTTTATGCCATTGCATTTTCACCCTGTTTCCATCGAATTGCTCCGCTTTTTTACGGGCATTATTGGACATTTCCCTCGCTTTTTCCGCATTGTTGAGCAAGGATTCAATGGCATCCGCCATTTGCTTTTCATCTTTTACGGGAATCAGGAGTCCGTCCGCCCCATTTTCTATCAAATACGGCAATCCGCCCGCATTGGTCGAAACGACGGGCAAACCCAAAGCCATCGCCTCCACAATGCTCACCGGCATATTGTCTATGTTGGTGGTGTTGATAAAAATGTCATAGTTTCCCGACAATTGGTGCCATTGTTTCTTTGGCAACACACCCGTAAAGGTAACTCTCTTTGCCACACCCAATTGTTTTGCCAACGCTTTTGTTTGGGTTAATGAGCCATCTTTATCTGGGCCCACCATACACAAACTTGCATTGTCGTGTGATTTTTTCAATATTACAAGCACTTTAATGGCCATGGCGGGATGGTAAATTTTGTCAAAAGCCCGTACCCACAATAATTTTGGTTCCAAATTTGTGCGAAATTTAAAAGGCATTTCCGCTATGGGAATCGTGTTAGGAATGTATAGGGTATCAAAATTATATTTTTTGAATTCGTGCGCCAAATACAGGGACGGACTTACATTTATATAGGCATACTTAAAAATCAGTATGGAAAGAAATTCGGAGTGCTTCAGCCGGTAAGGCAAATTTCCGCCATGCAGGATGGGGATATATTTCAATGCTAAAATCCTTGCCAATTGGGAAGTGATGAGCGCGTAATAAAAATTTGTCGTGCTAAAGGTGTCAATGAGCACCACATCTGTTGTTTTTCTATGTTTTATAATCGCAGCACACATCGCCAACAAACGACTCAATTTATTGGTTTTGTCAGAGGAACAGATGACCGAATGTCCTTCCTCCCGCAACAGCTTTGTTAATGCAGCCATCGCAGAATGGTAGTTTGATTTTTCGGACAGGTTGTTACCTATGTAGATTATTCTTTTCAAATTCTATATTTCTGGTTTCTTGTTTCAGGTTTCTTGTTTCAGGTTTCAGGTTTCAGGTTTCAGGTTTCAGGTTTCAAGATAATTTAAATTTTTAATTCAAAATTTAACAAATCGTAAATCCAAAATCGTAAATTGTTATTCAATTTTCTTCCTCCAGTTCTTTAAACGTAATCACCGCCACGCTTAATCCGTAGATAAATCCCGGAAAGGCAATACGCATGGCGGAATGGTTGATGGTTAAAAACCAAAATATTAAAAACGATCCCAAAAAAGCGCGTGCCAGATAGGGCTGTTTAAATAGGTGCCGAATGGGCACCGTTATCAGCAATAAAAGCGCCACAATCCCCACAAGTCCGTGCTCCCCGATTAACCGTCCCATTTCATTGTGGGAAGCCGCCTGAATTTCCAATTCCTCCATTCGATAAAATTTTCCGCCCCCAACGCCAACGCCAAAAAATGGATGTTCCATAAAAGCGCTCATCTCACTCGCAATCAAGGTGGCCCTTCCCGTGGTGATGTCCGATTTGGTGGCTCCAGCCGCATTTTTATTGGCGTACCTGTTTTCGAGCATCCCGCCGGTTACATTAGAGGTATACATAAATAAGGCAAATCCGAACAAGGCCAACAATCCGGAGTATTTCGCTAAATTCAGGATTTTATTTTCCCTTGACAGGATATAGTAGTAGGCAAACACCAAAATCGCCAAAAATGCGGTGATCATCCCACCCCTAGAAAGGGTTAACAAACCCCTATAAATCAGGTAAGTAAACAAGAACATATCCACACTAAAAAGCGCAAAAATACGGCGTTTCAAAAACAGGTGTACCGCCACAATAAACACACCCAATCCGATGATGGTCGCCACCTGATTTGGCCCATAGCCCCCGGAAGCCTCAAAATTGGCCCCTCCGCCAAAGGATATTTCGCTGATATTCGGGGTTCTGAAATACAGCAAAGCCAGCATAGAAATAATGGGCAAAGCCATATAAAAAAGCATCTCCATCAAGGCTGAAAGCGCCAATGGCCGCCTGTAAAAATAAATCGCCGAAACCCCCAATAATATAGGTCCGCTTAAATTAAACGCAATGGTTTTTCTGATGGATTCGGTAAAAGGAATGTCCACAAAAGCAATTCCAATCAACAGCAACAAGATGTAAATGAGGTAACTTAATGACACATGGTGCCTTCTCTTTTCCGCCACCAATCCCACAAAAAGGAAAACCATTACGGCATATTTGGGCAATTCGTAAAAAATCATCCCGCCGGCCATCCTAAAAAGCACTTCCGCCCCCACCAGATAAGCGCTCCAGTGCATGGCTTCATTGTTTTCATTTTTATTCCTGATGATGTACAATACGCCGAAAAAAACAATTAAAATGGAATAGGCCTTCGCAACCAATCCGGAAAGCACCAGCACGCCCAACACCAAGTGAAAGACCGCCAAAATTAAACGCGTATGTGCTGAACTTTTATCCAAGTTGATATATCTCTATTAATTGGGCCATAAAAGCACGCTTACTGTAATTTGAACAAACATTCCCCATTAAATTTTCCCCGAACATTTTTCGTTGGTGTTCATTTTCTATCAAAAAAATAAGCGCTTCCGCCAGCGCACCGGCATCATTTGGAGGCACCACCAATCCACTTTTTCGATCGCAGACCACAAGGCCGCATTCCCCAACATCGGTCACCGCCACCGGCAATTTTGCCAATCCATATTCCAGCAATGCCACCGGCAAGCCTTCGGATTTTGAACTTAAAACCCCGATGGAGGCCTGTTCCAAAATATGCTGGGTATCGGGACAACTTCCATACAAATATACACAAGCATTTAAATGATGCTGCCTCACATAGCCTTTTATTTCTTCGGCACAGGCATCCTTAAAATCCATTCCCACCAAATGCAAGGTCCACCCGGGATGTTTTTCCTGCACAAACTTAAATGCTTTCAACAGGTTCAAATGGTCCTTTTGAGGCCTTAAATTGGCCAGGCAAACAATGCGTTTTCCATTTTCGCCCTGCAATTGTGTTATTTTTGGGTTTTCCGGATCGAATGCAGCGAAATTCGGCAAATATTTATAGTTTTTTGCTTTTAAATGCTGTTTTGCCCATTGATGTAGCTCATTATTTACGGAGATGACCGTTTTAAAGCTTTTTGAAACCCGCGTTAAAGGGAATTTTTTCCGTGCCTTTAAATTTTCACTGTTTCCATAATGGTCGTGCCAGACGATGCTTGTTTTTGGAAGCCACAATTTGACCAAGAAAGCGGTAAAATAAGAGGTTGCATGGGCGTGGATCGTGTTAATTTCGTTGGATTTCAGATAGCAAACCAATTTTTTAAGTGCCTTAAAATCCAGTACGTTTTTTTTGTCCAAAAACAAATACCCAACCCCAGTCCCTATTTTGGCTTTCACGGAACCTTCCTGCCGTGTGGCGCATATATGGGATTCCAGCCCGTTTTCAGCCAAGGCATTGGCGGTGTTTACCGCCATCATTTCAGCACCTCCGGGGCTTAAGGAATCTATGAGTTGTATGACTTTTAGTGGTTTGATAGGTTTGTATTTGTTTATTGTTTAACTGTGTAATTGTTTAATTGTGTAACTGTTAACTGTTAACTGTTATCCATCAGATTTACTTTGATTACAAACAGTAACAGTGTTTAAATATTTATTAATCAATTTGAATTTCAAATTTACTGTTTATGCAGTAAAAACAATGTTGGGATTTATTTTATTTTTTTATTTCGGCTAAAAAAATTGTTTTCAACTCCAATCATATTTTTTGTTCATTTTCTTTGCTTGCCCAAAGAAAACGAACCAAAAGAAAAGGCAATTCTCGTCAGGTATTTTTTAAAGAGCGGTTGTTCAAGCGGCCATCGTGTTTTAAACTTAATTTCATGAGATCCTGAAACAAGTTCAGGATGACTTTTTTAACGCTTTTGAAATATTATA
>DATCUQ010000039.1:0-109543 GCA_036567345.1 Lutibacter sp.
AGGGCTCACCTCTTCCCATACCGAACAGAGAAGTTAAGCCTATCAGCGCAGATGGTACTGCCACACGGTGGGAGAGTATGTCACCGCCTTTCTTTTGAAAAACCTTCAACTTTAGTGTTGGAGGTTTTTTTTTGATGTAAAGTGTAATTTCTCTTAATTGAATTGTTTAATTCTGATTTATTTAATTGTATTTTTGAAATTAACTTAAACGAACAAAAGATATGAAACAACAAAACTATAAGAATCACAGCAAATATGTGATCGGATACCACGGAATAACCCTTTTTGCAATTTTGGCTTTTATGGGAGGGGCAATCAGAAATTTATGGAACGCATCTGAGGACAATTTGTATGCTGCTTCCTTATTGGTATTGCTTGCCTTTATTTTATTATTGATGTTCTATTTCATAAGATCTTTTGCTTTAAAAGCACAGGACAGAGCCATCAGAGCAGAAGAAAAGCTACGATATTTCATTTTAACGGGCAAATCCATCAGCAATAAATTAGCTACTCGACAATTTGTTGGATTGCGTTTTGCGCCGGATGACGAATTTCCAGCTTTGGCGGAAAAAGCAGCTATGGAAAATCTTTCTGAAAATGATATTAAAAAAGCAATTAAAAATTGGAAAGCCGATGACTATCGTGCATAGAATAGAGTTACTGAAGCTTTAAAAAATTATCCTCCTATAGTTCGGGAGGATTTTTAATTTCTTTTTGGGCTAAAATTTAGCTTTCTACCTGAATTTTGTTACGTTTTAGATTTTAGGACCATCAAACAAACAACGCTGAAATTATTAGATAATAATTCAAAATATCGCTTTAATCTGACTTAAATTTTAATAGTTTGAAAATTATATTTTTTATTGGCAGCGATGAATTTAAGTCATAAAAGGGATTATAGGTTGTTTAAATTTAATATTTTAGCCAAAAATAAATTCAATGAATTATTTAAGGCATGTTGGGAAGTATTTTATAATGCTTCGGCAAGTTTTTCGAAAACCTCAAAAATGGACCGTTTTCAGAGAAATGTTGTTTAGGGAAATTGAAGATCTAGGTCTTAAATCATTAGGAATAATTGCATTTATTTCCTTTTTTGTTGGTGGTGTTATCGCTATTCAAACGGCATTAAATGTCAATAATCCTTTTATCCCTAAATACGTGATTGGTTTTGCCACAAAACAATCAGTGATTTTGGAATTTGCACCAACATTTATGAGTGTTATTTTGGCCGGTAAAGTTGGATCTTATATATCTTCAAGTATTGGCACTATGCGTGTTACGGAACAAATTGATGCATTGGAAGTTATGGGAATCAATTCCTTAAATTATTTGGTGCTGCCTAAAATTATTGCAACCATATTTTTTTATCCCTTGTTAATTTCGTTAGCCATGTTTTTGGGAATTTATGGAGGATATGTGGCCGGTACGTTAACCGATTTATTTTATAGCGAAGATTATTTGTATGGTCTCCGACTCGATTTTGATCCCTATTATATACAATATGCTTTGATAAAAACAGTGGTTTTTGCATTTGTAATTGCAACCATACCGGCATACCACGGGTATTATGTTAAAGGCGGTTCTTTGGAAGTTGGAAGGGCAAGTACGCAAGCGGTTGTTTGGACCAGTGTTGTTATTATTTTATTGAATTATTTCTTAACCCAAATGCTATTAGCCTAAATGATTGAAGTTATAGATTTATATAAAGAATTTAAAGGCGTTCCGGTTTTAAAAGGTGTGTCTACCATTTTTGAAAAAGGAGTAACCAGTATGATTATTGGTCAAAGCGGATCCGGTAAAACGGTTTTTTTGAAATGTTTGGTTGGATTGCATATTCCGGATAGGGGAATTATTTGTTTTGATGGAAGAAAGCACACCGAACTTGACATTAAGGAGCACAGACTTTTAAGGCAAGAAATTGGAATGGTTTTTCAAGGAGGTGCACTTTACGATTCTTTAACGGTGGAAGAAAATATTATGTTTCCCCTTAAAATGTTTACAGATCAATCTTTATCTGAGAGAATGGATCGCGTAAATTTTGTGTTGAAACGGGTGAATTTGGAAAATGCAAATAAAAAATTTCCCGCTGAATTATCTGGTGGTATGCAAAAACGAGTTTCCATTGCACGAGCCATTGTAATGAATCCAAAATACTTGTTTTGTGATGAACCAAACTCAGGTTTAGATCCAAATACTGCGACCATTATTGATAATTTAATCAAAGAAATTACGGAAGAATATCAAATAATTACAGTGATAAACTCCCACGATATGAATTCTGTGATGGAAATAGGAGAAAAAATTATTTTTTTAAAAGACGGCGTAAAAGAATGGGAAGGGTCGAATAAAGAGATTTTTATAACTGAAAATGAAGCGGTTGTGAATTTCGTGTATTCTTCCAATTTATTCAGAAAAGTGAGAGAGGCATATTTAAAAGAAACAAAGTAGTTAAGAAGTTTGTTTTTATTAAATATACCATTATATTTGCACCCGCCAAAAAGAAAGAGATTGACCTGGTAGCTCAGTTGGTAGAGCACCTCCCTTTTAAGGAGGTGGTCCTGGGTTCGAGCCCCAGCCCGGTCACAAAAAGCTTCTCAAGATAGAGGGGCTTTTTAATTTAAAATTTGGTGAGATACTCAAGTGGCCAACGAGGGCAGACTGTAAATCTGCTGCGCAAGCTTCGAAGGTTCGAATCCTTCTCTCACCACTTTAAAAACCCAAACAGTCTTGTTTGGGTTTTTATTTTAATGGTAATGATTTATATTTTTTTAAGCAATTACTTCGAATTATTACTTATGCTTATTGTTAAATTTGAGATTAGTGATTGTTTACAACAAGCGTATCTAAATTCAAACGCATTTTAAGCCATTTTTTTAATTTAATCCCATCTTTAATCCTGTTTGCTGCTGCGGTATCCCATTCTGCACTAAATACCGTTATGGTGTCTATTGTTTTAAAATTGGTTTTATAAAGTCTGGAATAGCTTAGTTGCTTTAGTCCGCTATAATTTATTTGGGCTTCTTTGCTTATTTGTGAAAATGGAATTTGCGAATTGTAAAAGTTGCTCAATTCGGTTTCCAATAGTTTAATTTTATCTTCTTTTTCTCTTAAAGATTCATCTCTGGATGAAATTAATTTTTGATTCTGAACATACAAATCCGTCAGGTTTTGCACCTCGTGCATTAAATCGGAATCAATGCCTTGTTCCACAATTAATTTTGTCTCTTTTAGACCATATTCCGGAAGTTTTGCTGTCCAATAATTAATTTCTTCCTCGGTAAGTTTTTTGCCATAAACATAAATTTTTACGCTTTTATCTTTGAAATTTAAATCTTCAACTTTTTCATCAATAATGCTTACACCGCTCTTTTTTATATCGGCTATTAAATTTGTTGCAGATTGTTCAAATTGATTTATTTTGAATAAGTTAAAAAACAGATAAATACTTGCTGCAAAGACTAAAAATGCTACAAACGAAGCCATTTGTGCAATCTTTTTTCTTTTTGCAGAATCGAGGTATTTTACCATTGGAAAATTTAAAAATTTCACAATCACAAAAGTTGACAAAGCAATAAAAATGGTGTTGATGCCAAACAAAAACATGGCACCTCCAAAATAACTTAAATTCCCGATTGCAAGACCGTATCCTGCCGTGCAAAGTGGTGGCATTAAAGCCGTGGCAATGGCAACACCGGCAATCGTATTTGTTTGTTTGCTTCTTCGGCTTAAAGCAATAATCAATGCTAAACCACCCGCAATGGCAATAAATACATCACGAACATCCGGCGCTGTTCTTGCCAAAAGCTCTGGAGTTTCGTTTCTGAATATTGGAATTAAAAAAAACAAAAATGATGTTGCCAAACTTAGCCCAACCATAACGCCTAAATTTACCAGGGAACGTTTTAAAGTGTCGATATCATTGATGCCAATTGACAATCCAACGCCTAAAATAGGCCCCATTAATGGAGAAATAAGCATTGCGCCAATGACAACAGCGGCAGAACTGACATTTAAACCAATTGAAGCGATTAAAATGGAAAAAACCAACACCCAGGCGGTATGCCCCTTCATTGAAATATTTTCTTTAATATCTTCTATAGTGGCTTCCTTGTCAGTGTCATGTTTAATATCCAACAACTCGAATAAAAATTGTTTTATGGTTGTAAAAGCTTCTGCTAATTTCTTCTTCTCAGCCGGCTTAATTTCTTTTTCGTCTACCATAATTACATTTTTTTAGACAAAATCTTTTCCAAATTTGTTTTTTACTGCGGAAGTGATTTGTTTTATATCTTGTTCTTTATCTTTTGGGCAAATAAGAATCACATCCTCTTTTTCAACCACAATATAGTCATTTAATCCTTGAATCACCACGCGTTTTTTGGATTGTGTTTTTACGATATTATTGGCTGAATCTATGTAAATAACTTCACCGCCCAAGGTGGCGTTTTGATCAGAGTCTTTTTTTAGTTCATTATACAATGAACTCCAGGTTCCCAAATCATTCCATTTAAAATTTACCGGCAACACAAATACATTGCATGCCTTTTCCATAATGCCGAAATCAATGGAAATATTTTCCGAAAACGCGTAATTCGTTTCAATAAATTGGGTTTCTAAAGCGGTGTTGTAATTATTTTCTCCATTTGAGAATAGTGCATACATTTCAGGCAAATGTGTTTTAAAAGCTTTTAAAATGCTTTTTGTGCTCCAAACAAAAATGCCGGCATTCCAAAGGTAATCGCCACTTTCTAAAAATTGTTTGGCAATTTCCAAATTGGGTTTTTCGGTAAACTTTTTAACTTTTTTCAGTTCGTTTTCTGAATTTTCAAACTGAATATAACCATAACCTGTATTTGGAGTTGTTGGTTGAATCCCCAATGTTAATAACGCATCGTTTTCTGAACAAAAATCGAAGGCGGTTTTAATATTTTTTAAAAATTCAGGTTCGTCTTCAATCCAATGGTCTGAGGGCGCAATTACCATAATTCCGTCCGGATTTTCTTGATAAATTTTAAAAGCGCTGTATAAAATGCACGGTGCGGTATTACGCATTGCAGGTTCTAACAACAATTGTTTTGGCGAAATTTTCGGTAACTGATCCAACACCAAATTTTCGTATTTTTTGTTGGTGGCAATTAAAATATTTTCGGCTGGAATTATTTTTTCAAATCGGCCGACCGTTTTTTGGATTAACGTGCTTCCGGTTCCCAGCATATCGTGAAACTGTTTGGGAAATTGTTCTGTGCTCATTGGCCAAAATCGGGAGCCGACACCGCCAGCCATAATTACGGCATAATAATTCTTATTCATCTCAATAAATTTTATAGTTCAAAAATACGAATTATCCTTTGTTTTTGTTGACAATGATCTTTTTTAATGCGCCTTAAGGATTTCTACTTCAGCATTTGGGTTGAATAAATAAACTTTTTTACTGGCCATTTCTATGCATTCAAACCGCGTTCTTCTTTTGGCCCCTTTTTTAAATGCTTTGTTGTTGAAGCTAAAGAAGCTTCCATTTTCCAACTCATAGATAAAACGCTTTCCTGACTTTTCGTTGTACTCGTTCAATGCACGCGTTAAATTGACATCGGCGCCGGTGCTCGCTTTCGGATTTTTAAGGTAATTTGCCAAATAGGGGAGCAGGTGTGGCGGATAAATGGCCGGCTGCAAAAAAGGCAACATTAAATGCTGAAAATTTTGTTTCCATTCCTTGCCGTGCGGTTTTACCCTTTGATGCTTTTTAAAAGTAATCCAATGTGCCAATTCGTGTACAAGCGTAAATAAAAATTGATATTGATTCAACGTGTTGTTTAAGGTAATTTGAAAATCGCCATTGCGTTTTCTTTTAAAATCTCCGTGTTTTGTGGCCCTGTTGTTCACTATTTTGATATGAATGGGATGATCCGTTAAAATTTTTTCAACCAATTCAACCGAATTTTCAGGAATGTATTTTGAAAGTATTTTCATAGATTATTAAGGCGTTGTTGAAGAAACCTGCAATATTTTTCCGTTATAAAATTTATTTCCGGTCAAGGCAAAATTGTAAATATAATCGGCCATTTCTTCGGCGGAAACAGAAGCTTTGTAACCTGGAAACGCTTCTTCCAGCATTTCTGTTTGCACAGCGCCCAAAGCCAACGCGTTAAAGGAGATTTGCTGTTCCTTGTATTCTTCCGCCAATACTTCGGTCAATGTTAATAAAGCGCCTTTTGACGAGCTGTACGCTGCCAATCCGGTAAATTTCATGCTGCCCTGAATGCCGCCAATACTGCTGATATTTACCACGTGACTTCCTTTTTTTAAATAGGGAATAAGCACTCGCGTAAGTTCGGCAACGGCAAAAACATTGACTTTATAAACTTCTAAAAAATCTTTTGAAGTTAAATTTCCAAAAGGTTTGTTGATTAATTTTCCAGCATTATTGATCAATATATCAACCTGTTTCCAGTTTTTGTCGACAAAATCTGTCACCTTTTTTAAGTCGTTTTCAGTTGATAGATCCACAGAAATTGCGGTAATATTTTTTAGGTTCAGGTTTTCCAACGGAGTCGTATTTCTCGATAATGCCAAAACTTGGTAATTATTTTTGGCAAACAATTGCGCCAATTCAAAACCAATTCCGCGACTTGTGCCAGTGATAATAATATTTTTCATTTTAATTAAATATATTGTGTTGGTAAGCGCCAATATCGGGAGGCGCAGTTCTTGTAACTCCTAAAATATCATTTGGCGCTAAAATTCTTCCGGCTTCACTTCCTTTTTTAACGGCATCAGATTTATCACCAATGATTAATTCATTGGTATCGGGAGATTTAAAATGTGGATTTCCGTTAAAAACATTGTCAATATAATGATTTGTATCAACAATTTCCTTAAATCTGAGCAGGTTATTTTTGAAGGAATAATTAAAAACAGCTCCTTCAACTTTGTCAATCACCAACTCAATATTGCTGTTTCCGTCGATAATGCAATTGGTGAAATTGGCTGCGTGCAAATCTCGGGCTTCCACAATTTGCGCATTGTTTTTGCTGTAAGTGAAAAAATTATTGATCAACACACTTGGAGTTTGCCGAAAACTGCTGTTCCAATAATTGGCAAAAGTGGAATGAACAAAATTGTAAGTTCCGCCAACAGTGCAGGCCAAAGATGATTGTCCGCTGTTATTAATCACCAAATTTTCCCCATAAATATTGGTTTCACGTCCTAAAATCCCATAGTTGGAACTGTTGTAAATTTGGCTGTTTTTGATAATTAAGGTAGGAGCGGAGTTGTTACTTATTGAATCCGAAATAATTCCTGCGGAAGCATTTTTGATGATGGTGTTTTTTATGCTGTTGTTTTTACTGCCTGCACGCAGCCAAATCGCGCCCCATTGTCCGGAAATTTCCCTGAATTGCGGCTCAAGACGGTCGCCTTCAATAATGACTTTTTTGTTTATTTCACCATTAATAATTAATGTGGCATTTTTTGAAATCACCAATCCCGAATTTGCGTGAAAATGAATTTTAGCACCCGCTTCAATGGTCAGTGTTTTAGAGGACGGAACCGCGCAATAACCATAAATTACGTAGGGTTTTTCGTTGGTGAAAGTGGTATTGTCTTCGAGGTAAAATCCGTTTACTTTTAAATTTTCGCCGTCCGTTGTTTTTCCGACAGCAATTGTTTCAATAAAACCGTTTGAATCTTTTGAAGGAAACAAAAAATGGGCGTCTTTCACCAAAGTCACCAATTTCACTTCCTGTAAATTTTCGCCAGCACCAAAAACAATTTCATCTGTGTAAATAGGATTGGTAACCTGACTGTAATTGATGGTGGTTTCAATAAAAATAAAAAGGCTGTCTTTGGCCAAAATCTCCACATTTTCAAAAATTTTGCCGGGAACTCCGTCAACATTCAATCTGTAAAAAGAATTTTCTCCATTGCCAAGTCCGATATAAGGAACAGAAATGTTTTTATTGCTTTTGTTGTAAACCTTTAAATTATAAGTGCTGGAGCCAATATTGGTAAAAACGGTGTCCAAATACACCGTGTCTTTTGAAAAAGTAAGTTTGCCCGAGCTCAATTCCGCCGAAAAATCTTTTCTGCACGAAGAAAAGACCAGCAACATTAAAGAACAAAGGAAAACTACATAATAACGCATTCGGGTTGTTTTTGTAAATGTAAAAAGAATTTCGCGCACATTATTTTTTTAGCAACTCGATTTCATACAATTTACTCCAATGTTTTCCGGTCACAAAAAGGCGGTTGGTATCTTTGTCGAAAGCGATTCCGTTCAGCACTTCATCAGAATCTTCTAATTTTTGTTCTTTTTCAATAGTGGTTTTCAAACTGTTTAAATTGGCAACGCCTTCCACTTTGCCTGTTGCTGGATTTACCATTAAAATGGTGTTTTGCTGCCAGATATTCACGTAAATCAATCCGTTTACAAATTCCAGTTCATTCAATTTTTCAACTTTGCGCTCGTTGGTATAAACTTCAATGTAATCTTCCTCTACAAGCGTTTCCGGATTCAAAAACCAGACAAATTCCGTGCCATCGGTTTTAATTAATTTTTCGCCGTTGTGGGACAATCCCCAACCTTCCCGACTTTTGGCATAATTAAAAGTTTTTTCTTGCTCAAACGTATTTAAATCATACACAAAACCAATGCCGCTTTGCCAGGTAAGCTGGTACAATTTATTGTTGAAAATGGTGATTCCTTCTCCAAAATATTGATCGTCTATATCTTTTTGTTGCAATACTTTTCCTGTTTTTAAATCCACTTTCCTGATGGAAGAGCTTCCTTTTTTCCCGGTTCCTTCATATAAAAATCCGTTAAAATATTCCAAACCTTGCGTATAAGCGCCTTTATCGTGCGGATAGGTGTTTATAATTTTATAAGTATAAATTTCAGGTGCAGAATCAGCCAAAAAATAAATTATTTCAGAAACTTTCGATGTTTTATCTTCGTAAAAAACGATGGTGGTTATGGTGTGTTTTCCTAATTTGAAATCATTAATTTTTAGGGTAGCGGAATTTTGACTGCTTTTTACTTTTTTGTCATCCAATAAAAACTGGACAGAATCAATTTGCTTGTTATTTTTTTCTGAAACTGAAATGGTCAATTCCTGATTTGTCCGGATTTTTTCTGGTGCATTTATAATAAATGTATGTTCACTTTTACAAGAGAAAATGGCAAGGAATATAAAAAAACTAAAAAATGATTTGTAGAACATAACTTAAAATGGCGTTTTATGAATTTTTTATGTAAATAAAATAAATTATTTGTTTGAAGTTTCAAAAATATAGTTAAATTTGCAGTCTTAAAAATAAAATTACATTTAAAACGAGTTTACGATGAAAAAAGGTATACACCCAGAAAATTATAGAATGGTAGCATTTAAAGATATGTCGAATGAAGATGTGTTTTTGACTCGTTCAACAGTAAACACTAGAGAAACTCTTGAAGTAGATGGTGTTGAATACCCTTTGGTAAAATTAGAGATTTCAAGAACTTCACATCCTTATTACACAGGTAAAACTAAAATGGTTGACACTGCAGGACGTATTGACAAGTTCAAAACGAAATATGCGCAATTCAAAAAATAATTAACAGCATTAAAATATTTAAAATCCTCAACGAAAGTTGGGGATTTTTTTTGTTGAAGTCAATATAGTTCATGAAAAAACCCATTGCTATACAATGGGTATTTTAATTTATGATTAAGCGAGGCTAAATATTAGGCCAACATCGTTACCGGATTTTCAATAAAATGTTTTAAGGTTTGCAAAAAGGCTGCACCGGTAGCTCCGTCAACTGTTCTGTGATCGCAAGCCAAGGTAACTTTCATGGTATTTCCAACCACAATTTGGCCATTTTTAACCACAGGTTTTTGAATGATTGCACCCACTGATAAAATTGCTGAGTTTGGCTGATTGATAATGGAAGTAAATTCTGAAATTCCAAACATCCCAAGATTTGAAACGGTAAATGTGCTTCCTTCCATTTCTGCAGGCGTTAATTTTTTAGATTTAGCTCTTGTCGCCATATCTTTTACTTCAGCGCCAATTTGAGTCATTGATTTCTGATCGGTAAAACGAATTACCGGCACAAGTAATCCGTCTTCAACAGCAACAGCAACCCCAACATTTACATGGTGGTTTATGCGCGTTCTGTCATCAAACCATTGCGAATTAACTTTTGGATGTTTTTTCAATGCCATGGCGCTTGCTTTAACCACAATATCATTGAAAGATACTTTGGTGTTTGGCAATTCATTAATCAATTTGCGCGATTCAATGGCATTGTCCATATTAATCTCCAACATTAAATAATAATGCGGAGCGGTAAATTTAGATTCTGCCAATCTGCGGGCAATGGTTTTGCGCATTTGCGAATTTGGCGTTTCTTCAAAACTTTCAGTTCCTGAAACAATCGGTGCAGAAATTGAGGCAACAGCAGAAACTGCCGCTGGCACATAATTTTCAACATCAGATTTTACAATGCGTCCGCCTTCACCGGTTCCCGAAACCGTGTTGAGATTAATTCCTTTTTCTTCAGCTATTTTTTTTGCCAAAGGCGATGCAATCACCCTGCCAGATACATTTGTGGTAACTGGCGCTTGTGCAGTTTCAATAACTTTTACAGGTTCAGCAATCTCAGCCATTTTTTCTGGCACTTTTGGTGCTTCAGGCGCTTTTGCTTTTTCTGGCGAAGCGCTTCCGCTTGGTTCAGCTGCTTTAAATTCTTTTATGATGGCATCAATATCTTCACCTTCTTCGCCAATAATGGCCAATAATGAATCTACTGGAGCACTTTGTCCATCTTTTAAGCCGATGTATAACAGCGTACCTTCACTAAAAGATTCAAACTCCATTGTTGCTTTATCGGTTTCAATTTCGGCTAAAATATCGCCTTCTGAAATTTTATCGCCAACTTTTTTTAACCACTGCGCTACAACTCCTTCAGTCATTGTATCACTTAAACGCGGCATTGTTATAATTTCTGCCATTTATCTATGTTTTAAAAACGGATAATCTTTTTGTTCGTAAACAATATCATATAATAATTGTTTATCTGGATATGGAGATTCTTCAGCAAATTTTTGACATTCTTCCACTTTATCTTTTACGTCTTGATCCCAAGCTGCAATTTCTTTATCAGTGGCATATTTTTTCTCTTTTATGACTGCCAATACTTGTGAAATCGGATCAATTTTACGGTATTCATCCACTTCTTCTTTGGTACGGTATTTTTGGGCATCACTCATGGAATGGCCTCTATAACGGTATGTTTTGATGTCGAGCAATGTTGGTCCGTCACCTCTTCTGGCACGTTTAATCGCTTCATCCATCGCTTCAGCCACTTTAACCGGATTCATTCCGTCCACAGGTCCGCAAGGCATTTCATAGCCCAAACCAAGTTTCCAGATATCTTCGTGGTTGGAAGTTCTGCTCACAGAAGTTCCCATCGCGTAACCGTTGTTTTCACAAATAAAAACAACAGGAAGTTTCCAGTTTATTGCCATATTAAATGTTTCGTGCAAAGAACCTTGTCTGGCCGCTCCGTCACCAAAATAAGTTAAGGTAACGCCATCTCTTTCAAAATATTTATCGGCAAAAGCCAAACCTGCGCCTAAAGGAATTTGTCCGCCAACGATTCCGTGACCGCCATAAAAATTATGTTCGGGAGAAAAAATGTGCATAGAACCGCCCATACCACGAGAAGTTCCGGTATCTTTTCCCATCAATTCTGCCATAATTCTTTTAGGGTCAACGCCCAATCCAATTGGCTGAACGTGATTTCTGTAAGCAGTGATCATTTTGTCATTTTTTTGCATCACGTGCAAAGCGCCTGCCAAAACAGCTTCTTGTCCATTATATAAATGCAGAAAGCCTCTTACTTTTTGTTGAATATAAAGTGCCGCCAATTTATCTTCGAATTTTCTCCAAAAAAGCATGTCTTTATACCAATTGATATAGGTTTCTTTCGTTATTTTTTTCATCTATAAAAATATAAGTTTAAGTCGAACTGCAAAAATACCATTTTGCATTGTAGTAATTAAACAAACCACTATTTTTTTTACTATAATGTTTTCGTAAAGGGAAATGAAACAATAAAATTTTTTATGATGAACCAAAAAATTTAAATATGGATTTTAAAATAGTTTTCAAATAAAATTGATTCAGACAATATTTTTGAAGTATAAGAGTTATATTTACTGGAATTAAAGATGATACTACAGTTGTGGGGACGACAAATTCTTTAATTTTTTTATTAAAGTTAATATTCTGATTGAATAAAACATAAAAGCTTAAGTAATATACTACAGTTGTGGGGACTACAAATATTATTGCTTTTATGGATGCTCAGAAATAAAAAGTCTCGAGATTTCTCGAGACTTTTTTAATTTAATATGATGTGTAACTTTTTTATTTTTCCATATAATCCTCAATAGGATTGCAAGAGCAAATTAAGTTTCTGTCGCCCAAAGCATCATTTACTCGCGCAACAGATGGCCAAAATTTATTTTCTCTTATGTAAGGAAGCGGAAAAGCAGCCTGCTCGCGCGTGTAAGAATTATTCCAATCGTTTGCGGTGATCACACTTTCGGTATGTGGCGCATTTTTTAGCATTGGAATCAAAACGCCATCATTGTCCATAATTTCACTTTTTATGCTGATAAGCGTGTCGCAAAAACGATCTAATTCTAGTTTTCCTTCACTTTCCGTTGGTTCAATCATTAACGTGTCATGAACCGGAAAAGAAAGCGTTGGTGCGTGGAAACCATAATCCATCAATCGTTTTGAGATATCCGTAACATCGGCTCCAAAGTTTTTATAATCTCTAAAGTCCACAATCATTTCATGCGCCGAGAATCCGTTTTCTCCCGTATATAAAATCTTAAAATGTTTCTCTAATCGGGATTTCATATAGTTCGCATTTAAAATAGCATACATCGTCGCTTGTTTTAAACCGTTTGAACCCAACATTTTTATGTAGCTGTAAGAAATCAGCAAAACCAACGCCGAGCCCCAAGGAGCCGAAGAAACACCAGTAATTCCTTGTTCGCCGCCAGTTTTAACAACCGGATTTGAAGGTAAAAACGGTGCAAGATGTTTGGCGACACAAATTGGTCCAACGCCCGGGCCACCGCCTCCATGAGGAATTGCGAAAGTTTTGTGCAAGTTTAAATGGCAAACATCCGCACCAATGGTGGCCGGATTTGTCAACCCAACTTGCGCGTTCATATTGGCGCCATCCATATAAACTTGTCCGCCATTATCGTGGATAATCTTCGTAATCTCTTTAATGGAGCTTTCAAAAACACCATGAGTGGAAGGATAAGTGACCATCAAAGCAGCCAAACTGTCTTTGTACAACAACGCTTTTTCTCTAATATCATCTACATCAATATTTCCATGCTCATTTGTTTTGGTAACAATCACCTTAAAGCCCGCCATTACTGCTGATGCAGGATTGGTTCCGTGTGCCGATGAAGGAATTAAACAAATATTTCTATGGCCTTCACCTTTTGATTCGAGGTAAGCTTTTATCACCATTAAACCTGCATATTCGCCTTGAGCGCCCGAATTTGGCTGCAATGAAGTTGCATAAAAACCTGTTATTTCATTAAGCGCTTCTTCCAAACCTTTGATGACTTCCTGAAAACCTTGTGCTTGTTCTATTGGAACAAACGGGTGCATATTTCCCCAGCTTGGAGAACTTATCGGAAACATTTCAGAAGCGGCATTTAATTTCATGGTGCAAGAGCCCAACGAAATCATAGAATGTGTTAATGAAATATCTTTTCTTTCCAATCTTTTGATGAAACGCATCATTTCGGTTTCCGAATGGTATTTTTCAAAAACTTCATTTTCCATAAATGGAGAAGTTCTAGCAAATTTTGCAGGAATTGTATTTTCAGAAATTGCATTTAAAAGGACTGGTTTTTTGCCTTCTGCTTCAGCCAAAATAGCGAGTATTTCATTAACGTCCGCTAAATTGGTGGTTTCATTCACTGAAATTCCCACTAAATTTTTTGACGGATAATAAAAGTTTACTTCATTTTTTTCTGAAATTTCTTTCACTTTGGCCGCATTTGAAACTTCAACAAGCAAAGTGTCAAAAAACGTGCTGTTTAATTGTTTTAAACCGAGATCTTTTAAACCTTTATTTAAGGTTGAAGCCAGGTTTTGAATGTTGGTTGCAATATATTTTATGCCTTTTGGCCCGTGATAAACACCATACATTCCTGCCATCACAGCCAATAAAACCTGGGCAGTGCAAATATTTGAAGTTGCTTTTTCGCGTTTTATGTGTTGTTCTCTGGTTTGTAAAGCCATACGTAAGGCACGGTTTCCATTTTTATCCACGGAAACACCAATGATACGTCCTGGCAAATTGCGTTTATAGTCTTCTTTGGTTGCAAAATAACCTGCGTGCGGACCGCCATAACCCATCGGAATTCCAAATCGTTGGGTAGTTCCAATTACCACATCGGCACCCCATTCGCCAGGAGGCGTTAATAATGACAAACTTAATAAATCTGCCGCTACCGCTATTTTTGCCTCAACAACTTTCGCTTTTTCAACAAACGCTGCATAATCATAAATTTGGCCGCTTTTTCCCGGATATTGAATTAATGCCCCAAATATTTCATTGGTAAATTCAAATTTTTCGTGATCACCAAACACAAGTTCTATATCCAACGGAATTGCACGTGTTTTTAAAACATCCATGGTTTGAGGCAAAACTTCATTTGAAACAAAGAATTTTGAGGCGTTTGCCTGATTGCGGGATCTAGAATGAAAAAGCATTAACATGGCTTCTCCTGCCGCAGTTCCTTCATCCAATAAAGAAGCATTCGCTATTTTTAAACCTGTTAAATCGCAGATCATTGTTTGATAAGTGATTAAAGCTTCCATTCGGCCTTGTGAAATTTCAGCCTGATAAGGTGTGTAAGAAGTATACCATCCCGGATTTTCCAAAATATTTCTTTGAATAACGCCCGGAAGAATTGTTGGGTGATAACCCAAGCCAATATAATTTTTAAATAATTTGTTTTTGTTGGCAAGCGATTGAATATGAGTTAAATACTCAAACTCACTCATTGCTTTTGGTAAATTCAATTCTTTAGGCAATCGAATATCAGTCGGAATTGTTTTGTCGATTAATTCATCTAACGATTGAACACCAATAATGGCAACCATTTCTTTCACCTCATTTTCTCGAGGTCCAATATGTCTTAAAACAAAGGAATCTGTTCTCATTTATGTTTTGGTATTTTTTTATTTTAATGTTCCCAAATTTAATGAAAATTATAGAATTCACATGCCATCCCGATTACTTAATTATAATATTTTGTTAACCAAGAAAATCACTCTAATGGCAATTATGTACTTTTGTTAAATGCGTTTGTTTAAAAAAATTCTTGATTTTTATATTTTTAGCAATATTCATGTTGCCTTGGCCGGATTTTCATTGACGAAAATCACGCTGGTTAACTTTGGAATAACAGACCGTTTAACGCCGATATTTGTGGCTTTTTCTATACTGATTTCCTATAATTTTATTCGATTTTACGAAATAAAAAATAACAGGTTAAATTGGTTTAAGGACTGGTTTTTTATGAATATTAAAGAAATATTGCTGTTGCTGATTTTGTCGATTTTGGGGTTGGCAATTATTTTATTTTTTGCCGATTTTAACCCAACATCACTTTTGATATTGTTTCCCTTTGCTTTTATGACGTTTTTTTATGCAATTCCATTGTTTAAAATAGGGAAATTGGAGGTTTCATTCCGGAATTTCCCGATGATAAAAATTTTCAGTATTGTCATAGCTTGGGCGGGTATTTCGGTATTTTTTCCTTTGTATGAAGCCAATTATCAATTTACTTCCGCAGTTTATCTGGAGTTTTTTCAGCGGATTTTATTTCTGTTGGCGATTACGATTCCTTTTGACATTCGCGATATGAATGCAGATTCAAAATCATTAAAAACCTTGCCCCAAATTTTGGGAATTACTTCCTCAAAAGTTTTGGGAATTTTACTGTTGTTTGGTTTTGTTTTGTTGGAAATTTTCAAAGAAAATTTTACGTATCTTGGTTTTCTGATTGTGTTTATAATTTCAATTCTTGCCGGACTTTCCTTATGGTTTTCGTCGCCAAAAAGGTCGCGGTATTATACCAGTTTTTGGGTGGAATCGGTACCCATAATTTGGTTGGGATTGCTTGTGTTTATTAATAATTATTTATTTTAAAATTTAACTAAATGGAAAATAAAAATCAGAAATATTTTGAGGTAAACAAAGATACCTGGAACAAAAAAGTAGGTATTCACATCAAATCTGATTTTTACGATGTTGAAGGCTTCAAAAAAGGAAAAACATCCCTAAACAAATTTGAGTTGGAAGAATTGGGCGACGTTAAAGGAAAATCGTTGTTGCATTTGCAATGTCATTTTGGCCAGGATACATTGAGCTGGAGCAGGCTGGGAGCCAAATGTACCGGCATCGATATTTCAAATGAAGGCATCAAAAATGCAAAATTGTTGAATACAGCATTGGGTTTGGATGCCACTTTTATTGAAAGCAATTTGTATGACGTTCCCAAAAATGTAAAAGGAAAGTTTGACATTGTTTTCACCTCTTATGGCGTTATTGGCTGGTTGCCCGATTTAAAAACCTGGGGTGAAATTATTGCCGAAAAACTCAATAAAGGCGGTGTGTTTTATTTGATTGAATTTCACCCAATTGTTTGGATGTTCAATTATTTGCAAACGCCGCCAAAACTCATTTATCCTTACCAAAATAGCGAGGTGATTTATGAGGAATACAAAGGAACTTACACCAACAAAGATGCTGATATTATCAGCAAAGAATATGGATGGAACCACGGTTTGGGGGAAGTTATATCGGCATTGTCGAATGCCGGACTTCATATAGAATTTTTGCACGAATTTGAAAAATCTCCTTATAATGTGTTGCCGGAAATGGTGGAAACTGAAGATGGAATGTTTGTGCAAAAAGGTGGTGAAAAATTATTTCCGTTGCTCTATTCCATCAAAGCGACCAAAAAATAAAAGGCTTCCGATTTGGAAGCCTTTTTAGGAAATTTACTTTAAAAGTTTTTCGATTTTTTCTCTTTCTTCTTCCGCCAAAGCGCCGTCAACTAAAATTCTGCCGCTGTATTCATCAGTAATGATTTTTTTGCGACTCGAAATTTCAACTTGTCTTTGTGGTGGAATGGTGAAAAATGATCCGCCTGAAGCGCCTCTTTCAATAGAAACAACCGCCAAGCCATTTTTTACGTTCGATCTGATTCTATTGTAAGCCGCCAATAAATTGTCATCAATCAATTCAGCGTATTCTCTAGATTTTTCAAGCAAAATATTTTCTTCTTTTTCGGTATCGCTCATGATATCGTTCAACTCAGCAGCCTTATGTTTAAGCAATTCTTCTTTTCTGGCAAGGTTTGCTTTTGTGCCTTCAATCACTTCGTTTTTTTGCTCAATTTTGGCTCTGTGCTCTTTAATTCTTTTTTCAGCCAATTCAATTTCAAGTTCTTGGTATTCAGTTTCTTTGCTGATTGAATTGAATTCTCTGTTGTTGCGGACTTTCTTTTGTTGTTCCGTATATTTTTTAACCAAAGTGTTTGCTTCGTCAATCACCAACTTTTTGTCGGTAATTTCTTTTTTTAAAGCATCTACTTCTTCATCTAAATTAACAAGTCTTTTGTTTAACCCAATAACTTCATCTTCTAAATCTTCAACTTCTAAAGGTAATTCACCTCTTACGCTTTTAATTTCATCAATTCTTGAATCGATTAATTGCAAATCATAAAGAGCTCTTAACTTTTCTTCAACAGTAACTTCTTTGCTTTTAGCCATATTATAAGTAATAAATTGGATTTGTGTTTTTTTGTGATAAAATGATTGCAAAATTAGGAAATTTTTTTGTAAGTATATCAACTAAAAGATTTTTTGTGAATTGTTCACTTTCATAGTGTCCAATGTCTGCAATAACCAGTTTGTTTTCGGCTTTGTAAAACTCGTGATATTTGATGTCTGCAGTTACGTAAATATCGGCGCCGGCTTTTAGGGCTTTGTCAATGGCAAAGCTGCCGGAACCTCCTAAAACAGCGACTTTCTTAATAGGTTTACCCAACAATTCCGAATGGCGAATGCCTTTTGAATTCATGGTTTTTTTCAACAGATTAAGGAAGTCGGTTTCGCTTTTTTCTTCGTCCAGTTCACCGATCATTCCCAAGCCAATTTCCTGATTTGTGTTATCCAAAGAAACTATTTCGTAGGCAACTTCTTCATAAGGATGCGATTCAAAAAGCGCGGAAAGGATATTTCTTTCCTTGTGTTTTTCAAAAATAACCCCAATTAAGGTTTCTTTTTCCTGATGTAATTTTTCTTTTTCTCCATAAACCGGAATTGAATTTTCGTTGCCCTTAAAAGTGCCGTAACCTTCTGCGTTAAAACTGCAATGGTCATAATTGCCAACGGTTCCGGCGCCAGCGTTGAAAAGTGCTTGTCGTACTTTTTCGGCAGCGGCAATTGGCGCGTAAGTGGTGAGTTTTTTAAGCGTATTTTTTTGCGGAATCAATATTTTTTTGTTTTTCAACCCTAAAACTTCACACATTTTTGCGTTTACGCCGTAAAATGAATTGTCCAAAGCCGTATGCATCGCATAAATGGCAATGTCGTTTTTGATGGCTTTAATCACTGCGCGTTCCACATAATTTTTCCCGTTCAGTTTTTTTAATCCTGAAAATAAAATAGGATGAAAACTCACGATGAAGTTGCAGTTATTTTCGATGGCTTCATCAACAACGGATTCTAAGGTGTCCAATGTCACCAAAACTCCGGTGACTATTGTGTTGTAGTCGCCCACCAACAAACCCACATTGTCAAAATCTTCGGCATAACTTAAAGGGGCAATTTCTTCAATGCATACGGCAATATCTTTAATTATCATCTTTCAAAAGTGTTAGTGAAACAAAGATAAAATTTACCAAAGAAAGTTAAAGTAATAATGAATATATTTTCTGATTTTGTTTTGTATTTTCGCTTAAGTGAAGTTTTTAAGAAAAATAGCATATCCTTTTTCAATATTGTATGGATTAATTACAAGTTTGCGTAATTATTTATACGATGTTGGCTTGTTGAAATCTACGGATTTTAAAACACCAACAATTGTTGTCGGAAATTTAAGCGTTGGCGGAACCGGAAAAACGCCTCAAATTGAATATTTAATCGATTTGCTGAAAAACGATTATAAAATTGCGGTTTTAAGCAGAGGTTATAAAAGAAAAAGCAAAGGTTTTTTAATGGCTGACTCGACTATTTCTACGGAAATTTTGGGTGATGAATCCTATCAAATTCATATAAAATATCCTGAAATTATTGTTTGTGTTGATGCCGACAGAACCAACGGAATCAGAAAATTGGAGGAATTGGAAAATCCGCCGCAGGTTATTTTGCTGGACGATGCATTTCAACACAGGAAAGTTCGGGGCGGATTTAATATGCTTCTGACAACTTACGACAAATTATATGTTAATGACACAATGCTGCCAACCGGTGATTTGCGCGAGAAAGCTTCTGGGGCCAATAGGGCGCAAGCCATCGTTGTAACCAAATGCCCTGCTGATATTTCAGAAACAGCACAGAATGAAATTACCAAAAAGTTACATCCGAAAGCAAATCAGCAAGTATTTTTCACTGCCATCACTTATGATACGCAGTTAAAAGGCGATTCCAAGTTGGATTTAAGTGATTTGTCCGATTTTCAAATTTTATTGTTGACCGGAATTGCAAATCCTAAACCATTGACAGATTATTTGAAAAGCAAAAAGCTTAATTTTAAACATCTGAAATATCCTGACCATCATCATTTCAGTTTAAATGACCTTGGGGAAATAAATGCGGCTTATGAATCGTTATCAGCAACAAATAATATTATTTTAACAACAGAGAAGGATTATGTCCGTATTTTTGGAAAACTAAAAAACTTGCATTATATCTCAATAAAAACAACGTTTATAACTCGTAAAAACGAGTTTGACAATCTTATAAAAAATTATGTGGAACAAAGTTCAGGAAACAGTTAAATTCTTACAAAATAAAGGAATTTCAAAAGCAGATTACGGGATTATTTTAGGCACAGGTTTGGGAAATTTGGTTGAGAAAATCGACATTGAATTTTCAATTCCCTACAATGAAATTCCTAATTTTCCGGTTTCAACGGTTGAAGGTCATTCAGGAGAATTGATTTATGGCACCATTGGCGACAAAAAAGTGATTGCCATGCGCGGCCGATTTCATTTTTATGAAGGATGGACGATGGAACAAACCGTTTTTCCGGTGCGGGTGATGAAATTTTTGGGCGTTGAAAATTTAATTGTTTCAAATGCATCCGGCGGCGTAAATCCTGCTTTTAAAGTCGGTGACATTATGATCATAACCGATCACATCAATTTTATGCCTGTGCATCCTTTGCATGGAAAAAATGATGAACGTTTCGGACCGAGATTTGTTGATATGCACGAGGCGTACAGCAAAAAAATGATTGCTAAAATGGATCAAATAGCGCAAAAAATGGAGATTCCGGTTCATAAAGGAGTTTATTTGGCTTTGCAAGGACCAACTTTTGAAACGCCTGCAGAATATAAAATGGTGAAAAATTTAGGCGCTGATGCGGTTGGAATGTCAACCGTTCCTGAGGTGATTGTCGCCAAACATATGGGTATGACTTGTTTTGGAATATCCGTAATTACAGATTTGGGTGTTGAAGGAATTGTGGAAGCAGTTTCACACGAAGAAGTGCAAAAAGTGGCTAAAATTGCCGAAAAATCAGTGGGTAAACTGGTGGAGGAATTTATAAAAGGCCCCCTAACCCCCGAAGGGGGAATTAAAAGTTAAAAGGTTCCCAAATCTCAAATTTAAAATTAATCAAACTCCCTTTCCTTCGGAAAGTTTACCTGCCGGAGGCAGGCCTGTCCCGTTTTAGTATGGGAGGCTGGGGATAGGATTTACTTTTCGTAGTATAAGTTTTTCACAATACCATCTGCAAGTCCAATTTTCGGAACAAAGATTTTATTCGCGCCGCTCCATTCCATAATGGATAAATAAATTTTGGTGGCGGGTATAATTACGTCTGCCCTGTCCGGATTTAAGTCCAGCTGCATAATGCGCTCTTCATAGCTTAAATTGCTCAATAATTCCAGTTGGTCTTTTAGGTAACTTAAATACAATGGTTTGCCCATTGGTTTTCCTGAGATTTTGAAAATTTTATTGATGTTTCCTCCAGATCCAATGACTGCTATTTTCTTTAAATTTTTGGTATTTTCTTTGACCCAAAGTTCCATGCTTTTCCAAATATTTTTAAATTCTTTATGGTCGTCCAATAAACGTACGGTTCCAATTTTAAAGGATTTCGAGTTGATGATTTTTCCTTTTGAAAAAAGCGTTATTTCGGTGCTTCCACCGCCAACATCAACATATAAATAAGAATTTTTAACGGTAATGACCGTACTTAAATCTGTGCCAAAAATTATCTTGGCCTCTTCAGTGCCGTCAATAATGTCAATTTTTACGGATGTTTTTTCATAAATTTCGTTTACGACTTCATGTCCGTTGCTCGCTTCCCGCATCGCCGATGTGGCGCAGGCTTTATATTTTTGAACGCCGTGAACTTCCATCAATAATTTGAAAGCTTCCATGGCTTTTATCATTCTAATTTTATTTTCTTCAGAGATTTTTCCGCTCAAAAATGTGTCGGCACCCAAACGGATGGGAACACGGACCAGTGCTGATTTTTTGAAACTTGGCTTTTGAACTTTATTTTGTTCGGTTATCACGTTCACCAATAACAATCTTATGGCGTTAGAACCAATATCAATTCCGGCAAGTTTTTCAATTTTCAAAATAGGGCTATTTATAATTTTTGGGAAATTCTGTCAAAAATGTTTTTCCCGATTTAATGTCTTTCCAGTGATTTGTGTCGAATTTAATTCCTACAACGCCGCAAGTTGGCACTTTATCAACATGAAGGTTTCCAAATTTATTCACAAAATCGCTTATGCCGTGGTCGTGGCTAAAAATAATGGCCGAATCAAATCCATCATCCAAAGCTTTTACCGTTTTTATTAAATAACCGTCGCTGAAATTGAACAGCGATTTGCTGATCCTCAAATTGGCCAGCGGAAAATTAAAAGTATAAGTGAAAATCATTGCCGTATGCAGCGCCCTGTTTGCGCAACTCGCAATAAAAACATCTGGCGTCGCAATTTTTTTTTGCAGCACATTTGAAATTAAATAAGCATCATTAATTCCTCTTTCTTTCAACGGGCGATCAATGTCCTTAATACCTTCGTAATCCCAGGAAGATTTTGCGTGCCTAACAATATAAAGTGTTTTCATCTGTTTTTATTGAGGTTCAAAGATACTGTTTAAGGAGCCAATCGCTCAATTTTCCAGTTAAAATCTTCCTGAAGCGTATATCGAATTCTATCATGCATGCGATTTGGGCGTCCTTGCCAAAATTCGATGCTAATTGGTTTTACGAGAATGCCGCCCCAATGTTTCGGGCGGTCAATTTCTTTATTTTCGTATTGTTTTTCAAATGAGGCCAATCGTTCATCCAAAAAATTGCGAGAGGGCACCACTTCACTTTGGTCTGAAGCCCAAGCACCCAATTTGCTTCCGTCGGGTCGCGACTCAAAATACCCATCCGATAAATTTTCAGAAAGTTTTTCTGCAACACCTTTAATAATAACCTGGCGCTCTATGCCTTGCCAAAAAAAAGACAAACAAACATTTGGGTTTAGGGCAATGGCTTTTCCTTTTTCACTGCGGTAATTGGTAAAAAAAATAAATCCTTCCCAAGTGAATTTTTTTAATAAAACTACCCTGGCTTTTGGAAATCCGTCTGCGCCAATGGTTGAAACCGTAACCGCATTCACTTCAGTATCACCTTCAGATTCCTCCACTTCATAAAACCATTTTTGAAATAATTCCATCGGATTTTCAGAAATTCCTTCTTCAGAAAGTTCGCTTTTTTGGTAATTTTTTCTATAATTGCTTAAATCATTCTCCATGCCACAAAATTAAAAATCTTTTATTGGTTTAAGACGCTTTCATTGATTTCTTTTTTTGGTGCTTGTATGATTAAAAGGCCCATAAAAGTGATCAATCCGTTTACAATTAATAGCTCATAACCAAAAACATAACCATTTAAAAGCTGGACAGAATAGTCGTTTAAGAAGTAGGTAATAATCACCGAAAGTATCGCCACAACCCAAACAAAAGAATCCTTTATGTGAATTTTGGTGAAAATTCCAAAAGCAAACAATCCCAAAAGTGGGCCGTAAGTATAAGATGCAACTTGGAGCACATTGCTTATCACATTTTCTTTTAGCACATATCTAAAGATAATAATTACAACAATTAACACTATTGAAATTGCAATATGCGTTTTTTTGCGAATCCCAATTTGCTTTGATTTTTCTCTGTTTTTAATGTCTAAAAAATCGATGCAAAATGAGGTTGTTAAAGCAGTTAAGGCGCTATCGGCGCTTGAATAGGCGGCCGCAATCAAACCTAAAATAAAAAAAATTCCGATGTAAATTCCTAAATTACCCTTAAGCGCAATTTCGGGAAATAGCAAATCTGTTTTAACTGAGCCATCTATCACAGGCGTTGCAATCCCAAATTTTTCTGCATAAATAAACAACAAAGCGCCTAAAACCAAAAATATAAAATTAACAATAATTAGCACCAAGCCAAGTGAAATTACATTCCATTGCGCTTCTTTGGTGTTTTTGCATGTCAGGTTTTTTTGCATCATATCCTGGTCCAATCCGGTCATTCCAATGGCAATAAACATTCCGCCAAAAAACGATTTTAAAAAGTGTTTCTTATCGCTAAAATCATCGGTAAATATAATTTGGCTATATTGTTTAAATTCCTCCGAAGCAAAAATATCTGAGACAGACCAATTTAATTTGTTGATAATTATATAAATGGTGGCGATTAGCGAAAAAAGCATAAAAGCAGTTTGCAGCGTATCGGTCCAAACAATTGTCTTAATTCCTCCGTTAAATGTATAAACCCAAATTAATAGAATGGAGAGAATAACCGTAATTTCAAAAGGAACATTCCATGAGTCAAAAATGTAATACTGTAAAACGGAAGCCACCAAAAATAATCTGAAAGCGGAGCCTAAAACCCTTGAAACAAAAAAGAAAAATGCCCCGGTTTTATGGGTTGTTGGCCCAAAACGATGTTTTAGAAATTCATAAATAGAAGTTACCTGCAAATTATAATAAATTGGAATCAAGACATACGCAATTACCAAATAACCAAACAAATAGCCAAAAACGACTTGCATATAGCTAAACTGCGAACTTTGCACCCAACCAGGAATAGAAATAAAAGTAACGCCAGAAAGGGATGCGCCAACCATTCCAAATGCTACAATGTACCAAGGCGATTTCTTGTTGGCTTTAAAAAAAGTTTCGTTGCTGGCATTTTTCCCCGTGAGGTGCGCTATTAAAATTAGCAAACTAAAATAAACTGCAATAAGTGAAAGAAGAAAAATTGGCTCCATTAAATAATTTTAATATTAGAAATAACAAAGAAAGCAAAATTATTGGGAATATCTTTCCTAATTGTATATTTGCAGCATGAATTTTTCGTCAAAAATATTGGAAAATGCCGTAAATGAAGTTTCTCAATTGCCTGGAATTGGCAAAAGAACGGCGTTGCGTTTGGTGTTGCATTTACTGAAGCAGCCGGCATCGCAAACCCATCAATTGGCGGTTGCACTTAATAAATTGGTGGATGAGATTAAATTTTGTGAAAAATGCCACAACATTTCCGACAAGGATGTTTGTGAAATTTGTTCAAATTCCTCCCGAAATTCAGAAATTATTTGTGTGGTTGAAGATGTTCGCGATGTGATGGCCATTGAAAACACTTCGCAATTTAGAGGTTTGTACCACGTTTTGGGCGGAAAAATCTCTCCAATCGAAGGCATTGGCCCGCATAATTTAACAATTAATAGCCTAATTGATAAAGTAAAATCGGGAACCATCAAAGAGGTTATTTTTGCGTTGAGCTCTACCATTGAAGGCGATACCACCAACTTTTATATTTATAAACAATTTGAAGGATTGCCTATTAAAACTTCAACCATAGCGCGCGGTATAGCGGTAGGCGATGAGCTACAATATGCCGATGAGGTTACCTTGGGAAGAAGTATCGTGAACCGAATTCCGTTTGAAAAATCGTTTTAAATTCGATTGAATTCTAAATAACAAATCAAAAAAAATCAGAATTTGGGCGTTACCACAAGGGTCGGGCTATATGCTTCAATCTTTTTTTCGGCAAAAAGCCTCAAAAAAGGATTTCCACGTCTATCCCTAAAAAAAGCTTTATTTTTTAGAATTTAGTTGTTTTTTTCAATCATAATTCTGGCATCAACCGCAAAAATTTCTTTTGAATTTCCAAAAAGCGGATTCAAATCCAACTCAGCAATTTCAGGGGCAGCCATTATTAAATCGGAAATTTTTACGATAATTTCCGCAAACAATTTTTCATTCACGCCTTCCTGATTTCTGATTCCCTGAATTATTTTGTACGATTTTAAATTTTGAATCATTTCAATGCCTTCCATTTCTGAAACCGGTGCCAATGCCACATTGATGTCTTTTAAAACTTCAATGTAAATTCCGCCCAATCCGCATAAAACCATGTGTCCGAAATTTCCTTCTTTTTTGGCGCCGATAAAAAGTTCCATGCCTTTTTTCATGGGCTGTATCAACACCGCTTTTGCGCCCGCTATTTTCATAATTTCACTAAAGGAAGCGGCCAGTTTTTCAGTAGAATTGATATTTAAAATAATACCGCCCACATCCGATTTGTGTATCGGTCCAACAACTTTCATCACCACCGGAAAACCGAGTTTCAGCGCTTCTGACAAGCACGCTTTTTTTGTGGTGCAAATAGCTTCATTGACCAAGGGAATTTTAGCTGCCAACAACAGTTCTTTTACCTGTTGAGGTGCTAAATAACCATTTTCGGCAGTATTTATGATGGCTCTGATCGCTTCTAAATCAAGATTGATTTTTGTTTTTTCTGTTGAAATTGGTTTTTCAGTTTTATATATTTTGGCCAAAGCGTTTCCAAACAATACTTCATCAGGAAAATTGATGTTTCCTTTTTCAATAAAATAATCGATTTCCTTTTTTACGTTTACCACCGAAGGCAAAACAGGAAAAATAGGTTTTTTGCATTCGCGCATTTTTTTGTCTAAAACATCGTAAACATCGTACACTTCAAACAAGCCCGGACTTCCAAAAATGACTACCATCGCATCAATTTCCAAAAATTCATTTTCACAATAATCGATAATAGTTTCCAGTTGCTCTGCATTTCCTGTCGCCAAAAAATCTATTGGATTTGAAACGGAAGAGCCCAAAAATAATTTATGTAGCAATGCTTCGCTTGCTTTTCCGGTAATTTCCGGAACGTTCAGTCCGTTTTTGGATAAAGCATCGGTAAGCATCACTGCAGGTCCTCCGGCGTGCGTAATTATCGCAATATTTTTGCCTTTTAATTCTTTGTGCATAAAAATTCCGGCAACGGTAATCAATTCATTTCTTCCGTAGCAACGCACAATGCCGGCTTTTTTGAACAAAGCGTCCACCGCAACGTCCGAATTGGCCAATGCGCCTGTGTGCGAACTCGCCGCCCTGCTTCCTGCCGAGGAACTTCCTGCTTTTATGGCGGCAATTTTACAGCCTTTTGCAATTAATGAAGCGGCGTGTTTTAATAGTTTTTGCGGATTCTCAATGCTTTCAATATATAATAATTTCACTTCCGAACTTTTTCCATTTTCAAAAGTTTCATCTAAATGTTCCAACACTTCTTCAACGCCAATTTGCACTGAATTTCCAACAGAATAAACGCTTGAAAACGTCAATCCGGTTGCCATGGCGGCTTCCATAATAAATACGGCAGTTGCGCCCGAACCAGAAATAAAATCGACTCCTTTTGGGTTTAATTTTGGAATTGGCGTGGTAAATACGCCTGCGTAATTTGTGTTGATCAACCCAATATTGTTCGGGCCCAAAAGTGTTCCGCCAACGGCGTTTATTTCTTGAACAATTTGTTCTTCCAGTTTTTTGCCTTCAGCATCTTTTTCGCCGAAGCCAGCCGAAAAAATAATAAATCCTTTGGTGTTTTTTTGTTGTGTTAAAATTTGAACTGTTTCCAAGGTAAATTTTGCCGCGATGGCGATAATCGCCAAATCAACTTGCGGAATTTCAGTCACATTTTTATGGCATTTTATTCCTTGTACTTCCGTTTCTTTCGGATTTACGGCAAACAATTCACCTTTAAAATTGTGGGCGATTAAATTTTTTAAAACGCTTCCGCCAGGTGTGTGAATATTGTTCGAAGCACCAATAACAACAATGCTTTTGGGATTCAGTAATTCTTTGTTCAGCATCAGTATATGAGGGTATTAGGAAACTATTTCAGCGGCAATTTCTTTGCCTTTTAAGTAAGCTTCCAGGTTTTTTGCAACAATGCGCTCGCCTTTTCTTTCAAAAAGTGCGGCAATCGCCTTTTGAAAACTTTCATCGCTTAATGGAATTAAAGAAGACGCCGCGCCCAATAAAACAATATTCGTTGCTTTTGAATTTCCCAATTCTTTCGCAATTTTCATCGCATCAATCAAAATATGGTTTTTATGTGATTTTATTTCATGGTAAAGTGTTTCCAATTCAGGATAATCTTTAATATTTTCAAACGGATTGGAATCGGTGATCAAATAGCCGTCTTTTTTCAGAAATGGCAAATAACGCAACAATTCCATCGGTTCCACAGAAATAATCATATCCGCTTTTCCCTGCGGAATTAAATCGGAGTAAATGGGTTGGTCCGAAATTCGCACGTGAGATTGTACGGCACCGCCACGTTGGCTCATTCCGTGAACTTCCGATTGTTTGATGTATAAATTGTTATCCAAAGCGGCTGTGTCCAAAATGGCCGCAATGGTTAAAATTCCTTGTCCGCCAACGCCGGCTAAAATGATGTTTATTTTTGAGTGCATAATTTAATTTATTGACACGTTTGTATATTCTTTTAATTTATCTTTTTTCTCCTTCGGAAGTTGGACGCAAGGACGTTGGGAAATAATCACAGAAACGCCTTTATAATTTATTTCTTCACGAATGATATCAATATTTTCCTGTAAATTTTTATGAAGCGGCGTTATTATTTTTAAATGATCTTCCTCAATTCCCAAACCTTTGCAAATAGAAATTAACCTTCCAGAAGCCGCTGAATCCTGCGCTCCGGTCATCGCGATGGCGGAATTGTCGGAAATAATAACGGTGATCGGTGTTTTTTCGATAATGACATCCAATAAGCCGGTCATTCCGGAATGTGTAAAAGTGGAATCGCCAATAACGGCAATTGCCGGATGAATTCCCGCGTCGGATGCGCCTTTTGCCATTGTGATGGAAGCGCCCATTTCAATTAAGGTGTTTATACTTTCATAAGGCGACAAAACGCCTAAGGCCGAACAGCCGATATCGCCAAAAACCTGTTGCGTTGCCGATTCATTTTTTAAGGCATTGATAGCATTAAACAAATCGTTGTGGCCGCAGCCTACGCACAATTGCGGCGGCCTGCCCATCACCACTTTTGGAAGTTTGTCATTAATCACGATGTCAAATCCCAACGCATTTGCAATATTATCGGGATTTAGTTCGCCAACTCTTGGAATATCGCCGCTTAAACGCCCGATTACTTTTCTGTTTTCGCCTAAAAAGTCGGAAATGGTTTCTTCAATAAAAGGATAGCCGTCTTCCAAAACCAATATTTTTTCACAGGTATCAAACAATTCTTTGATGGGTTCTTTTGGCAATGGATATTGCGAAATTTTTAAAACCGGATAAGGGCATTCGCCGTCCTCAAAATTTTCCATCAAATAATTAAAGGCGATTCCGGAAGCGATAATTCCGATGGTTTTGTTGGCGCCTTGATGAAAAATATTAAAGGCGCTATTTTCTGAAATTTCAAGTATATCAGGCTGAATGTCGACCAAATGTTTATATAGGCCACGCGCATGCATCGGAATCAACTGAAATTGTGTTGAAATTTTTGGCAAATGAACGGTGTTTTGTGCCATCTTTTCCCCGGTAACAACGTCGGCTCTTGAATGCGACAATCTTGTAACCAATCTGATCAGCACTGGCAATCCTAAGTTTTCCGAAAGTTCAAAAGCATATTTTGTGATATCGTAGCATTCTTGCTGGTTGGAAGGCTCCAACATAGGAATCATGGCAAATTTGCCATAATAGCGGGAATCTTGTTCGTTTTGGGAGGAATGCATCGAAGGATCATCGGCCACAACCACCACCAATCCGCCGTTAATTCCCGAAACTGACATGTTCATAAACACATCCGCCGCCACGTTTAAACCCACATGTTTCATCACCACCATCGATTTTTTTCCGGCATAAGACATTCCTAAGGCGGCTTCCATCGCAGTTTTTTCGTTGACAGACCACGAGGAATGAATCTTTAATTCTTGCGCTATTTTTGATTTTTGAATATATTCGGTTATTTCGGTAGATGGCGTTCCCGGATAGGCATAAACACCTGATAAACCGGCATCAATGGCGCCTTGTGCCAACGCTTCATTACCCAATAGAAGTTTTTTCATAAATTTCTTTGTTAAAATTGTAATTATAATGCCACAAATTTATGAAAACGATTTCGTATTTTGTATGATAAAAATCAACCGAAAGTTTATAACTTATTGATAAACAAACTATTATATATTCAATAAAAGGCTTTAGTTTTTGAATATTAATAACGTAATCCGTATTTTATTTAAATATAATTATCAATTATAAACGGAATATTGAATATTGCATATTTTTTATTGCAGATATTCCCTGTTTTTTAACTATTTATTTAGAAGTCGCTATGAAGTAGCTTTTATAAAAACATATTTGACAGAAATAGTTTGATTTTCTTGGGTAAAAGTAAATTCAACTGTCATTTTATTTATTTGTTATAATCGTCAAATTTATTATTTAAATTCGGTTCTGCAAAAACGCATACAACGAGCGTTTTGCAGCTACAAGAATTGGCGATTTCGAAGCACAAAACGGTCTGCCAGCACTGAACTTGATACGAAGCACGAATGTTCATTTAACCACTGAACCGCCAATTTCTTGTAGGTGCTGCTACAAGCTGGTGTTCTTTCTTTCGTGGTTTGTCCATCCATTTTTTACTTATTACCTTTTGCTCTGTTGTGAGTTTTGCATAACATTTCGCAATTCTTAATGTCAGTCGTACCGCCTTTACTCCAAGCTGAAACGTGGTCTGCATCCATTTCGGCTAATGACCATATTTTATTCTTATTCGCATTGTTTCCAATTGCACACAATGGACAATTTGAAGTGCCATTTTTTTCTGCTTCTGCTTTTTGTTTTGCATAAACAGATTTTTTGGTCGCTTCATCAAAAACACGTACTTCAAGTAACTTTGTGTCTGTCGAACCGCCTAAAATGTATTCAAAAATTCCCCTTCTATTTTTTACATAAGGGTCAGCATAGAGTTTTTTTAGTTCGTCTGATACTGTCTTTGAATTGTAAGGTTGTTTACGATATGTCTCATATAAACGCCCCCATTCAAGTCCTTTCATTTCGCTTTCAACGTCTGTAAAAACAGTAGAAACCCAATCTATAACACTTGTAAAATAATTTTTTAGTTCTGTAATGTTGGTGTCAAATCTGTGTCGGCTCATATAGTCGCCAATATTTCCTTTGCTTACCCAATCAAGTGCACGTTCTAAAAATTCTTGTCGATTTGCACTCCCTGAAACATAAGCACTCCATTTTTGGATATTTGCGTTTTGACTATTACTAAACTCTTCTTTGCCAAGTGTTACAAAAGGACCTGAATAAACTGCATTTAGTAATTCTTGATTATTGAGTGGAACGCCTGCAATATTTATAGTTCTGAACCATTCTTTTATTTCACTTTCTGTTCCTTCACATTCATAAATAAGAAGCTTTGCGTTCAAAATATTTTCTTGTTTGTCTGCCGCAATACTGTCAAAGTATTGTTCCATCCCATTTTCGTCTTTGATAGCTAATTTATTAGTTACAAATCGTCCAAAACTTGTAATGCGCTGTTGACCGTCCAATACTTCAAGATTATTGTCATTAATTTTGTTGAAATAAATCAAACCTAATGGATAACCCTTTAAAATAGATTCTATAACGGCAACATCTCTTTTGCCGTCTGCATAAATATAATTTCTTTGGTATTCGGGTTGAATGGTTAATTTTCCTGACAAACCAAATAATCCTTTTCCTTCAAGTTGATTATATACAAAACCATCGCAAATATCTTTGACTGTAATTTCAATTCGTAAAGTTGTTTTCATTTATTTACGTTTTTATGTTTGATAAGTATTCGTGTATATATTCTCTTAAAAGTACCATCACCATTGTCAGTATAGAAGCTCGGACCACCTTGTGCAAAAGTTCCTTTTTTTGCAACTTCAGACATAGGAATCCCGTGAGTTAAATTTGAACCTATTATATCAAATTGTTCTGGACAGTATTTATCAAGAAAGGAAATTGGAACTCCCATTAAACCATCGTAATCGCTTGGAATGGCGTCTGCAAAAGGAACTTCAATGGCATCAAAGTTTGTATAAGTGTCGTATGATTTTTTACCTTTGATTTCTTTATGCTTGCTAAACTTCAAATTATCTTCCATTGTCATCAAAGGCATTGGTTGGTGTCTTCTTCCGTGGTCAATATTTGTAAACCAACAAACTCCTGGCACACGATTAACTTTTTCTCCGTTTTGTTCTTTTTCAAACTTATAAGTGTCTGCATAAACAAAATCAGAAGGAACTTTAAAGTACATTCCTTTATTGAAGTTGGTAGCACCTAGCCAAACTTTGTTTTCCTTAATATGAGGGAATAACTCTTTGTAAGTTATGGCATTCATATTGCCAATTATTAAAAATTGCTTTTCGGCTTCTACAACCCACGCCAAAAAATCACGAAACAATGAAAAGGGTGGATTCGTGATAATTATATCTGATTCGTCCCTTAACTTTTTTATTTCTTTGCTATTGAAATCGCCATCACCTTTTAAATACTTCCATTCTAAATCATTCACATCTATTTTTCCGTCTCCTGACTTGTCTCTTGTAACTGTAAATATTTTCCCGTTTTTAACAGTTTTGTATTCGTCATATTGAGGGTCGTTAACTTCAAAAAGAGTTGGTTGATAAACTGTTTTATATTTTTTACTGTCAGGTGCGTAGCTTGTGCTTATTAACTTTTTAAGTCCAAAACGTTCAAAATTTTGTGCGAAAAATTTAGTAAAACTGCTCCATTCTGGGTCGTCACAAGGCATAAGTACTGTCTTGCCTTGAAAAGCATTTTGATTGTACTCTAAATACGCTTCGATTTCTTTTTGAATGTCGTGGTACTGCGTATAAAATTCATCATTTTTTGCGTTTCTTGCATTTGTCAGATTGCTATTTGCCATTTATTTTGTCTATTCGTTTTGGTCGTAAATTTACGTTTTTAATTTCTGTTTTCTGTCGGTTTGTTCTCCAGTTGTCGGTTGTCCTACACTTGCTTGTAACTTGTATATATGCAAAACAAACCTTTGTTTATTCACCCAAATTTGGGTAGCTTGGCGAAGGTTTGTTTCGCTTTATAGCTTATCAAAAATAGTTTTTTTTTAACACAAATCATCGAAAGGACTTTTAATATTTTGAATGGTTTTGGCGTCTGTTTTATTGTTGAAGTAAAAAGAAAAACTCGGCAATTGCGTGAAGCGGCGGCTATGTGACGTTTTTTAGGTTTAAATATATTTTAGCTATAAGTATTGCAAATCCAAAACTAATCAAAGTTCCAATTAAAATATATTCTGTTAATTTGATTTCCTTATTTTCTTTTAGGTCGCCGAATCTAAAAATTGATTTGGCCGCCAATAAAAATCCAACACCTTCCCAAAAAGATGTTATTATGAAAACGAAAATAAATAACCTTTCTAATATTCCTATGTATTTTCCAGCGTCTTTAATTCCGTCATTAGGTAAAGGATAATTAAATATTCCCATTATCTTTTTTATTATAATTGCTGATACGAAGATTATGCTTATTAAGGCAGTTAATAACAGGTAGTTTTTGGAATTTAGTATAAGTTTAAAATCTATTTTATAATTATAAAAGTATTTGATAAAAATTGCGATAGTTATTGAATGTAATACTTGATCAATTATTAAATTGTAAATGTTGCTAATTTTATTCTTGATTAATATTTTAGTTATTACGTCAATTATTAGATGTGAAATTGATAATACAATTGCTGGTATAATATATTGTTTTTCAAATTGTGTGATAAATAAGATTAACGATAAATGTATAATAATGTGTGAATACAAGTATTTTGATTCAAATTTTTTAGTTTCTATGTCTTCAACCATTTTATTGGTTTGGAGCACGAAATCACCAATTAAATGGGCAAGTGTAATTTTTAGTATTAGTTCAAACATTGTTGTATTTTTTTGGAGTATAAATCTATTATTTCTATTATTTCATCGTAACCACCTCTTTTCAAGGCTTTATTTACTGTCGTTTTATCTTTTGATAATCTTTCAGCTATTTCTTTCTGCAGTAATTTTCGATGTGTCAAAGTATAAAATATAGTTTCAGACGTAACGGGCTTCCAATTATTACTTATAAAACTTAATAATCTTAGTATTGGGTTGAAGTAGTCGTCAAATTCTTGAAAAGGGCTTCTCAGAATTAGTGTGTTATTTTTAATCTTTTCAAAACTTTCCCCTGAATTTATATATGCAGTTCCATAAGATTCTGTAATTTTTTTTCCTTTAAAATTTTTTTCTCCAATACCCACTGACATTCTAACATCTATTTGGTTATTGGACTTTATCAATGCTTTTATGCACATTGCAACTTCTAAAGCGTTGTTAATTTCAACTTCAATTTGAAAGCTATCACCTCTATATATTTCCCACTTTTCATTGTCTAATATAATTTTTGAAAAATATTCTTTTAGCTTGGGAAGCCAAATTTCAGAATTTACTTTCCTTGAATTTATTATATCACCTGTGATTACTGCTACCATAATTTATTGAAATTTATACAAATATATAAAAATTGGTCAAAAAAAGCCTTTTTTTTGTTAATTGCCGCTTTTTGACCAATTTAGTATTTTCGCCTGTACTGTAAATACCTACTATATACAGTGCAGGCAGAAAAACTGTAATAGGCCATTTTAAGCCAACTTAATGATATTGGCTTAAAGCTGCCAATTTAGATAAAATGTCACATAACGCCTGTTAGCGGTTCGGCTTTTTATTTTCCCAAGATATTTTTTTCAATTCAAACCAATCTGTTGGGTCTCCTTCATAGTCAAAAGTTTCTTGAAAGTCAAAACCCAATTTAGTCAAAACCTTTTTTGAATTTACATTTTTCGGGTCTGTTATTGCAAAAATTGTATCAACATTCAAGTTTTTAAATCCATAGTCCAATATTGCGATTGAAGATTCAGTAGCAAAACCCTTTCCCCAATGTTTTTTCTTAAACCTATAACCAAGTTCGTAAAAATTATTATGATTGTTTAATGGCTGGTTAAAATACTTTAATCCCGACCAGCCAACACATTCGTTTGTTGCTTTGTCAACTACTGCCCAACGTGCAATTCCATTTTCTTGGTATTGTTTTTTAAGCATTTCGATGACTTTGTTATTTCGTCAATTGATTTTACAGGATTATTTTCAATAAACAAATGAACTTCTGGGTCAGAGTCCATCTCGAATAAGTCATTTTCGTCTGTGTATTCTAATTCTCTTAAAATTAGTCGCTCTGGTTCTGCAAATATTTTCATCTGTCAATTGTTTCTGGTTTTTTGTTGTCGTTTGGTAAGCTGACCGCCAACTTGTTTATATGCAAAACAAACCTTTGTTTATTCACCCAAATTTGGGTAGCTTGGCGAAGGTTTGTTTCGCTTTTGGGCTTATCAAAAATAGTTTTTTTTTGTTAAACATCCTCAAAAGGCTTTTTAATTTGCTGCAAACTTTTTCTGTTTACGTGCGCCTGGTGTCCTGTCTTCCGGTCTTGTTGACCACTATTATTATTCAGTTTTCAGGTCACTGTTATTTAACCTTCTATTTATTCCGTTATCTGGTACGGTAGTGTTTTTATTTTTAAGTGTCTGCAAATTTTTTAAAACAATTTCTCCCGGTGCGTTGGGGTTGTAGGATTTATTCATTGTTCAATAATTTTCCAATAGCCTGTCTTATCGCTTCCGATACGTTCTACTATTCCCTTCTCTTTAAGTTCTTTTATTTTCCGTTTTACAGTGCTTAAACTTATATTCAATCGTTCGCTAATTTCGGCAGCTGTTATATTCTTATTTTGCTTTACCAAAGAAAATACAGTGTCATTTACAGTGTCATTCTCTGATTTTACAGCGTCATTTTGCGTTTTTACAGTGTCAGCATAATGAACGTGCATTTCTCGGTTTTGCATCGTGTTGTTTTCTCCAAGCAACAGGTTTCCGAAAAAACGCAGTAAAAATTCATTTGTGGCATGAATGTTCTTTGTGTGGTTTTTGTAATTGGCTCTTACCAAAGCATTGCGAAAATACCACGAATGTTGCTCAAATAATTGGTTGTTTACTTTAAAGCCGAATGTACGCAGGTATTTTATTAAAAAAATGGCTGTTGTTCGTGTATTACCCTCACCAAAAATGTGAATTTGCCACAAGTAAGAAATGAATTGTGCTATATGTTCTATCGTTTCTTGCTGACTTAACCCTTTGTAACTAAACTGTTTTTCTCGCTCAAAATCGTATTCCAATGTGGCTTTTAAACTCTCGGCACTGCCATATAAAACCGTTTCGCCATTTAGCACCCATTCTTGTTTGGTAATGTTGTAATCACGGATTTTACCTGCAAATTTATACATACCTTGAAATAACCTGCGATGAATTGTAAGGTATTCAGCCGGCGAAAACGTAAAGGTTTGTTCACTCAAAATTTCTGCAATGCGTGCCGAAACTTTGTCGGCTTCTTCGGTGCGGTCGTCGTCTGTTTTGGTTGGGTGTTGTTTGTAGTAACTGTCAATACGTTGTTTTACTTCTTCAATGGTAATGTAGCCCTCGATGTTTTGTCTGGCAGTTTCTATAAGATAGTCAGACGGTTTTAAACCGTCAATTTGTTGCAAGCCGATAGCTGTTTTCCAAACTTTTGCTTTTTCTGCTTTGTTTGGTTCGCCCTGTCTTAAATATTCTTCAAAATTATCCATTGGCTGAACTATGATTTACTTTTCAATTTAAGGCTGTCGTTACGTTCATTGTTTAGTGTCGTACTGCAGTTGCCGCTAACTTATTTACACCCAAAACAACCCTTCATTAATACACCCTAATTTGGGGGAACTTATGAAGGTTTGTTTCACTTTTTAGCTTACCAAAAATAGCTTTTTTTTAACACAAATCATCAAAAGGCATTTAATGTTTTGAATGGTTTTGTGTCTGTGTTATTTTGTTGAAGTAAAAAGAAAAACCTGATAGCGCGATTTTAAATCCGCACCATCAGGCTTCTCAATAGTATTTACTGAATTCTTAAACTAAATCATTATTTCGCCCAATCTTTAATCCAGCCCGACAATGTTTGTACCCATTTGTCGTCATCGTTTAAGCAAGGAATCATATTAAAATCCTCGCCGCCATTTTCCTTAAATGAATGTTTTGCTTCCATGCCAATTTCTTCCAGCGTTTCTAAGCAATCGGAAACAAAGGCAGGCGTAACCACCGCCAATTTTTTCAAGCCATTGATGGCGAAGTTGTCAATGGTTTGATCGGTATAAGGCTGGAGCCAAGGATCACGTCCTAAACGAGATTGAAAAGAGGTGCTGTAACATCCTTCCTCTAAATTTAATTTTTCGGCAACATTTTTAGTGGTTTCATAACATTGATGGCGGTAGCAAAACTCATGGGCTGTTGATGGCGTGTTGCAGCAACTGCCGTCAATTTTACAATGGGATTTTGTGACATCGGATTTTTGGATATGTCTTTCCGGAACGCCGTGATAGGAAAAAAGCAAATGTTCGGGCTCAAGTTTTGTCAGTTCATTTTGGATGCTTTCGCTTAAAGCCTCAACATAATCCGGTTTGTTATAAAAAGCAGGAACGATGGTCAGTTTTATGTTGGGAAAATGTTTTTTTACGATTTCTTTCGCCAAAACTTCTATGGTTTCTGTGGTTGCCATCGCAAATTGCGGATAAAGCGGGATCAGTAAAATTTCGTCAACACCTTGCTCAGCCAATTTTTGTATGCCGCTTTTCATGGACGGATTTCCGTAACGCATTGCCAATTCAACAGGAATATCGGTATTTTCTTTTACTTTTTTGTGCAATCTATTGGAAAGCACAATTAAAGGAGAGCCTTCATCCCACCAAATTTTTTTATAAGCAGCCGCCGATTTTTTTGGCCGGGTATTTAAAATAATGCCTTTTACCAAAAAAGCACGAAGCAAATATGGGACATCAATTACCCGTTCATCCATTAAAAATTCATCTAAATAGTTTTTTACATCTTTGGTTGAAGTGCTGTTTGGCGATCCTAAATTTACTAATAATGCTCCTTTCATTATGATTTGGTAATTATGATTTTGAAAATTGTTTTGGCGTAACGCCGAATTTGCTTTTAAACGCGGCAATAAAATGGCTGGAAGCGCTGTAGCCCAAATGAGAAGCTATTTCATTGACATTTAATTGCTGTTCCTGCAACAAAGTTTTTGCCAATTCCATTTTATGGTTCAGCAAAAAAGTGAAAACCGGAACGCCATAAATTTCTTTAAAGGCCGTTTTTAATTTTTTGATGTTAAGTCCAACTTCTTTGGCCAAATCGGCAAGGGAAGGCGGATTGTTCATATTTGATATGATCAATTGTTTTGCCTGTTTTATTTTGCTGGCGGTTTCTTCATTAGAAATGTACGGACAATTTTCCGTTTCCTTTTCCGAAGATTGACTGAAATAAAAACTGAGCAATTCATACACTTTTCCCTTAATATAAATTGGCCTGAGCAAATCATTTGTTTGTTTGGTTCTTAGTTGATTCAATATTAATTTTATGGAAGAATTGGTTTCTTTTGGTTCAATAATAGGGTTTTCTCCTTTTAAGCTGTTATAGTTAAATAAGACAGTTCCGTTAATGGAAAATAACGAATGAAAATGTTCAATAGAAATTAAAATGGCAAGCAATTCGGCATTGGGAGGAAGCCTAAAAAGCAAATCCATTTTTTCATCCTTAAAATAAACCATGCTCGAATTGCCTTCAAGTAAAGGCATCACACAATGTTCAAATTTAAAGGCAACTTTACATTCGTTGTTGCAGCAAAAATAAATTTGAATGTAGTTTTTGGTCAATGAAAGTTTGTAAAACTCATCATTGTCCGACAAGTTGTTCAAATTAAAAACTTTAAAAGTATCCGTTTCATTAAAAATAAACTGGGTACTTTTGTCGATATTTTTATAATTCTCTATATTGGATTTCATAAGACATTTTTATGAATTAGCTTTAAAACTATGGCAAAAATAGGAATAAAAATTCATACAAAAAAATGGTATGTTAATTAAAATATGATAAAAATCATCCTTTTTGATGCCTTATTTTGCTGACATTTATCATTCTTTTATTCAATATTGCCTTATTTAGATTTATTATAAATTAGATAGAGTAACTTATGTCGATAATAAAAGTACTTTTACCGATGTTTTGTCGGATTATATCTTTGTACTTTTGACGACACTTATTGATAACACTATTTTTATGAGTCAAGAAAACATGCCTACAAAATTATACAATGTAGGATTAAGTTATAAAAAAGCGGATGTAAATGTGAGAGGCACATTTAGCATCACTAAAGAAAATCAAAAATTATTATTAAAGGAGGCTAAAGAGAAGGGAATCGACGGGATTATTGTTTTATCGACCTGCAACAGAACTGAAATCACCGGTTTTGCCAAACATCCTTTTGAATTGATAAGTTTAATCATCAAATATTCCAACGGAACTATTGAAGATTTTATCAATGTCTCTTATGTGTATAAAAATAAAGAGGCCGTGCGCCATTTGTTTAAAACAGGAACTGGTTTAGACAGCCAAATTTTAGGCGATTACGAAATTGTTGGGCAGTTAAAAGAATCGTTCAAGCAAGCTAAAATTGCAGGAACAACCAACGCTTATTTGGAGCGTTTAATGAATTTGGTATTGCAGGCAAGCAAAGACGTTAAAAACAATACCCAATTAAGTTCGGGCACAACATCTGTCGCTTATGCGGCCATACACTATATTATGGAGAATATCCCTAATTACAATGAGAAGAAAATTCTTATTTACGGATTGGGTGATATAGGAAAAAATACCTGCAAAAATGTGTTGGGATACACTTCAAACAAAAATGTGACGCTTATCAACAGAACCCACGAAAGGGCTTTGGAATTTAAAGCGGAACATCCTGAAATTAGCGTAAAAAATTATGTCGATTTAATAAAAGAAATTGAAGACACTGATATTTTAATCGTCTCAACAGGCGCAGATGTTCACACCATCAGCAAAGCGCATTTAAAACCAGGCGAAGAAATATTGATTTTAGATTTGTCAATGCCTGAAAATGTTGATATTTCTGTTAAAAATATGGATGGCGTTACTTTGGTCAATGTTGATGAATTGTCAAAAATTACGGATCTGACTATAGAAACTCGTAAAAATGAAATTCCTGCAGCCGAAGCCATCATTCAAAAATATAACGGTGAATTTAACGATTGGATTGAACAACGTAAATATGTGCCGGCCGTTAACGCTTTAAAAGAATCACTTAAAATCATACAGCATGATGAAATTGATTTCCATTCCAGAAAACTGGAAGGCTTTAATGTGGAACATGCTGAGTACATCACAAACCGCATGATTCAAAAGATTACCACACAATTTGTTAAACATTTAAAAGATGAAGACACTTCGGTTGATTTAAGCATCAGCGTCATCAGTAAAATGTTTAATATTAAAGAGATGATCTTAAATGAGAATGATTAGAATAGGAACAAGAGCAAGTCAACTCGCATTATGGCAAGCAAATTTAGTAAAAGCACAACTTGAAAATTTAGGATATCAAGCCCAAATTATCGAAATTACGTCAACCGGTGATGAGGTTTTAGACAAGCCTTTGCATCAAATAGGCGGTTTTGGGTTGTTTACAAAAACACTCGACAATGCGATGCTTCGCGGAGAAATTGATATTGCAGTTCACTCTTTAAAAGATGTTCCAACCGATTTGCACGAAAAAATTGCACAAGCGGCCGTTTTGGAAAGAGCGAATATCAATGATGTTTTGGTGCTTAAAAACAATACCGACTTTTTAAAAAATCAGGAAAACGCCATTATAGCCACGGGAAGTTTGCGACGAACCGCGCAATGGCTGCATAAATATCCAAAACATACCATTACCGATTTAAGGGGAAATGTAAATACGCGTTTGCAAAAGCTAATTGACAACAATTGGAACGGAGCTATTTTTGCCGCAGCCGGATTGGAACGCATTAATTTACTGCCTCAAAATCATATCATGCTGGATTGGATGATTCCTGCGCCTGCACAAGGCGCCATTATGGTTACGGCTTTAAAAGCAGATACCAAAGTTCTTGAAATTTGTTCCCAAATAAATCATAAAGACACTGAAATAGCTGTTGCCGTTGAACGCCAGTTTATGAAAACTTTGGAAGGCGGTTGTACCGCACCAATTGGCGGAAATGCCAAAATATCAGGTGAAACTATCAGTTTTAAAGGAATTTTAATTGCCATTGACGGTTCGGAAAAGGTTGAAGTTGAAAAATCTGTGCCATTGAGTGAATGGAATAGCCTGGGTAAAATTTGCGCGGAAGAAGTGCTGAATAAAGGCGGAAAAAAATTAATGGAAAGCATAAAAGCTGAAATGAAGAAATAGATGAATACCAAAAAAAAAATCCTGTCCACCAAAAAACTTTCCGCAACGCAAAAGGAACTTCTTAATAATTTCGCAGTTGATGAACTTGAACTGATAGAAATTTCTTTTAACACTTCCATAAAATTAACCAATCCAATAAAAAACGCTGTTTTCACCAGTAAAAATGCCGTTATTGGTGTTTTTAGCCAGTTTTCTTCGGAGGAATTGCAATTTGAAAATGGGTATTGCGTTGGTGATAAAACGGCGCAATTTTTAGCCGAGAAAAACGTTAAAGTAACGGTAATAGCGCATTCAGCAGAAGAATTGGCAGACGAAATGTTGCTGAATAAAGACATTGATGAGGTTTATTTTTTCTGCGGAAATTTAAGACGCAATGAACTTCCGGAAATCTTAGCTGAAAACAACATTAAGGTCAATGAAGTTGAAGTTTATACAACCAATTTCAAACCTGTTAAAATAAAAAACACTTATGATGGCATTTTATTTTTTAGTCCGTCATCCGTAAAAAGTTATTTATCAAAAAATACCGATACCCAAAGCGTGGCTTTTTGTATTGGAAACACCACCGCTGCTGAAGCTATCGACGATTTTGAAAATGTATTTGTGGCCGATGAACCAACAGTTGAAAATGTAATAGAATCTGTAAATCAATATTTTGATTATGAATAGAACAAGACGCTTGCGTAAAACTGAAAATATTCGTCGTTTGGTAAGGGAAAACCGACTTACCGTTGATGATTTAATTTATCCTTTGTTTATTGAGGAAGGGACAAATATTGAAACCGAAATTGTTTCCATGCCAGGAATCAAAAGATGGTCATTAGACCGGATTTCAAAAGAACTGGATGAAGTGGTTGCATTGGAAATTCCTGCAGTGTTGCTGTTCGGAATTCCTTCAAAAAAGGATGAAATTGGTTCTGAAACATGGAATGACAACGGAATTATGCAAAATGCCATCCGTTTCATCAAAAAAAATTATCCAAGTTTATATGTCATTACTGATGTTTGTTTTTGCGAATACACCAGTCACGGCCATTGCGGCGTAATTCACAATAACGATGTTGACAATGATGCTACTTTGCCAAATATTGCCAAACAAGTAATCTCTCACGCAAAAGCAGGAGCAGATATGGTGGCGCCATCGGGAATGATGGACGGTATGATTGCAACGATCAGAGAAGCGTTGGACAACACCGGTTTTTATGATCTTCCAATTATGTCGTACGCGGTAAAATACGCATCGGCATATTATGGTCCGTTTAGGGATGCAGCAGATTCTGCACCAACTTTTGGAGACCGAAGAACTTACCAAATGGATTCGGCAAACAGGGATGAAGCATTGCGTGAAGCAACTTATGACGACCAGGAAGGTGCCGATATTTTAATGGTAAAACCGGCTTTGGCTTATTTGGATATCATAAGAGACGTTAAAAATAATTTCGACCGTCCGGTTGCCTGCTATAATGTGAGCGGTGAATATGCGATGATTAAAGCAGCTGCCGAAAAAGGCTGGATTGATGGCGATCGGGTTATGATGGAAAGTTTGCTGTCGATGAAGAGGGCAGGAGCCGATATTATTATCACTTATTTTGCAAAAGACGTCGCCAAATTATTATTGAAACGTTAATTACAGCTAACTACTAACAAAATGAAACTAGAAAAATCAGTAGAATTATATACAAAAGGCAAAAAGAATTTAGTGGGAGCGGTAAACTCCCCTGTCAGGGCTTTTAAATCTGTTGGCGGCGTTCCTATTTTTATCGACAGGGCAAAAGGCAGCAAAATTATTGATGTTGACGGAAATGAATACATAGATTTGGTGTTGTCCTACGGACCAATGATATTGGGACACAGAAACAGCACGGTTGAATCAGCGGTAAAAAAGGCCTTAAAAAAAGGAACTACTTTTGGCGCTTCAACAGTGGGTGAAATTAAATTGGCCAAAATTGTTTGTGATGCATTCCCGGGAATGGATAAAGTGCGCTTTGTGAGTTCAGGAACGGAGGCTGTTTTTAGCGCCATTCGATTGGCCAGGGCTTTTACGGGAAAAAATAAAATAATCAAATTTGCAGGTTGTTATCACGGGCACGCAGATGATATGCTGGTTGCCGCCGGTTCAGGTTTGGTAACCTTAAGCATTCCGGGAAGTAAAGGTGTACCGGCGGAAGCGGTTGCTAATACCTTGGTTGCAATTTACAATGATATAGACAGCGTTGAACAACATTTGGCGAAGCACAACGATATTGCCGCTATCATTATTGAGCCAATTGCGGGCAATATGGGCGTTGTAAATCCGACCAAAGAATTTATGGAAGAATTAAGAGATTTAACCAAAGCAAGCGGTGTTCTTTTAATTATGGATGAAGTGATGACTGGATTTCGTTCAAAATTTGGTGGCGCCCAGGAATTGTTGGGTGTACAGGCAGATATTACTTGTTTGGGAAAAGTGGTTGGCGGCGGTTTCCCGGTTGGTGCTTATGGTGCCAGAAATGAAATTATGGAAATGGTTTCGCCTTTGGGAGATGTGTACCAAGCGGGAACTTTATCGGGCAATCCTATCGCTATGGCTTGCGGAATTGCCACTTTAAATGAATTGAAAAAACAAAATCCGTACGAAAAATTTGAAAAAACAGCTTCTTTTTTAGAGCGGTCTTTACTGGATGCAGCGAAAAAAAATGGAATTGATTTGCAGGTCAACCGATTTGGATCAATGATTTCACCGTTTTTCACAAAAACACCGGTGGTTGATTTTAAAACAGCGCTCACCAGTGATACTCATAAATTTAAAATATTCTTTTGGAAGATGATGGAACATGGCGTGTTTTTGCCGCCGTCTCAATTTGAAGCCTGGTTTTTGGGAACCGCAATCAGCAAAAGAGATATTTACAAAGTGAAAGTTGCGATTGATATTGCCATGAAAGCGGTGGCTGCAAAAAGCTAAATAATTTACAATTGAAAAGGGATTTGCGTTAGCGACAGCAGCCCTTCGGCTGCGCTCAGGATAAACTAATCCTTTTTTGAAATGAAATGTAAAAAAAGATATAGCGGATGGCGCGGCCTGAAAGGAACGCCCAAAAAAAATCCAACAATCTAAATTACTAAAATACCAAAAAACAAAAAAATGTACAAAAATGATTTATATTTAAGAGCCTTAAAAGGAGAAACAGTTGAACGTCCGCCAGTTTGGATGATGCGTCAGGCAGGCCGATTTTTACCGGAATTTAGAGAAATTCGTGATAAATACGATTTCTTTACCCGTTGCAGAACTCCTGAATTGGCTTCGGAAATTACCGTACAGCCTTATCGCAGATTTGGGATGGATGCTGCTATTTTGTTTTCGGATATTTTAGTGATTCCGCAGGCGATGAATATTGAAGTGGAAATGAAAGAAGGAACCGGCCCTTGGCTGCCAAACCCAATTCGTACCCAAAAAGATGTTGACAACGTTATTGTGCCGGACGTGACTGTTGAATTAAAATATGTGATGGATGCCATTAAAATGTCCAAAGAGAAGTTAAACAATGAAGTTCCGTTGATTGGTTTTGCGGGTTCTCCCTGGACAATTTTATGTTATTGCGTTCAAGGTCAAGGTTCTAAAACCTATGACATCGCCAAAGAGTTTTGTTTTACGCAACCTGTTGCCGCGCATACTTTATTGCAAAAAATTACCGATACCACCATCGCTTATTTAAAAGAAAAAGTAAAAGCCGGTGTTGATGCGGTTCAGATTTTTGATTCTTGGGGAGGAATGTTGTCTCCGGTTGATTATCAGGAATTTTCTTGGAAATATATCAATCAAATTATTGAAGCATTAAAAGATGACGCTCCTATAATTGCTTTTGGAAAAGGTTGTTGGTTTGCATTGGAAGAAATGTCGAAATCAAATGCATCAGCATTGGGTGTGGATTGGACAATTACGCCGCAAATGGCAAGAAAATTCACAGGAGGCAATATTACCTTGCAAGGCAATATGGATCCTGCACGTTTGTTGTCGCCTCCAAAAGAAATTAAAAGATTAGTGGCCCAAATGATCAACGATTTCGGAAAAGATAAGTACATCGTTAATTTAGGCCATGGAATTTTGCCAAATGTGCCCTTAGAAAACGCGAAAGCGTTTATTGATGCGGTAAAAGAATATAAAAGCTAGATTTTACAATAGTTTCAAAACTTACTGCTAAAATCTAAAATCTGAATACTAAAAACTAAAAAAATGAATTCAACTTTAATTCAAAAATACAATATTCCAGGTCCAAGATACACCAGTTACCCAACAGTTCCTTTTTGGGACAAAAAAGGTATTGCAATAGAAGACTGGAAAAAAACAGTGGTAAAATCTTTTAATGAAAGCAATGACAGTGAAGGAATAAGCGTTTATATCCATCTTCCTTTTTGTGAAAGTTTGTGTACATTTTGTGCTTGCCATAAAAAAATAACCAAGCGCCATGATGAAGTTGAGCAGCCTTATATTGAAACGGTTTTAAAAGAATGGGATTTGTACTGCGATTTGTTGGGGAAACGTCCAAAAATAAGGGAAATTCATTTGGGAGGCGGCACGCCGACATTTTTTTCTTCTGAAAATTTAAGAAAATTAATCAACGGAATTTTTAAAAGAGCCGATAAATTTGAGATTTTCGACTTCAGTTATGAAGGGCATCCAAACCATACTTCAGAAGACCAACTGCAAACATTGTACGATTTAGGTTCTCGAAGAAATAGCTTTGGCATTCAGGATTATGATCCTATTGTTCAAAAAGCAATTCATAGAGTTCAAAGTTTTGAGCAGGTGAAAAAAGTGCACGATTTGTCAAGGAAAATCGGCTATGAATCCATTAGCCACGATTTAATTTTCGGATTGCCTTTTCAAACGGAAGAAAGCATCAGAAATACCATTAAAAATACCATCGCTTTAAAACCGGACAGAATTGCCTATTACAGTTATGCGCATGTGCCTTGGATAAAAGGCGTGGGGCAACGAGGTTTTGAAGACCATGATTTGCCAAAAGATGATGAAAAAAGGCATTTGTATGAATTGGGGAAGCAACTATTTTTCGACAATGGTTATGTTGAAATAGGAATGGATCATTTCGCCTTGCTAAGTGATTCGCTGCACAAAGCGATGGAAGCTAAAAAACTGCATCGTAATTTTATGGGTTATACGGCAGGCAAAACCGAATTGATGATTGGTTTGGGCATGTCCTCCATCAGTGATTCTTGGTATGCATTTGCCCAAAATGAAAAGGAAATTGATGATTATACAAAACGCGTAAATAAAGGTGAATTGCCGGTTTTTAGAGGCCATTTGTTAACTGATACCGATTTGGTCATAAGAAAGCACATCTTAAATTTGATGTGTAATTTGGAGACGGAATGGAATATGGGTTTAACGTCTCAAGTTAAAAATGAAATAATTGAGCGTTTAGGTGAAATTATTGATGATGGATTAATTGAAGTTTCTGACACTAAAATTACTGTAAAAGAAGAAGGCCGAATGTTTGTAAGAAATATTTGCATGGCATTCGATTTAAGGCTTGTTGAAAATCAGCCTGATATTCGAATATTCTCGATGACTATATAGCACAAAAAAACCGAACAATTTGTTCGGTTTTTTTGTGAAATGTTTTAAACTTTATTTTTATAATGTCCTTAAATAATTAACAATTAACCATCTGTCTTCATCTGAAGGCAATTTTTTGTTAAACGCAGGCATATCATCTCTGCCAAAAGTGGTTTTGTAAAATAACGCTCCATCAGTTTGTGACTGGAATTTTTTAGTTGAAAAATCACCTAAATCACCTTTCATTTCTTTGGCTTTTACGCCATCGCCATAACCTTCACTGCCGTGACAAGATTTACAATGTTTGGAATATAATGATTTTCCTATCGCCAAATCAACTTTTGGGTCGGTAGGATTTTTCATAGTTTGGTATTTGGCCGGCACTACCCAGTCTGAGGTGTTTGTGGTAACTTTAGGTTCTTGAACGGCTACTTTTACCGGTGTTTCGGCTACGACAACTTTTTTAGGTTCGTCAGCAATAACTACTTTTGTCACCGTTTCTGTTTTAGTGCTTTCACCAACCTTGGTTTCGGTTGTTTTTTGGGTAACTACTTTTCCAGGTTCCTTGGTCGTAACTTTTACAACCGTTGTTGATTTATCGGCAGGGACATTTTCAGAAGTTAATTCTTCTTCTATAACTTCTGTTCCGGCAATAGTGTCAATGATTACAGTTTCAGTAACAATGGAATCATTAGAAGTTGCAGTTACTTCCTGTTTTTCTTTTGATCCACAATTTTGAAAAAGCAACGTTGTGCTTAAAATTGCGAAAATAAATAGTTTTTTCATTTTATTTCGTTTTATTGATTAATAGAATGTTTATTATAAGGTACAAATTTAGTTAGTTAGGTTGCAACATTTGTTACACAATTTTAAATGAAACTTACATGATTCATCTATTTTTTGAAGCGATAGCTAGTTTTTTTATATATAAGAAATCGCTTTTAATAAAACACAAAAAAGGCTTGGCGAAAGCCAAACCTTTTTAAATGCAATTAATTTAATAATTTTTGCTTTTAATCCAGATTATTTACCTGAATCTTGTCAGTAAAAATTTATTTTTTTAATGTTCTTATATAACTAACTGTTATCCACATATCTTCTTCACTCATTTTCTTTTCGAAGTTGGGCATATCTTTTCTGCCTATATAGCTTTTATAAAATATAGCGCCGTCAGATTGTGATTGGAATTTTTTTGAAGAAAAATCCCCCAAATCTCCTTCTAAATTACTGGCTTTGGTTCCGTCACCATATCCAGCGCTGCCATGGCAAGCTTTGCAGTGTTTTGAATATAAGGATTTACCGATGGCTATATTTGCTTTGCTTGCTTCGGTGGTATTTTTCATTTTTTCATATTTAGCGGGAACTTTCCATTCTTCTTGTGTTAATTTATTGAAAGAAAAAAGCCCAAAACTAACTATTCCGATAATCATTAAAATTTTAATTGTTTTCATTGTGTTTATTTTTTATTTATTATTAATTATTTGTTTTCATTTTTTTAAAGGGACAGGAATCCTTAACTGGCCGAATAATTTTTTTTAGGTTCGGGCCTTAAATCTTTTCCTTCTTTTTTTATGATAAATAAATTTGTAATGGTGTAAATATAATTTCCCCAAACGCCCAATAATAGAATGGTTAACACCACATACATCCAAATTGGCGCAGCCTTTGTCCATAACATATTTTTATCTTGGGTTAACGGTTTGTTAAATGTTCCCCAATGCACAGTTTTCTCTTGAATTACATTCCCATATTCCTCATTATCGTCAATAATTGCAGAGATTGTCAAATTACCTTTTGTATTGCCTGCAAAACTTTGGGTCATTTCAAAAGTATATTCTCCGTCACTGATAGTTCCTTCATCAATGTTCATTTTTGAAAGCATAGCTTTAACGTAAGTGATAATATACACATCGCTTACTGGCATTTTAGTGCCTAAACTATCAATTGTAAAAGCGGTAAGGGTTACTGTTTTTATAGAATCTATTTCTGTTAAGTTGAGATCCAAATGTAAATCTTTCACCATTAAATCCGCTTCTTCTTCACTTAAAGCATCCGTACCGCTAAAACGGGCTCTTAAATTAATATAACCTTCTCCGTCCGTACGGTATTTCTGATTTTCGGGAAGAATTATTTGGGCGATTCCTTCTTTTGAAGTTTTTGAAGATCCCAATAGAATTTCTTCATCATTCAGGATATTAAAGAATTGTATTTCAGCTCCATAAACCGGAAGCTGGTCTTTTCTGTCTGTTTTATTCAGGGCCATAAAAGTTGCTTCAAGCAAACGGGAATTATCGGCTTGTTTAACTGTTTTAAAACCAAATCGTGTGCGGTAATTACTTAAATCATCTTGTTGAGCCATCCCATTGATGTTAACTAATAATGCAACAATTATTGAAATAAAAAAGGTGTGATTGTATAGGTAACTTTTCATAATTTCAAATTTGATTTTTATTTATATGAGATAGATTTATCTTTGTTTTCTTTCACTTGAAGTTTCCTTCTTTCATCTTCAATTATTCCTGACATAGAAATAATCGGAATAAACTTTATCAGTAAAGTGAAGAATAGAAAAAATGCGGCAATTCCTGCAAAACTTAAAGACCATTCAACCCAAGTGGCGGTATAATGGATAAATTCAGGCCTTGTGTCTTGAATTGGAAGATAAGGTGTTTCTAAAGTTGGAATAACGATTAAATAGCGATTTAACCATAACCCTAAAACGGCAATTACCGCCGCGAAAGTTATCAGTTTAATTGTCCTTAATTTTTTAATCGATAAAATAACCAGCGGAATAATAAATCCAACATAATTTGCAAAAATAAACTGCCAAAAATAATTTCCGAACAATGTTTTTAATAAATCAGTATCAGCTATTTTATGGCTAAACCATTTTGCGAAATAATCGCTAAATGTAAAATAGCCCAATAATAAGGACAATACGAGTAACACCATTGCTGCCATTATAAAGTGTGATTTAACGATATATTTTTCCAGTTTAAAATATTTGCGAATTAAATACATCACAATAATGATAACACTTATACCTGAGTATAAACCGGCCACAATAAAATCGGGCGCAAAGATGGTGCTATTCCATCCCGGTTGAAGCGTTAAGCTAAAAATCCAGGCAAGTACCGTGTAAGCCACAATTGCCATTGCAATGACCATTTTAGACATAATGCTGGTTGTATTGTGCAATCTTTTGCGTTGGTCGGGGGTGTCTTGATAATTAATTGCTAAAAACTTGTACAAATTTTTTCTCCAGACAGGGAGCTTTAAATCCGGGCTGTCCCTTAAAATTGCAAAGTCAGGAATAAATGTCATGTACAGATAGATGAAGCAACCCACCAAATCGGTTATAATTGCAATAATATCCCAAGTAATTGGGGATTGAATCCTTGGATAGAGAAACAGATAATACAACCTGTCTAATCTCCCGATACATAATAAAATAAAAATTGGACCAATAATTATAGATAAAACGGTTATAATCTCAACAATTCTTGTCACTGAATTTTTCCATGGCGTTCTAAAAAAATGTAATATGCCCGATATAAATGCGCCAGAGTAACTTAAACAAACAAAAAATATAAAATTTATGATGTAAAGCCCCCAAACAACATTGTCCCGCATTCCGGTTACAATATGTCCTTGTTGGAATTGTATGATAAAACCATATAGTCCTACTGAAATGATACTTATTAAAATGCCAATCCAAATTTTTGTTAAAAGAGATGTTTTTTCTAACATCGGTGAAAATTCTTTTACTAATTCTCGTTTTCTGTTATTTAATTCCATAATTAAGAATTTATAAGTTAAATTTTACCTTGTTTTTTAAGATCCTGTACATAGGGCACATTTTTAAAGCGCTCTATAATTTCTTCGTCTTTATCTTCTAATCCGCTTTCTAAAGGATATAGTCTCTCTACAGCCGGCAAATAATATACGTTTGGTTTGGTTCCTAAATGCTCTAAATGACGATAGCCTCCACGGTCATTGATTAGTTTGGAAAAACTGAGCGTTTCTTGACCATTGGTTACAAGATCTTCATTTTTGTCACCAAAATAAATAACACCTTCAGGACAAGCTTGCGCACAATATGGCAATAAACCCTGCCTTAACAAATCGGGGCAAAAATCGCATTTCATTACCGTTCCTTCTGCAGCAGGAACTTGTGTTTCTGGGGAGTACGGTACGGATTTGTCATCGAATTTTTCTTTATGTCCCCAATTAAAAATACGGGCAGAGTAAGGGCAACTTGTAATACAAAATTTGCACCCAATGCAACGTTGATTATCAATTAAAACAATGCCGTCATCGCGTTTAAATGTTGCTCCGGTTGGGCAAACAGTAACACAAGGAGGTTCATCACAATGAAAACATGGTTTTGGAAACCAATAAGGTTTGCTTTCTTCATTATTTTGAATAAGTTGTACCTTCATAAACTCTTCGTGATAATCTAATTGGTGCCCCTTTTGGCAGCTTTCAATACACTTTCTGGCATTTTTACATTTGGCCAAATCGATAACCATTACGAATTTTCGATCAGGTATTCCAATTCTGGATTCCGCCGGAGTAATAAGGGCTTCAGGATATTTGTTGATATTAGAGGCGTTAACTTCCACTATTTTTCCTTCAGGGGTTAATAACCTAATTACTTCGCCTGAAGATTCTTTTTCTTCTTCTTGCGCTGCTAAGTTTGTTACAATTGAAGCGCCTGCAATTGCTGTGAGACTAGTCATTAATCCCAATTTTAGGAATTTACGTCTGTCGGTTCCGCCTTCTTCTGTTTGTTTTTTTTCCATTGTCTTTTTGGTTAAATTCATTCGATTTAAATGGAAATTCCTATTAAACAGGCTCTTTTAAATCGGTTATTTTTAATATTCATAAAATTGAATATGCTTATTTATTGATATGCTAATTTTGCACGTATAAATTTACTAACAGACGGCGTATCAAATGATGACATAAGTCATTTATGTGAAGATTACCATACAAAAATTTAAATAAACCTGATGCCATAAAAGTCACATAACAATTTAAATTATGTATACAGCCTTGATTTTCTCAGTTTTATTGAAAAGATGTATGGCTTAATTGAAAATATAAAGGGATTTTTAAGTGATAAAAATATTAAAAAATAAAATTTGGTCTCTTACAGTATGTAGGTTACGAAGGAATAGAACTATATTTAAATGGATTTAAAAACGACTGTTATCATTGTATAGGAAATGTTTTAAAAGTTTTTTTTGAAGAAAGGGAAGTAGTTTGGATAGGAGGAAGTTTGTGGATAGGAGCAGGGAATATGAATTTAAAAGCAGTTTCGTGACTATCTTTGTAATGAATTCATTTTTCACAAGTATATTTCGAAAATTGTTCTGAATTACGAAATTATTTGGCATAAAAAAACCGAACAATTTGTTCGGTTTTTTTAGATTTATTCAATCTTAGATTATTCGGCTAACGTTCTCATGTAATTAACGATTAACCATCTGTCATCATCTGAAGGAATTTTTTTAGTGAATCCTGGCATATCTTCTCTTCCAGTAGAAGTTTTGTAAAATAATGAACCATCACTTTGTGCTTGGAATTTTTTTGTTGAAAAATCTCCTAAATCACCTTTCATTTCTTTAGCTTTTGGACCATCTCCAAAACCTTCAGCACCGTGACATGATTTGCAATGTTTGGTGTATAATGATTTTCCAATCGCAGCATCTGTTTTTTTAGCGATAGGATTTTTCATTGTTTGATATTTTGCAGGTGCTTTCCAAGGCTCTTGTGCAAGACTTGTAAATGAGTAAAATGCAAAAGAAATAATTCCGATAATTGTTAAAATTTTAAATGTTTTCATGTTTTTAATTTTAGGATTTTGTTATTTTAAATAAATTGGTAATTAAATATATTATTATTCCCCATATTGCGAATATCAATAAATTCGGAAATATAAGCAAGAATAAAGGTGTTTTACTTCTTGGAGACCACATAGTCCTCTCATCAAAAGTTGATTCGTCAACTACAGGTTTTCCGATTGGGGCATTAACTATTGCTTTTACGGTTCCAAATTCTTCACTTTCACTCAGAACCACTTCAATAGCCAGTATTCCGTCTACACCAGGTATTCCTTCTGGTATAGCAACAAGTATTGTGCCATCCTCATCGGTTTCATTAAATTCTTCACCAATGGGTAAAGCTTTAAACATTCTTTGTATTTGAACCTTTAAAGATTCGCCAACAAGTAAGCTATCCGTTGATTTATCGATTAGGGTCGCAGTCACATAATAAACGCTGTCAATGCTAACCAATTTAGCCTCAATATCGGCATTTTTAAAGCTTATGCTTTTTGAAGCATCCGAGAATTTATCGTTTCCGGCAAATGAAATGTCTATGTTGTAAGTATTGGATGAATCTGGCTTAATAGAATTTAAATCTTTAAGTTTAAATCTGCTTTTACCCTGCATATTGGTTATAGTTTTACCTATTTCCACTTGTTCATCTCCCACTAAATTATAAATGACCAATTCAATTTTAGAAACATTTACATTTTCATCATTTACTTTCGCAGTGGCTTGTATGTCAAAATAAACGCCTTCGTTCATTACTTTAACATATTCGGCTTTTAATCTAACTTTGTCTTGTGCAAAAACTGAAGTGCCTAAAAACACACTTAATACAACAAGAAAAAAGTGGCGTGTTATCAATGGATTTCTCATTTTGTAGTGTTTTTATTTAGTTCTAATGCTAATTCATCTTGTTCATCAGCCGTTCTTTGAATTGGTATTATCGGAATGTATCTAACCAAAATAGTAATAATTAACAAGGCCATTGCCAACGTTGCAATAGTTATAGCCCATTCGTGAAGGCTTGGGAAATAGTGTCGCCATTCTTCAGGTACACCCTGTATTGGCAAAAAGGGATGCAATAAGGTTGGTGTTACGATAAGGTAACGTTTCCACCAAGACGCTACAACTACCAATAAGCCGATAATAAACATCGGAAAAGGTTTTCTTCCTTGTTTAAATAACAAAACAATCACCGGTATTATTAAACCTCCAACAATTACAAACCAAAATAATGGTGCATATTCTCCAACCAATAAAACGTTTATATGAGTAGTTGCTCCTTTTTTTGAAGTAAGTTGCGGGATTAAATATTCATTTAAGTTAAAATACAAGTAAATTAAACAAACCAACACTAAAAATTTTCCCAATTTATCAAAATGAAAATCAGTGATATAATCCTCTAATTTGTAAACTTTTTGAAGAACATATGTAGCAGCTACAAGTGCTCCAATACCAGCAACAGCTGCTCCTGAAATAAAATAGGCACCTAAGTTTGTGCTATCCCACCCAACTCTATATAAAGTTGAAAATAGCCAGGCATCAATAGTCTGTAGCATAAAACCTACAGGAATAATTAAAATGGCTATTAATTGTATTGATTTAAGTTGAATTGATTTTTGTGCTTCACTACCTGTCCAATTCAAAGATAGCCTGCCATACCATTTACTTAAATTTGGTTTTTTATCTTTATAATATTTATTAAGTAAACCAAAATCCGGCAATAATGGAAAGTACAATAATAATAGACAAACCATCATAGCAGTAGGAATAATGATAACGTCCCAAGTAATAGGGGACTGCATTCTTCCATGAATAAATAAATTCATTAATCGATCGGGTCTTCCCATATCAATCATTATGGTGATACCCGCCATAATAATTGCTGCAACAGCAATTATCTCGGCAATTCTTACAATTGGTGTTCTCCAATTATTGTTGGTAAGCCTTAAAACGGCTACGGCAGCTGTTCCAACAAAACTAGTTGCCACAAAAAACACAAAGTTTGAAATATAAACTCCCCATAATGCATAATCATTCATGTTGGTAACTACTTGTCCTTTAATAACCTGATCGATATAGGCGATGATGCCTAAAACGATTAAAACAACTAAAGAAATTGTCCATATAACGCCTTTTTTGCCAAATTTTTGTGGCGCTAAGTCGTTAAGTAATTTGTCGTAATTTTTCATATTTATTCGGTTTTATCAACAGATTTGTAATCAGTGAAACTTTCTAATCCCTCTTTAAAATCTACCAATCTGTCAACAGGCGGTAAGTAGAAAACACTTGGTTTTGTGCCCAAACCTTCCATCAGTCTATATCCATGTTTTTCTTTTAATAATTCACTTAATCTAAGTGTTTCTTCTCCATTGGTGACGGTATCTTCATATTTATCTCCAAAATAAAATACGCCGTTAGGACAAGCAGTAACACAATGAGGCAATTCATTATCTTTTATGGCGTGTGGACAAAAATCGCATTTGTCAACAGTCCCTTTTACACTAGGCAAACCGGCAAATTCAGCAGAGTTATGCTCTGTTTGGTGTTCCATTTCCATAAGCATCGTAATTTCGCCTTGGTTTGGTTCACTCCAGTTAAATACACGTGTTGAATAAGGACAAGCGGCCATACAAAATCTACATCCAATACAACGTTCATTGTCAATTAAAACCAATCCGTCTCTTCTTTTAAAAGTAGCATCAACAGGACAAACAGTAACACAGGCAGGGTGATCACAATGCATACAGGTTGTTGGCATCCAATAAGGTGCTGTATCTGAATCTTCTTGCATTTTATACACTTTAAGCCAGGCATGTTCACCAGTGATGTAGTGTTGTTTGTTGCAGGCAGTTTGGCATTTTAATGCATTTTTACATTTAGCCAAATCTATCACCATGACAAATTTTCGGTTTGGCATACCTTCCCGAACGTCATATGCTTCCTGTTCTTCTTGCTTTTTTTGCTTTTTGGAATGGTCCATTTCCATAACTTCAGAAGAATCTACCTCAATGATAGTTCCATCAGTAGTCATTAATTCCATTTTACCGGTTGAAGCTTCGCTGTTTTTTGCGTTTAATTTTGACGCAATTTTAGTGAGTCCAATTGCGCCGATTGCTGTAATCAGACCCAATTTTAATCCTTTATCAAGAAATTTACGCCTTGAATCAGTTGTGTTATTTTTCATAAATAGTAGTAATTAAAAGGCATTAAAGTTTTCTGCCTAACCAATTAAGAAATGATTCATTAGAAATATTCTTTTGAATAATTTTTGAATTTTTCACAGTACTCACTTTAACTCTAACCGCAGTACCATCGGGCTTTAACAAAGTTTGGTATTCTTCATTTTCGTCTGGAACAGTAATTTCATCAATAGTTGATGTTTTTCCAAATCCCAAAAGCGGAAGCAGCAAAGTGCTTCCTAAGATTGGCAAAATGCCTCTTCTTGAGATTTGTGTTCCTTTTTTAGTTTTTTCATCCATAATTAGTAGTATTTAAACAGTAAAGCAATTTAAAAAATTATTTTCAATTTTATGAAACTTTTCTGTTTAAGTTAACCTTAAGTTTATTAATAATTGTTGTTTCTTTTATTATTGAATGTAATTATAAAATTTTCGTTGATGATATCTTCTTGGCTTTAAGTAATTTTATTTCGGAATTAAACCGATACAATTGCAAAGATATCAATGATGCACTCATTTATAATTTTCATAAATATTTAGAAATTTTTGTTTTTAATGTTTTATAAAAATAAGAACATGCATGTTGTTTTTCTATGATAAAAATCAGTGTTGTTAAATTTTTAAATAAATGAAAATCAGACACTTGTAATTTTTTGACAAGGATTACGCTTAATTTTTACTATTTTTTATGCTGGTTTAGTTACATAACGATGAAATATTTATTACATAAAATAGTATAAAAGGAAATATTTGTTTTGAAAGGAGCCAAAACCAAAAAGCATTTATCAGAAAGTAAAAAAGCTTCATAAAATTTAATTTATGAAGCTTTAATTTCAAGTTATTTAGAAAAACCCTTAGAAATTGTAATTTCTTGTGATGTTGAACCCGATTAGGAAATCTCCGTTGAAGAAATCATTTTGATTGAACATGTGGTTCTTTTGAGAAACGATGCCCGTGTAATTTGTCAGGAATATTTGGAAGGCATGTGCAGATGTTGAAAATTCTGTACCTATACTAATTCCTGGTTTTGGGTCACTGTCAAATTTAGTGATTGGTTGGCTATAGTCAAATATAATAGCTGTTTGAGGGCTAATTTTAACACGTCCACCAAAAGCAATGGCAAACATGTCATTTTCCATGTCAGTTCCAACCGCGTTATAATGCGAAATACTTGGAGCAATTTGCATAGAAACGTTTGGACTGAACTTTTTGGCGATAATTACCTGATTGAAAAAAGAATACCGGTCTTGCTCTAAATTAAAAACAGATTCAGGTCTTGCGTCAATGGTGAAATTACCGTAATAGGAAACACTCACAGGCATGCTGTTAGACTTTGTTTGTCTTAATAAGGCAACTTTCCAGTTAAAATCTTGCAAACGATTATTTTTGGTGGTACCGTATCCAATGGTTAATCTTTCATGGATGGCATAAGACAAGGCAATTCTAATATTTGCGCCATCACCGTAAATACCTGCCAAGGTGTTGGTTTCATTAATTAATCCAAATCTGTGTTGCATTTGCACTTCCAACGTGTTTTTGTCGAATAAAACATTGGTTGGATTGTCAATGAGCGTGGCACTTTCAAATGCAGGTCTTTCAAGGGCATCTTTTACTGCCACAATAGTTGAATCTTCCGTGTTCTCCTCTTGGGCAACTGAAATTACAGGGAGCATTAAAAGAACAAAAAGTATTTTTATATAATTTTTCATGTTTACAGTCTTAAAAATTAGTTGTTCTTGGCGCCTTGGTTAATCCAAGTTTTAATTAATGTTATTTTGTCAGTTGCTAAATTTTGATGGCCACCGGCCAATTTAATATATAACGGACTGGCATCAGCATTGCTGGCAGTAACGTATTGAGGCACAAGAGCGCTAAAAGCAAAACCTGCTCTTAAATCTGGATTTCTGCTGGCATTATGGCAACCAATGCAATTGCTTGTGAAAATTGGTTGTATGTCGGCTCCAAATTTAATTTCAACATAATTAGGATCATCTGGATCAGAGGGCAATTCCGGGATTATCTTTTCTTGTAATTCATCATAATAACAGGAGTTCATCAACAAGCCCCCGCATACGATTAATAAAATTTGAAATATTTTTTTCATTTTTAGTTTTTTAATTAAATAAATACTTGCTTTTTTACAAAATGAAATAGAAACATTTTTTCCAAATTTGTTAAAAACGATTTATTATAGAAAATTATGAAAGTTCGGGTGTTACAGAAATTTTATAACTCCCGAATTTTTAATATCTATATTTAAAGAAATTTATTGAACTGCTTCAAGTGCATTTTTAACCAATGCTCTTGCGTATTTTGGGTTATGAACACCATGACTATGGTCTTCTTCAACAGTTTTGTAATTCCATATTGCTTGTGCATGTTTAAATGGAATTGTAGTAGTTTGCACTATAGTAGAACCATCTTCTTTTATCAAGCCAAGATCAAATAATTTAGTATGTAAGGCCGTCATATCAGCAGCCAAACCAGCAACTTCAGTTGGTACTACAGTATGGCAAGTTGTACAAACTGGAGATGAAAAACTTACTTTAAAAGTATGCGATCCAGTTTGTCCATCCGTAGAAGCACCCATATGACAAGCAGTACAAGAAGCACCGGTTCTGTGTCCAGCTGTCCCTACTACAGGATAAGGGGTGGAACCATTTGCAATAATTGCACCTTGAATTCCTTCCAACATGGTAGATTGTCCACCATAATGAGGGTAAAATCTAGCATCTGCCTGTAAATAAAGTCCGTCATTGTCTTCATCCACCGGAGCTTTTGATCTAGGTTGGTGACAAGAAATGCAATTGTTGCTTTTATTGCCGTAATCTATTACGTAACTAGCATCTGTTTGATCTAATGTTACAGGATCGATATTTCTCAAGGCAAAGTCATTGCCATCATTTACGAAATCGAAAGAACTGTGTTTGCTATGGCAAGTTGTACAGCTAACACCAGTAGGATTTGCACTAACCGCTGCTGGTTTTCCTGTGATGTAATTGATATAGCCTTCATTTGTGTGACAACGGGTACAAGAAGCAGAAGTACCATTAGTATATTGTGCTACATTTTGACCATTGTACATGATTGTTTGGTTTGCATGGCCAGATAAGGCAAAAGCATCTTTAATTGGCTCTCTGTGAGAGTCGCTATGGCAAGCAATACATTCTTGTACACCAACACCGTCAAGACCATCAATACCGTCAAGACCATCAGTACCGTCAATACCATCAATACCGGCAGTTCCAGGAATTGGGTCACTAGTACATTGGATAAACATTAAACTTGATGCTAAAATCATCAATAAACCTATTAATTTTATTTTTTTCATAATATTAGATATTTGTTTGTTTTAAATCTTTGATAAAAATACCAACAACTTTAACGTTTATTTATGATTTAAGTCATCTTTTTGCAAATTTTAAATATATGATAATCAAGATGTTATCATTTATTTAGATTGTTTATTGATAATTTAAGACAATTTTAACGCTACTTATGTTACACGTAAAGATAATTTTTAATTCTTACAATTGAAAATTATCTTTTTAGAAATTAAATTTCGGTCTTCTATTTTATAGTGTTGGCACTAAATGAAACCAAAATATATATTTTCTAATTTTGAGGTGTTTTTATTGCATTCATTGTGAAAGTCGCAATAAATAAAATGATAAATATTTTATATAATAATAAGGGTAAACAAAAAATCCCTCATTTTTTTTGTAAATTTGCTCATCAAAATAAAAAATACAATGGCTAAATTCGAAATAAAACTTCCTAAAATGGGTGAAAGCGTTGCTGAAGCAACCATAATTTCCTGGTTAAAAAAAGTGGGGGATCATGTAGAAATGGATGAGGCAATTGTTGAAATAGCGACGGATAAAGTAGATTCTGAAGTGCCAAGTGATGTTGAAGGAACTTTGGTGGAACTGTTATATGAAGTGGATGCTGTTGTAAAAGTTGGAGAAACTATTGCCATTATTGAAACTTTAGATGAAAATGCTGGGGAAAAAGCAGACGTTGATTCCTCTAATGAAATAATCCATGAAGCCAAAGCGATTGAAAAAGAAGTTGAAAATGCCATTGAAGCCAAAAGCATAGGTAAAGTCTCCGAGTCGGGTAAATTCTTTTCTCCTTTAGTGAGGAACATTGCCACCACTGAAAATGTTTCCATGGAAGAATTGGAGGCCATTATCGGTACTGGAAAAGATGACAGGGTTACCAAGAATGATATTTTAGCTTATATTGAAAGTGGCAGAAGCACTGCCAAACCTGTTCAAAACGAAGTTATCGCAGAAGTTCAACAACCAAAAGCGGAATCAAAAGAAATCGTTAAAACTGCTGTGCCAATTTCGGTGAGCGGTGAAGACGAAATTATTGAAATGAGCCGAATGGGTAAATTGGTGGCGCAGCATATGGTGGCTTCCGTTCAAACTTCGGCGCACGTTCAATCTTTTATTGAAGTTGATGTTACCAATATCGTAAAATGGAGAGATCGTGTTAAAGACCGGTTTTTTGCGCGTGAAGGAGAAAAAATTACCTACACGCCTATTTTTATGATGGCTGTTGCCAATACCATTAAAAAATTCCCAATGATCAACATTTCCGTTGACGGCGATAAAATTATCAAAAGAAAAGCGATTAATTTAGGCATGGCCGCTTCTTTGGCCGACGGAAATTTAATTGTTCCTGTCATTAAAAATGCAGATCAGCTGAATTTGGTTGGAATGACCAAAGCTGTAAATGATTTGGCCGAAAGGGCAAGAAAAGGACAATTGAAACCTGATGATATTCAAGGAGGAACCTACACAGTGACGAATGTTGGAAGTTTTGGAAGTGTTTTTGGAACGCCCATCATCAACCAGCCGCAAGTCGCAATTTTGGCTTTAGGAGCTGTTCGTAAAGTTCCTGCCGTTATAGAAACGCCTGATGGTGACTTTATTGGAATACGACATAAAATGTTTATCTCACATTCTTATGACCACCGTGTCGTGAATGGCGCTTTAGGCGGAATGTTTATTAAATCGGTTAAAGAAAGTTTGGAAGCCTGGGATGTGAAAGCAGACTTTTAAGATATTCACAGTATAGAAATTTCAAGCAAAATATTCTTATTTAATCATAAAAATGCAGCCAATTTTTTTGGCTGCTTTTTTATGATTTTAACTTTAGATAAGAATAAACTTAACTGAATAATCTAAATTTAAGTATCAGAATAATTTAGAAAGATAATTTTTTAAAGTTTTATAATACGAACTAATAATAGCGTCACTTGCCCAAATATCTTAACTTTGCATCAAATTTAAAATTTTAAACAACAATGATTAAAGCATTTAGAATTATTGCGCTTCTTGAAGGATTTTCACTTTTGATATTATTATTTTTGGCGATGCCACTAAAATATATTTGGAACCTGCCGCAAATGGTGCAGGCTGCGGGAATGGTGCACGGAATCCTTTTTCTGTTATTTGTTGTTATGGCAATGATGGTTTTTTATGAATTAAAATGGAGTATAAAAACTTTTGGAATTGTGATGCTTGCTTCCGTGATTCCGTTTGGCGCAATTTATATTGATAAAAAACACTTAAAACTTTAAAAAATGCTCGAGGATTTTGACGTAACAGTTTACACTGAATTTTTAAAAGATTACTTGGTTGCAAAAGGAATGATTTCTTTTTGGGCGGGTTCCATAAATTTAGTGGTTATTGTTATGATACTCGGTTTAACGGTATTTTTTCTGGATTTCATTTTGCGAAAAGTAATTATTGGATCTTTTAAACTGTTTTCAGAAAAAACAAATACAACTTTTGATGATTTTTTGTCTCAAAGTAAATTTCCTCGTTACGCCGCACACATTATTCCCATTTACATTTTAAAATTCAGCATTCCGTTTGCAGTTGTCGGATTTCCTTCAATACTTAATATTTTAAACATTGCCATCAATGTTTACGGCGTTATATTGTTTGTTAAAATTATTCAAAGTTTTTTAAGGGCTACCAATAGTTATTTGCGCACCAAAGAAAAATACAGAGACAAACCTTTGGAAAGTTATATCCAAGTTGTGATGCTGTTTTTTTGGGGAATTGCCACCATTTTTATTGTTTATCAATTAACAGGAAAGGATATTATGAGTTTTGCCACTCTTGGCGCCGCTTCCGCAGTGATATTATTAATTTTTAAAGACACAATTTTAGGTTTTGTGGCCTCTATCCAAGTTTCTGTTAACGATATTGTGAGAATTGGAGATTGGATTACCTATAATAAATTTGGCGCCGATGGTTTTGTGACCGACATAAATTTGGCAACGGTTCGGGTTCAAAATTGGGACAAAACTTATACCACCATTCCAACCTACAGTTTAATTTCCGATTCGTTTCAAAACTGGCGGGGAATGCAGGAATCTGAAGGTAGACGCATAAAAAGATCCATTTTAATAAAACAATCTTCCGTTCGATTTTTAACGGACGAAAAAATTGAAGATTATAAAAAAATTCAGTTGGTAAAACATTATATTGAACACAGGCAACGAGAAATTCTGAAGTATAATGAAAAAACTGCGGCCGATAAATCGGTTTTGATCAACGGAAGAAATCAAACCAATTTTGGGGTTTTCAGAAAATATGTAAATGGTTATTTAAACGAAAATTCGGCAGTAAATAAAGAACTTTCTTTAATGGTTAGGCAACTGGAACCAACTTCCAAAGGAATTCCTTTAGAAATATATTGTTTTATCAGCGATAAACGCTGGGAAAATTATGAATCCATTATGGCCGATATTTTTGACCATATCATCGCTTCCGTCCCTTATTTTGACCTGGAAATTTTTGAGGAACCAACAGGAAAAGATTTAAGGTTTTTGGCGGAAAGAGAAAGTTGAAATAAAGTCCGAGACGGAAGTCAGAAGTCCGAAGCTTGAGTTCGTTCAAAGTTTATTTAGGCAACCAAATCAAACTCCCTTTCCTTCGGAAAGGGCTGGGGATAGGATATTACACTAACTCTCATTCACTTTCAATCGTGCGGTAGTGCTTGCATATTCGGTTGAAAAATCATTTTCCAAATATTTTAAATAACCAACAATGGCAATCATACCGGCATTGTCAGTGGTATATTCAAATTTGGGAATGTAGGTTTTCCAGCCAAATTTTTCTTCCGCAGCTTTTAAGGTTTCCCTAATTTCTGAATTTGCGCTTACGCCGCCGGCGATGGCAATGTGCTTAATTCCGGTTAATTCAACCGCTTTTTCAAGTTTGTCAAACAAAATTTCAACTATCGTGCGTTGTATGGAGGCGCAAATATCATTTAAGTTTTCTTCTATGAAATTCGGATTTTCCTTTACTTTTTTCTGAATAAAATAAAGAATCCCTGTTTTTAATCCGCTGAAGCTAAAATTTAAATCCGCCATTTTTGGTTTGGAGAACTCAAAAGCATTCGGATTTCCCAATCTTGCGTATTTATCAACAAATGGTCCGCCCGGATAAGGCAACCCCAAAATTTTTGCCGATTTGTCGAAAGCTTCGCCAACGGCATCATCCAAAGTTTCGCCAATAACTTCCATAGAAAAGTAACTGGAAATTTTCACAATTTGCGTATGTCCGCCACTTATGGTCAAACATAAAAAGGGAAATGGCGGTTTTTGTTGCTTTTCATCATCAATAAAATGCGCTAAAACGTGCGCTTGCATATGATTTACAGGAATTAACGGAATGTTTAAAGCCAATGAGAGTGATCTCGCAAAGGAACTTCCCACCAATAATGAACCCATTAATCCAGGTCCGCGCGTAAAAGCGATGGCACTTATGTCTTTTTTGTCGATATTTGCTTGTTGAATTGCTTGCTGAATTACAGGAACAATATTTTGTTGATGTGCACGCGAAGCCAATTCGGGAACAACGCCGCCATATTTGGCGTGAATTTCTTGGTTTGCAACAACATTTGTCAGTACTTTGCCATTGCAAATTACAGCAGCACTTGTATCATCGCAAGACGATTCAATACCAAGAATGTAAATAGATTTATTTTTGACCATCAGTAATATATAAAGGCACGAAAATTGCCATAAAAATGCAAATTTAACGCTTATCAAACGAATTAAAAAAATAGTTGTAAGAATAGTGCTGGTGCTGGTGATTTTATTGGCATTGGTAAGTTATTTGTTGTCACTTTCATCCGTGCAAACGCGGCTGGGAAAAATGGCTACCGATTTTTTAAGAAAAGATTTCAATGTTGACATAAACGTTGAAAGAGTTGACTTGTCTTTTTTGGGAAGCGTTGAATTAAATGAAGTGCTGGTGAAAGACCATCATGCTGATACCTTAATTTATGTTCGCGATTTAAAAACATCTGTTTTGAGCTATCGCAATTTGCTGAACTTAAAGTTCGATTTTGGCCAAATTTCTTTGGAAGAGTTCATTTTAAACATGAAAACCTATAAAGGCGAAGAAGATGACGCCTTTACCATATTTATTGATAAGTTTGATGACGGTAAAGTTAGCGATAAACCTTCCGGATTTTTACTGACCGCAAGCAAGTTGAAATTGATGAACGGTTATGTTGAACTGCTCAATGAAAATGTTGAAAATGAAACGCCGCTGTTTTTTAAGGAAATTATAGGAAGTGCCAAAAACTTTAAAATTGAAGGGCCAAATGTTTATGCTGATATCAGCAAACTTCATTTTATTGAAAATCGAAATATAGAAGTCCAAAGTTTATCATGTAATTTTTCCTATTCAAAAACTGAAATGAATTTTTTGAATACCGAGCTGTTGACCGATAAATCTTCCTTGTCAGCCGATTTAAAATTTTCCTATAACAGAGAAGATCTTTCCGATTTCACCAATAAAGTAATTCTTAACGCCGATGTTAAAAAAGCCGATTTGTCATTATTGGATTTAAAGAAGTTTTATAAAGAATTGGGCTCAAATGATGTGCTTCATTTTTCGACAAAAATATCGGGAAATCTTAACGATTTAACGTTGAAGAACCTTAAATTGACCACAGATAAACAAGCTGCCATTATTGGAAATCTGCATTTTAAAAATGCATTTAATCAGAAAAATGTATTTTCATTGGCTGCCGATTTAACCAAATTAACGTCGAATTATGACCATTTAAAATCTTTGCTTCCAAACATTTTTGGAAAAAAGATGCCTTCATCACTTCAAAAATTAGGTCAATTTACAGTGAGTGGCTTTGCCTATGTTACGGAAGATTTAATTAATACCGACATCTCGATGCAAACTGCTATTGGCAGCCTGATTACGGATTTAGAACTGACCAACATTAGCGATATTGACAATGCTTCTTATTTTGGCCACGTGAAAATTATTGATTTTGAATTGGGTAAAATTTTAAATGATCCTTTAATTGGCCAGCTTTCTATGGAAGGCGATATAGACGGAAAAGGCTTTACCTTAGAAAAAATGAACACTTCGGTAAAAGGAGAAATATCCAAACAACAATATAAAGGCTATACTTATACCAATATCGACATTAATGGTGTTGTAAAAAACAAACATTTTAATGGTGAAATAGAAGTGAATGATGACAATATTAAGCTGAAATTTAAAGGCTTGTCCGATTTTTCCCAAAAAATTTACACTTTCGATTTCAAAACCCATATCGATTATCTGGATTTAAACACCTTAAATCTTTTTAAACGCGACAGTATTTCTCAAGTTAAAGGCGACATTGACATAAATGTTTCTGGAAATACCTTAGATGATTTAGCGGGAACCATCGAGTTTAAAAATGCTTTGTACAGGAATCAAAAAGACAATTACTTCTTTGCGGATTTCAACATAACTTCTGCTTTTGAAGGCAATATCAGGACCATTACTGTGAATTCAACAGAAATTGTGAATGGTTATTTAAAAGGTAAATTTAAGTTTGGGGAATTGGTTAAATTAACTAAAAATTCCCTTGGAAGCATTTATTCAAATTACAAACCTTTTGCGGTTACGCCTGCCCAGGAACTGGAATTTAAATTTAAAATTCACAACAAAGTATTGGAAGTATTTTATCCGGAAGTAATTCTTTCGGCCAACACTTCAATTGCCGGAAATATTAATTCTGATGATAATTTGTTCAGGTTAAACATTAAATCACCACGAGTTATCGCATTTAAAAACACCATTGATTCGCTTAATTTACAAATCGACACTAAAAATCCATTGTTTAATACGCAACTTTCGGTCGCTAAAATAAATACTAAAAATTATAATATTTCTAAATTGCAATTGGTGAATATTACCCTAAATGACACCTTGTATTTCAGAACGGAGTTTTTAGGTGGAGATAAAAATACAGAGCGTTTTGATTTGGCATTTTTTCATACGTTTAACAATGAAAGCAAATCGGTTGTCGGACTTCAAAAATCAAATTTCAACTTTAAAGACACCGAATGGATCATCAATCCTGATGATAATTTTGACAATAAGTTGGTGTACGACAGCAAAACAAAAACATATGATATCAGTCCTTTTTTAATCACATCAAATGACCAGAGAATTGAATTTTTTGGAAATGTGAGAGATACCATTTCAAAAGATTTAACTTTTAAGTTTGAGAATGTTAATTTGGACAATATTACGCCTCATATCGACAGTTTGAGATTAAAAGGCGTCATAAACGGTTCCCTTAATTATAAACAGTTAAATAAGATCATAAAACCGACGGCTGATTTTACAATTGCAGATTTTAATATCAACGATTCCTATCAGGGGAATTTAAAAGTTGCGGTTGAAGGAATAAACTCTCTTAGAAATTACGGGGTAAATATTTCATTGGAAAGAGACAATGCCATAAACCTTTCAGCAATAGGAAATCTTGATTTTACGCCTAAAAATCCAACAATTGACGTAGAGATAGAATTCGAAGAATTTAAATTGGATGCATTTAGTCCTTTGGGACAAGATGTTTTTTCAAACATTAGGGGTTTTGCCTATGGAAATGCCCATTTAACGGGTTTGTTGAACAATCCGACAATGGAAGGCGAATTGTTTTTAGACCAGGCAGGTTTGTTTTTTCCTTATTTAAACGTGGATTATGATTTTGAAGGAACCAGCGTTATTGCACTTAAAAATCAAACTTTCTCCTTTGAAGAAGTTCAAATAAAAGATAAAAAATACAGTACAAGAGGAAAATTAGTTGGAAGCATCAACCATACTAATTTTGAAGAATGGCGATTGGATTTAAGGGTGAATACCAAAAATTTATTGGTGCTCAATACCGTTGAAAAAGAAAATTCAGTTTATTTTGGCACCGGATTTTTGGAAGGATATGCCACCATTAAAGGGCCGACAGATAAATTGTTTATCAATGTTGTTGGAAAAACAAAAAGAGGCACCTATCTTACAATTCCTGTCAGTGATGTAAAAACGGCTGAATCTTCGCAATTAATTCGTTTTGTGGATAAAAGCAATCCAGAAGAAACTGAAAAAACAAGGAGACAATATATTTCAGAAAAACTTAAAGGACTTACGCTAAATTTTAATATTGATGTGACCAAAGATGCTGTTGTTGAAATGGTTTTAGACAAATCAACAGGCAGTTTTTTAAGGGGAAGCGGAACAGGAAATATGCAAATTTCGCTCGACACAAAGGACAAGTTTGAAATGTATGGCGATTTTATTGTGGACAATGGTGTTTATAACTTCAAATATGGCGGATTTATCAATAAACCCTTTATTGTGAAAAGGGGCGGAAGCATTTCTTGGAACGGTGATCCGTTAACGGCCGATATTAATATTGAAGCTGTTTACCGCGTATCGGCAAATCCGAGTTCATTATTGGACAATATTTCCTCAAGCAGAAAGATTCCCATTGATTTGGTTACCCGTTTTTCCGGAGAATTATTTAATACCCAAAGAGAATTTGATATTGAAATTCCAAATGCGAGTTCAACAGTGGCTTCAGAGCTGGCATTTAGGTTAAACAGCGACAATTTAAACAATAAAACGGTTCAATTTATTTCGTTGCTGATTTCAGGGAGTTTTTATAATGAAAGTGATATTAGCGTTAACAGCAATACCGCTTTGTATGGAACCGGTTTCGATATTCTTTCAAATGCCTTCGACAATATTTTTAACCAGGCCGAAAATCGTTTTAAACTGAGACCTGAATATACCGTTGGAGAAAGAGGCAAAGTGGACAATTTAAATATTGAAGACCAATTGGCTATCGCTTTGGATTATCAGATAAATGACAGAATAATTGTTAACGGAAAGGTGGGCGTACCTATGGGCGCCAGCAACCAAACCAACATTATTGGAGAAGTGAATGTTGAATTTTTATTGAATGAAGAAGGAACTTTGCGATCATCAGTATTCAACCGCCAAAATGAAATTCAATATTCTGAAGAAGAAGAAGGATATACCCAAGGGGTAGGTTTGTCATATCAAATAGATTTTGATAACGGCAATGAATTGCTTCAAAAATTAGGGTTACGAAGAAAAAAGAAAAATCCGGTAGATGCTTTAAAACCAATTGACACAGTCGAAAAAATTGATAAAATATTAGATTTTAAAAATAAAAAAAAGAAGAAAAATGAATAAACCAACATTGGTAATTTTGGCTGCAGGAGTAGGCAGCCGTTACGGGGGATTAAAACAATTGGACACATTTTCAGAACAAGGAGACACTATTCTGGATTTTTCAATATATGACGCCATTCGGGCAGGATTTGGCAAAGTGGTTTTTATTATCAGAAAAAATATTGAAGCCGATTTTAAGGCGTTTTTCGATAAAAAATTGGCGGGTAAAATTGAAGTGGAATACGTTTTTCAGGAATTGGAAAATATCCCTGAAAAATATAGGGATAACAATCGCGAAAAACCTTGGGGAACCGGTCATGCATTGTTAATGGCCAAAGATGCGGTAAAAGAAAATTTTGCGGTTATCAATGCCGATGATTTTTACGGAAGCGAGGCTTTTAAAGTGGAGGCTGAATCCTTGAAAAAAATGGAAAAGGAATCAACCGATTTTAATATGATGGGTTATGTGTTAAAAAACACCATTTCCGATTTTGGTTCAGTTTCAAGAGGCGAATGCAGCGTAGATGAAAATGATTTTTTAACAGGCGTTACCGAAAGAACACATATTGAAAAAGTGAATAGGGAATTGATGTATAAAGATGAAAATGAGCAATTAATTCCAATTTCAGAAGAAACTATAGTGTCCATGAATTTCTTCGGATTTACACCAAAATACTTCGAATTATCTGAATCTTTATTTGAAGAATTTCTGGCAAAAAATTATAAAGAACCAAAAGCCGAGTTTTTTATCCCGCTGGTTATCAACCATATAATTGTCAATAAATTGGCAACTATGAAAGTGTTAAAATCTGATGCACGCTGGTTTGGGGTTACTTATAAACAAGATAAGGAATATGTGACTTCAGAAATTCAAAAATTAAAAGACAGTGGTGTTTATCCGGTCAATTTATGGTAAGCAATCATCATTGGCAATAACAATCATAAAACAATTTTCAATCAAAATATAATCATAATTTTGACTTTCGCTTTATGGGAAACAAAATACAAAAAATAGGATTAATGACTTCCGGTGGCGATGCTCCGGGAATGAACGCAGCGATTAGGGCAGTAGTGAGGGCTTGCACTTATTATAAAATTGATTGTGTGGGTATTTACAGAGGTTATCAGGGAATGATTGAAGGCGATTTTGAACCGCTTTCTGCACGTCACGTGAGCAATATCATAAACAGGGGAGGAACCATACTAAAAACCGATCGTTCAGCGGAATTCAGAACAAAAGAAGGAAGAGAAAAAGCCTATTACCAGCTCAAAAATGCAGAAATTGATGCGTTGATATTAATTGGGGGAGACGGAACTTTTAATGGCGGAATAGTGTTTAACAAGGAATATAAAATTCCTTTGATTGGAATTCCGGGCACCATTGACAATGATATTTTCGGAACCGACTATACCATTGGATACGACACTGCTTTAAACACAATTGTTCAGGTAATAGATAAAATTAGAGACACGGCGAGTTCCCACAATCGGTTATTTTTTGTGGAGGTTATGGGCCGTGATGCAGGGTTTATAGCCTTAAATGCAGGCGTTGGAGCTGGAGCGGAGGAAATTTTAATTCCCGAAGAAAATTTAGGTTTAGACCGGTTGCTTGAATCATTGAAACGAAGTAAACGTTCAGGAAAATCATCAAGTATTGTGGTGGTGGCCGAAGGCGATAAAATAGGGAAAAATGTATTTCAACTGGCCGATTATGTGGAAGAAAATTTACCGCAATATGAAGTCAGGGTTTCTGTGTTGGGCCATATGCAAAGAGGCGGTTCTCCAAGCTGTTTTGACCGTGTTTTGGCGAGCAGGTTAGGCGTAAAGGCCGTTGAGTTGTTATTGGATGGCAAATCCAACTTAATGGTGGGTTTAATCAATAATGAAGTTGAAACCACCGAGCTGAAAAAAGCTGTGAAAGGCCGCCATGAAATAGACAAAGAATTATTGCGCGTTAGTGATATTATGTCCATTTAACGTAAAAAAAATAACAATCTCTTATTTGGGCAACTTTTGCTTTTTGTAAATATAATAAAAAGTAAGTGTTGCGAAATTTGAAGATTAACAGCAATTTAAATTGAATGATTAGAGTTGGAATAAATGGATTTGGAAGAATAGGACGACTTGCTTTCAGATCCGCAATCAATAAAGAAAACATAGAAATAGTTGCCATAAACGATTTGCTTGATATTGACCACTTGGCCTATTTGTTAAAATACGATTCGGTTCACGGACGCTTTAAAGGAACCATTGAGGTAAAAGACAAAACCATGTTTGTAAACGGCAAACCCATTCGGGTTACCGGCGAAAAAAATCCGGAAGATATTCAATGGGGAAAAGTTGAAGCCGATTATGTCATTGAAGCTACAGGATTATTTACGGATAGGGAAAAAGCGGCTTTACACCTTAAAGGCGGTGCAAAAAAAGTGGTGATTTCGGCACCATCCAACAATGCGCCAATGTTTGTAATGGGCGTAAACCATACCAAACTTTTCAAAGATGAACTTATTTTTTCAAATGCTTCATGCACCACAAACTGTTTGGCGCCAATTGCCAAAGTATTGCATGAAAATTTTGGTATTATTGAAGGGATTGTAACCACCGTTCATGCAGCAACCGCAAGCCAAAAAACAGTTGACGGCCCTGAAAAGCAATGGCGAAGAGGACGATCTGCCTTAAACAATATGATTCCAACCACCACAAATGCGGCAATAGCGGTCACTAAAATTATGCCCGAATTGCAGGGTAAATTGTTGGCGATGGCAATAAGAGTTCCGATTGCTGATGTATCCTTGGTGGATTTAACGGTTCGTTTGGAAAAGCAAACTTCTTACCAAGAAATTAAAGACGCCATGAAAAAAGCTTCGGAAAATGAATTGAAGGGAATTTTGGGTTATACCGAAGATGAGGTTGTTTCACAAGATTTTGTTTCGGAGCCAAGAACTTCTGTTTTTGATGCAGGAGCCGGATTGGAACTCAATCCAAATTTTTATAAAATTATTTCCTGGTACGATAACGAATTTGGCTATGCAACCAAAATTGTTGAATTGATTGAATACGCTTCATCCTTAGAATAAAAATAATTTCTTGAAATATGGAAATAGCAATTATAGCACACGATGGCAAAAAAGCCGAAATGATTCAGTTTTTAATGGATTTCAAAGCTATTTTAACAGCTAAAAATGTTAAGTTGGTGGCAACGGGCACAACAGGTAAACATGCCGAAAAGGCCGGATTTGAAGTGTTGAAATTTTTATCGGGCCCTTTTGGAGGCGATGCGCAAATAGCGGCGCGTGTTGCAGAAGGAAAAACAAATATGGTTTTCTTTTTCAGAGATCCACTGGGAATGCATCCTCACGAACCGGATATTGCCATGTTAATGCGTTTGTGCGATGTTCATGATGTGCCATTGGCAACAAATCCGGCAACTGCTGAAAGATTGATAAAATCTATTTAACGGCAATCATAGAGATTTCAACATTCACAAACTTAGGCAAGTTACCAACTTCTACAGTTTCGCGTGCAGGCTCATTGCCGGCAACAAAATACTTGCCGTAAACAGCATTCATTTTTGAAAAATCGTTCATATTCTTGATAAATATGGTGGTTTTTGCCACGTTTTCAAAATTCATTCCGGCTTCAGCCAAAACAATTTTCAAGTTTTCCATTACCTGCTTGGTTTCATCTTCAATATTGTTGGTAACCAATTCCCCAGTTTTGGGATTGATGGCAATTTGACCTGAAGTGTATAAAGTGTTTCCTGCCAATACCGCCTGATTGTATGGTCCAACCGGTGCAGGAGCGTTGATGGTGTTAATTATTTTTTTCATAATTTATAATTTTAATTTTTAATCCTATCCCCAGCCCTTTCCGAAGGAAAGGGAGTTTGATTTGAGATTAGAATTATATTATAAGGAACTTTTAATTTTACTATTCAATATTTTCCCCCTTTGGGGGTTAGGGGGCTTTAAAACAACCTTCTGTCGGGAACCTGACGTTTATCGTATTTTAAATCGCTAAGCATAGACGATTTTACCCCAATAAAAAAGTAATAGGTTTGTCTTTCACCAAAAGGAACCCAGTTAAAATTAAGTTTCCAACTGTCCAAATCACGAGAAAATCGTAATTGTGTATAGGTAAATCCCTGACTTTTTATGTCATATCCCGATGAAACGCCAACATTCCATTTTGGCGTCAATTCAATGTCTCCTGAAAACATAAGCGAGTTGGAAGAAATTTCTTGCTCTCTATTGTTATTGCTATAATTTAAGGAATAGGCCAATTGTAAAGTCCAAGGTATTTTTGATTGATAAAGTTTGGTTTCTTTAACCTTATTTTTATCAGATTCTTTATTGTCCAGCTGCTCATTGGAAGCATCTAAATCTTCGCCGAAAATGCCTTCAGAGTTGTTATCCTGTGCATTTTTTTCATCCGCAGTCTTTTTGCCTTTATCATCTTTTTTACTAGAAAGGGAATAATTCATGGTGACGCCCGCATTTGTAAGTCGGAATAAACTTCCACCGTTATTGATGTTAAAAGTATTAATTTTCTTGCCGTTTACATCTATGGCATAAGGATCCAAAGTTGCCCTCACATTTAGGCTTAGTTGGTCTTTAAAAAGTTTGGTGCCGGCATTTACGCTCACCGGACTCCATTTTAAAGAATCGGCTGCCATATTATAGCTGGTGTTAAAATTTAAATTGTTCAGTAAAATTATTTTTTTGGCTTCAGTTTCGGTTGAATCTTTCTTTCTGACTTTTGCTTCTAAATTATTGTCCAATGAAAAATTTAAACTGTTTGAAATCCCAGTTCCCGGACTTCCGTATATTCCATTTTGAAAAGGAGAATATTCCAGAAAATCGGTTGGGTCCGCGCTTTTTTGGACGATGTCATTGTAACTGCTAAAATCAGGTCGGTAACTATAGGAAACGCTTGGCCTTACAACGTGACGTATGGCCTCAATATTTCCTTTTTTAAATTTAAACATTCCGTAAAAAGTGGTTGATAAGGAGACTGCTCCCGAGTATTCCCTAAATGCATTAAAACCACTTACTGTATCTGTGACAATTTTATTATTTACAACATCATAAGTTTTGTTAAGTTGGTTAAAATACCAAACTTCTTTATAATTCAAACTTGGCGAAAGCGTAAAAAACTTTAAAGCCTTCATATTTGTATTTAAGGAGGCTGTGTGTTGTATCCCAGATTTGGCATCTTCAAACATTTCTTTTTTGAAGAAAAATTCATCCTTCGTATTTATTCTGTTGTCAGCTTTCATAGAGTAACTCAATCCCGTTTTTTGAAGCGCATTTGTTTTAGCGCCGTTTTTACCCGTAAAAGGATAAACCCGATCCATATTAACCTGCAAAGACGGAAGTGTCATCGCTATTTCTTCCGTATTCGTGTTTTGCGAATGCGTAACGGACAAAGACATATTAAAAGGTGTTCCCACAAACTTTTTATAATAGGAAACGGATGAACTTAAGTTGTTTGTTAAAAATGCGTTGGTATTGTATTCATTAAGCGATTCCCTGTAATACTTGCTGCTCCCTAAATTTACGGAAGCTGAAAATCTGGAATTTGGACTTGCTTTTGTGTCTTGTGAATGATTCCATCTAATGTTATAATTAGTTCCTTTAGAATAATCCTCAAAACCTTTAAGGCTCGTCACTAAGTTTTCATATTTAAAATCAAATTTTCCCGAAAAACGGTAGCGCTTCGCATAGCCCGATTCTGCCCTAAAACCCCAACTTCCATTGGTGTAAACGTCTCCCAGCAAAGCCAAATCGAAATTGTCGTTGATCACAAAATAATAGCCGCCATTCTGTAAAAAATAGCCTTGCCTGTTATTTTCACCCCAAGTGGGCATTAAAACCCCCGAAGTTCTCCCTTTGGTTAAAGGCACATAAGCAAAAGGCAATATAACTGGCGTGGGAACATCGGCAATAACTAACTGACTGGTGCCTGCCACCAATTTTTTATTTTGAATGAATTTTGCTTTTTTGATATCGATATAATAATCGGGGTTTTCTTTTTCAGAAGTGGTAATTTTTATGTTTTCTATAAAAACCACCGAATCATTGTGTTTTTTACTCACTTCCCCTCTAATAATAATCCCTTGCTGTTCCGTTCTTAATCCCCAAATCTTCGCTTTTTCGGTTTTGAAATTGAATTTTATGGTATCTTGGGTAGATTCTTCAGAGCCCTGTTTAAAAATCGGGCGCTGAGAATAGCTTCCAATGCTGTCTTTAATTCCCTTGGCGGTAATAATGTTGGTATTGTTGTCTATTTCAATAAAACCTGCTGTTAAGTCAATGTCATTATAATTGATGTGCGCGTTTTTATATAATAATATTTTTTTGTTTTTCATATCTTGACGTATCAAACTATCCGCATTATGGACAATAATACTTTCAAGAAATTCTTTTGGTTTGGCTATGGAATCTTTTGGTTTTATGGATAAAGAATCCTTTGATTTTATGGCCAAGGAATCTTTTAATGGAGTTATTACGGTATCTTTAGGCTTAACCTTCAAATTTTCGGCAGATTTTTCCTTAATTTCTTGAGCGTAAGCGTTAAAATTGACAATACTGAAAATCACTATCAGCAAAAATAAAAAATGGCTATTTTTACAAGGTGTTTTAATAATGAATTTTTTATAAAAATGTCTTTTAAATTGGGTTGATAGCATAAGTTTTTTTACATTAGCTTCCTAAATAATCAACCACATTATTGATTGGTTGTAAATGTATGGCTTAATATTTGAAACACAAATATCAGTTGCCAAAAATAACTAAAATTATTGATGAACTCACAACTCTTAATTAAAAATAAAATGACAATGAAGCACAGTCTATTTTTAGTGTTTTTTATGGCGTTTCTATTTAATAATCATTCGATTATTGCTCAAAAAAAGGAATTTATTGTTGTTTTGGACGCCGGACATGGGGGCAAAGACCCGGGCAAGGTTGGGCACAATCAGGCCAAAGAAAAAGATATCGCCTTGAAAATTGTTTTACAGGTTGGCGAAATATTGGAAAAAGAAAGAGGCATTAAGGTTGTTTACACGAGAAAAACAGATGTTTTTGTTGATTTATGGGAGCGCGGAAGAATTGCCAATAAAGCAGATGCAGATTTGTTTGTTTCCATCCATTGCAATGCGCACAATTCACAAGCATCCGGTTCTGAAACCTGGGTGTTGGGAACGCATGTAAATCGTCAGAATTTTGAAGTCGCTAAAGCTGAAAACTCTGTTATTTTACTGGAAGACAATTATGAAATGAAATATAAGGGATTTGACCCTAATTCTCCCGATTCCGTAATTGGTTTAACGCTTATGCAAGAAGAATATTTAGACAAAAGCATTCAACTGGCAAGCATTATTCAGGAAGGGCTGACAAGCAACTTAAATTTATTGGACAGAGGCGTTAAACAGGCAGGTTTTGTGGTTTTGCATCAAACTTATATGCCAAGTGTTTTAATTGAAACAGGTTTTTTAACGAATGCCGTTGAAGGCAGTTTTTTAAATTCAGAAAGCGGACAGGGCAAATATTCTAAATCAATTTCTTCAGATATTTTAAAATACATTCAGCAGCTAACATTAAATACGGTGGGCAATAACACCATCATTGCCAAAAATGAAACCAACACAGGGTCAAAAAGCAACGCATCAACCACCAGTGATGCGAGCAATATTTTTAACAATATTGAATTTAAAGTGCAAATTGCCTCAGGTTCCCATAAATTGGAAACTAGGCCCAATAATTTTAAAGGGCTCAGCAATGTGGAACGCGTAAAAGTTGACAATGGCTATAAATATTATTTTGGCAATACATCCGATTACACTGAAATAAAAAAAATGCATCAAATGGCCATATCCAAAGGATTTACCTCTGCTTTTATTGTGGCATTTGAAAATGGAAAAAAAATACCGGTTGAGGATGTTTTTAAAAAATCATAACGTGTTTTTAAAGTACTCCCAAAAATAATTAGTAATATTGCCCAAATAAATTGAATTGATTTGAAAATTACCAGAGAGTTAAAAACAGGCGTTGTCGCCATAGCCGTAATTGCCTTATTTATATGGGGTTATAATTACCTGAAAGGCCAAAATTTATTTGATGCCGCTTCAAAAACTTATTTTACGGAATATAGCAATGTGCAAGGTTTAAATACAGCGAGCATTGTCACATTAAATGGTTTGGAAGTTGGAAAAGTGATTGCAATAAATTTTAATCCGGATCCTGCCAAACGTGGTTGGTTAACGGTAGAATTTAGTGTTGAAACCAATTTGGAATTTTCAAAAAACAGCATTGCCAGAATTTATAGCGCCAGTTTAATGGGCGGAAAATCTTTGGCGCTTGTTCCTTCCTATGAAGGAGAAACTGCAAAACCGGGCGACTTTTTCAAAGGCGAAATTGAAGCGGATGTGATTGCTTCAGTTTCAGAAAACTTAAAACCACTTTTCGAAAAAGTTGGAAAAGCTGTTGTAAGCGCGGATTCCGTATTGGTTGGCATCAATGAAATTATGGATGCCAAAACCAAGGCCGATTTAAAATCGGGCATTGCCGAGTTAAATGCAACAATTTCAAACTTTAATGCCATTTCAAAATCAGTTAATGAAATGGTGGCGACCAATAAAGTTAAAATTGGCAACACATTAACCAACGCTGAGTTAATGACCAATAATTTTGCAAAACTTTCAGATTCTTTGGCAAATTCAAACTTGGGCGCAACCATTAAAAATTTGGAAACTACCGTGAATAGTTTAAACGGCATTTTAGCAAATGCAGAATCGGGAAAAGGAACTTTGGGCAAATTGTTGAAAGATGAAGAAATGTACAATAACCTAACAAGTGCTTCAAAAGAACTGGACGAGTTGTTGCGCGAAATGAAATTGCACCCAAAACGTTTTGTTCATTTCTCTTTATTCGGAAAAAAGGAAAAAGCTTATGTGCCTGAAACAGAGATTGAGGTCGAAAAGTAAAAAAATCAATGAGCTTGCGATATAAAATTTAAAATATTCAAAATAGCAAAAAACTAAAATGTATGAATTATATCGATAACATCGCATTTGCAATTCTTTTAATGATCGGAATTGGGTTTTTTGTGAAAAACAGCAAAAAAATTATCAGAAACATCAAACTTGGCAAAAATATTGACCGTTCCGATTCACCTAAGGAACGTTTTAACAATATGCTAAGAATTGCTTTAGGGCAATCAAAAATGGTAAAACGCCCCATCGCCGGGATACTGCATATCATCGTTTACGCCGGATTTATCATTATCAACATTGAAGTGCTGGAAATAATTATCGACGGACTTTTTGGAACGCATCGCGTTTTTTCTGTTTTAGGAGGTTTTTATGGCTTTTTGATTGGATCTTTCGAAATATTGGCATTCCTTGTTTTGGTTTCCGTCATCATCTTTTGGACGCGCAGAATGGTGTTGCAAATTCCTCGTTTCTGGAATAAGGAAATGAAAGGCTGGCCAAAAAATGACGCGTTGAATATTTTATATTTCGAAATGGTTTTAATGTCGTTATTCCTTTTAATGAATGCCACCGACAATCATTTTCAAAATTTAAATATCGGAAATCCTATAAGCCAATACATCGCTTCCCTGTTTCAAGAGTCTAGTTTTACTGTGGTGCACACCATTGAAAGAACCTCCTGGTGGTTACATATCATTGGCATTTTAATATTTTTGAATTATTTGTACTATTCAAAACACCTGCACATATTGTTGGCTTTCCCAAACACTTATTTTGCAAATCTAAAACCAAAAGGGCAGTTTAACAACTTAGAAGCAGTCACCAATGAAGTTAAAATGATGATGGATCCAAGTGCCGATCCTTATGCGGCGCCTGCAGAAAATGCCGCGCCACCAGAAAAATTTGGCGCAAGTGATGTGACCGATTTGAATTGGGTGCAATTGATGAATGCTTATACTTGCACGGAATGCGGAAGATGCACATCTGTTTGTCCGGCAAATATCACCGGAAAAGAGTTGTCTCCACGTGCCATTATGATGAAAACCAGAGACCGATTGGAAGAGGTTGGTAAAAACATTGATAAAAATGGCAAATTTATTGAGGATGGCAAACAATTGTTGAACGATTATATCACTGCTGAAGAAATTTGGGCCTGCACAAGTTGCAATGCCTGTGTTGAAGAATGTCCGGTAAATATTGATCCGCTTTCAATTATTATCGATTTACGCCGTTATTTGGTGATGGAACAATCTGCCGCACCAACAGAATTGAACAGTATGATGACAAATATTGAGAACAACGGGGCGCCTTGGCAATACAATCAAATGGACCGACTTAATTGGAAAGACGAATAAATTACTGCTAAAAATATAAAAATCTTTTATCATGAAAAATGAGGATGCAGAAAAATTATTGCACGAAAAAGTGGAAGCAGGTCTGCATATCAGCCCAATTTTACCGGCAGGAATCAAAAATTATTTAATTGATATTGACGGTACGGTTGGCGAAGATATTCCCAATGAAGAACCTGAACGCATGGTTACGGCCGAAGCTTATCCAGACGCGATTAAAACGTTGAATAAATGGTATGACGAAGGCCATATTATTTTCTTTTTTACCTCAAGAACGGAAGCGCATCGTGAAATTACAGAAACTTGGCTTAAAAAGCACGGATTCAAATATCACGGAATGGTGATGGGAAAGCCAAGAGGCGGAAACTACCATTGGATAGACAATCATTTGGTGAAAGCAACACGTTACCGCGGTAAATTTACCGACTTAATCAATAAAGAAGTTACTATTCAAGTGTTTGACGATGGTCAGCATGAATAGTAACATAAATATTTAAAAAGCAGACTTATGAATGTACCTACAATGGCTGAAATGACCGCACAAGGTATTCAACCAGATGTTTTATTTTGGGTTGGATGCGCCGGAAGTTTTGACGACAGAGCAAAAAAAATCACGAAAGCTTTTGTAAAAATTTTAAACAAGGCAAATGTACAGTTTGCCGTTTTGGGTACAGAAGAAAGTTGCACCGGCGATCCTGCTAAAAGGGCCGGAAATGAATTTTTGTTTCAAATGCAGGCGATGACCAATATTGAGGTTTTGAATGCCTATGAAGTCAAAAAAATTGTAACAGCTTGTCCTCATTGCTTTAACACCCTAAAAAATGAATATCCTGAATTGGGCGGAAAATATGAAGTGTTGCATCATACCGAATTTTTAAAATCTTTGTTGGATGAAGGAAAAATCACCATCGAAGGAGGGAAATTTAAAGGAAAACGCATCACATTTCACGATCCTTGTTATTTGGGCCGTGCAAACGATATTTACGAAGCGCCACGTTTGCTGATTGAAAAATTGGAAGCGGAATTGGTTGAAATGAAGCGTTGCAAAACAAACGGACTTTGTTGTGGCGCCGGCGGGGCGCAAATGTTTAAAGATGCCGAAAAAGGAAATAAAGAAATTAATGTGGAACGCACGGAAGAAGCCTTAGAAACTAAACCAAATATTATAGCCACAGGTTGTCCATTTTGCAATACGATGATCACAGACGGCATAAAAGCTAAAGATCAAGAAGCAAGCGTTCAGGTGTTGGACATTGCCGAATTAATTGCCAACGCCGAAGATTTATAAAATAGCTTTTGAAAAAATTGCACCATGTTTAAAATCTATATAAAAGCCGCTCGCCTAAGAACGCTGCCATTGTCCATTTCAGGGATTATTGTCGGCAGTTTTTTGTCCGCCTCCCAAGGGTATTTTAATTGGGTTATTTGCGCGCTGGCTTTGTTAACCACAGTTGGTTTTCAAATTATTTCTAACTTCGCCAACGATTATGGCGATGGCGTTAAAGGAACGGATAATTTAGATAGAATTGGGCCTAAACGCGCCATTCAAAGCGGAGAAATTTCACCGGAACAATTGTTAAAAACCATTAAAATAACAAGTGCAATTACTTTACTTATTGCTATTTTACTTATTTATATTGCTTTTGGCAAAGACGATTTTGTAAACTTATTGGTGTTTTTTGTGCTGGGAATTGCAAGCATCGCCGCTGCCGTAAAATATACTATGGGCCATAAAGCTTATGGATATAGCGGATTTGGGGATTTCTTCGTATTCCTGTTTTTTGGATTGCTAAGTGTTTGCGGCAGTTATTATTTGTTCACAAAACAGTTGAATGTCGCCATTTTTTTGCCGGCCTTTTCCATTGGTTTTTTGAGTGTTGGTGTATTAAATTTAAACAATATGCGCGACAGCGTATCCGATGCAAAATCGGGTAAAAATACGATTGTGGTCAAAATTGGCGTGGAGTTTGCCAAATATTACCATTATTATTTGTTGATTGCTTCATTTTTGTTTGCCGCATTGTATTCAATTATTTTTTACAAATCCTGGCATCAATTCTTATTTTTGCTGGCCTATATTCCAATTGGAAAACATTTTTTGGTGGTTTATCGCAATAAAAGACCCTTACTTTTGGATCCTGAATTAAAAAAATTGGCGCTAAGCACTTTTTTGTTTGCTATATTATTTGGGTTCGGTACATTTGTAGCTGCTTAAAGTGATTTTTGTCACTTTTAAACAAAAAAATAAAAGATACATTTGTCCTGTTTATAATTTATAATGAAAAATCAATTTTTCGGCATATTTTTTTACCTGCTTTATTTGCTGGCCATGGTGCGTCCGTTGGTTCCGCTCATGGAGTATTATGCCAATTATGATTATATAGCCAATGTGCTTTGTGAAAACAGGGACAAACCTTATTTGGAGTGTAATGGAAAGTGTTATTTGGAAAAACAACTGAACAAAGCAAATCATAACGATCACGACCATAAATCTACCATTCCGCAAATTGATTTTGAAAAATATCCGGTTACTCCTTTAGGCCAATTTTCTTATAATATTAAAAAATTCGACGAAAAATATTCGCATAGATTTTTTGTTAATAAATACACTTCACAAGATTTCTATATTTCTTTATTCAAACCGCCTCAATTCATTTCCTGACTTATCTGTTAAGCTTTTATTTAATTTATTTTATTGAAATGATGGTGCTGTAAATCGGCACTTAATTCGGTGTATTTTAAAATCTGAATTTTTTGGCCAATTAGGTCTATTCTGGATTTTCGAATAGTTGAATTAATTAATATCATGCTTTAACAATTTATTGAAAAGCTTAAAATTTAGCATTTATCTTTTTTTTGATGAATGGTAATTTTGGGCTAATTCCGATCAATTAATATATATGGATTCGGATAAATCATTGGGTTGAAAAAAACAAATATCAAAACGAAATTATCAAATGAAAAATACTATTATTGGAATCTTATTGGCAATGTTTAGCGTTGCAACAGCCTATTCGCAATCGGTTGTGATAAGCGGTAAAATTGTATCGGAGGAAACCGGCAATCCGATAGAATACGCAACCATTAAAGCGCTTAAAAATAAATCAGTGACCGTTTCCGATGCAAAAGGTGAATTTTCCATTCAGGCGGAAAGTGGCGAAAAAGCAGAAATCTCCCATATCAGTTTTAAAACCATTGTTGTGGAATTGCAAAATGAAATGTTGGTTAAAATGCAATCGGCACAAATAGATTTAAGTGAAATTATTGTGGATGCAAATCCTTTTAGGGATATTTCTCAATCTACCGTAATTACCGATACCGAAAAAATGGTTAGCCAGCCAAGAAGTGTCGGGCATTTGTTTAAAGACATTCAGGGTTTTGCCATTGTAAAGCGCGGCGCTTATGCTTCCGAACCGGTATTCCGTTCTTTCAAATATGAACAGTTAAATGTTCAGTATGATGGCGGCATGAAAATAATAAATGCCTGTCCGAGCAGGATGGACCCAATCACAACGCACGTAATTCCGGAGGAAATAGAAAAAATTGAAATTGTAAAAGGACCTTTTACAGTTCGGTTTGGACAAAATTTTGGCGGAATCATCAATTTAGTCTCCAAAAATCCGTCAAAAAACGAACTTGGTTTTCACGGAAGCATTGAAGGCGGTTATGAAACCAACGGCCAAAATTTGGTAAATGGCGCTTCATTGGTTTATGTAGCCAAGAAATTTGATGTCCAGCTAAATGGTTCTTATCGTGATTTTGGCGATTATACGGATGGAAATGGCGATGAGGTGCAATCGTCTTTCAGAACAACGGATTATTCCGTTAAAGTTGGTGTAAATCCAACCGATAACCAACGTTTGCAATTCAGCTGGAGACAATCTTTTGCGCGCGATATTGACCATGCAGGCTTGGCGATGGATTCGCCTTACGATGATAGTTTTTTGGCAGGAATTGATTATAAACTCAATAATATTTCAGAAAAAATAAGCAGTTTTACTTTTAAGGCTTTTTATTCTAATGTGGATCATTTAATGACCAACGAAAATCGTCCCAGTTTTATGGCAACCAATTCAAAATCGCCTGTGGAATCTTTTACTTACGGCGGTAAGGCAGAAATGGTGTTTAATACTTCCGGCAATTCAAAATTGTTTGCCGGCGTTGATGCCAATTTGCTGAACAGAAAAGGGGACAGAACGCGAATTGTGAAAATAATGAACGGAAATGTGTTGCCAATGCCTATGACTTTTACGGATAAAGTTTGGCAGGATGCCGATTTAAATGATATCGGTGTTTTTGCCGAAGAAAAAATAAAAGTTGCAGATTACACCACGATTACTGCAGGCGTCAGGGCCGATTTTATTTCAGCAAAACTTAATGATCCTGCACCCGATTTTGAAGCGTTGTATGGCGGCGAAATTAAAGATGATACTGAAGTTAATATCGGCGGAAATGCTTCCGTAAAATACCAAAAAGACGGATTTCAAGCGCAATTTGCTGTTGGAAGGGGCATCAGAACGGCATCAATGACAGAACGTTTTATCAATCATTTTAATGTTGGCGTAGATCCTTATGAATATGTTGGAAACCCAAATCTAAAACCTGAAATAAACAACCAAATTGAACTGTCTTTTTCAAAGAAATTTGAATCATTTGAAGTGGGCGCTTCAGTATTTCATTCCTTCTTGGAAGATTATATTTATGGTGTTGTGAACACAAATATTCCCAGAAAATTTATGCCAACTGCGCCGCCGGTTTATGCGAAACAATTTGTCAATATTGATAAAGCATCACAAACCGGATTCGAGTTTAATTTTAAGGTGCGCGCAACCGATAAATTGTCATTTACTTCTGAACTTTCCTATACCCGTGCCCAAAATGAAGATTTGGACGAGCCATTGGCGCAAATTCCGCCTCTTATGGCAAATTTGGGCGTTAAGTTTGAAGAAAATAAATTTTGGATCGCATTAAATTCGAGATTGGTGGCGAAACAAAACCGGGTTTCAGCTTCATTCATGGAAGAAAAAACCCCGGGTTTCGGAACCATGGATTTAAGGGCTGGAGTAACGCCGTTCGATAATTTTTCAATCGGATTTGCCGTATTGAATATTTTTGACAAGGCCTATTATGAACATTTAAACTATTCTTACCAAAATTCAAATACTTCCGCAGGACGTATTTATGAAACTGGCAGAAATTTCACTGCCTACGTCAAGTATCAATTTTAATTCATAACTTTAATATTTGTTTGTTTGAAACCACGGAAAATTAGTTTTTCGTGGTTTTTTTATGGATTTATTTTATTAAATTGCAGGGTATCATCTAACAAAATCTCATTATGAAAATCACTTTTTTAGGCCACTCAAGTTTAAGTATCGAAACAAAAGACAAAACATTGTTGATTGATCCTTTTATTACCGGCAATGAATTGGCAAAAAACATCGACATCAACAAATTACGGGCCGATTATATTTTAATAACCCACGCCCACCAGGATCATATTTTGGATGTTGAAGCCATTGCAAAACGCACCGGCGCCACAGTAATTTCCAATTTTGAAATTGTCACCTATTTCGGCAACAAAGGAATTAAAGGGCATCCTATGAACCACGGAGGAAAATGGACTTTTGATTTTGGAACGGTACATTATACAAACGCCGTTCATTCCAGTTCTTTTCCCGACGGAAGTTATGGCGGACAACCGGGCGGTTTTGTTATAGAAACCAGCCATCACCGCATCTATATTTCCGGCGATACCGCGTTAACTTATGATATGAAATTAATTCCCCAAGTAATTGGTGAACTCGATTTGGCAATTTTACCTGTTGGCGATAATTTTACGATGGGTTTGGATGAAGCTATTATCGCATCTAAATTTTTGGGCTGCAACAAAGTTTTGGGCGTTCATTTTGACACTTTTGGCTACATTAAAATAGACCATAAAGCTGCTTTTGAAAAGTTTGCCAAAGCAAAAAAAGAACTTATTTTGCTTGAAATTGGCGACAGTTTAAAATTATAGGCAAACAATTTTTAGTTTTAATTCTAATTTATGGAAGCATTTTTTTGTTGATCCAAAAGCCATTCTTTTCTTAAATCTTCAGAAAGCAATCCAGAGCCGTCGTGTTTCCAACCCGGCGGTTTAATGAAATAGTTAAGTTTTTTTGCTAAAGAAGTTTTTGCTGAAAAAGCATCCTTAAATACAGCAATCCATTCGTGAAAAGCAATTTTTAGGGGATTGTAGGTGTTAATGTTTGCATGCAATCCATAAACAACTTTTTCTTCCTTTAATTCAGGCTGAAAAGTGCCAAATAACCGGTCCCAAATAATGAGAATTCCTGCATAATTTCTGTCAAGATACAACGGATTTGATCCATGGTGCACCCGATGGTGCGATGGCGAGTTGAAAACGGCTTCAAACCAACGGGGCATTTTGCCAATTAATTCGGTATGAATCCAGTATTGATAAATTAAACTGACAGACATTTGCGTAAAAATCATCAATGGATGAAAACCCAATAAAGGCAAGGCCAGATAAAAAACAACACTGAAAAATCCTCCCGTCCAAGTTTGGCGCAAAGCGGTGCTTAAATTGTATTTTTGCGAGGAATGATGAATGATGTGCGATGCCCAAAAAAAACGACTTTCGTGCCCAATTCTATGAAACCAATAATAGCAAAAATCGTCGGCAAACAAAATCAATAACCAAGCCCGCCAAACAAAAGGAATGGTTGCCAACCTAAAATTTTCATATAAAAAAGTGATCACAAAAACCACCATCAATTTGCTTAATAAATTGACCAAAACATTGCCAACGCCCATAGATAAAGAAGCAAAAGTATCTTTGATATTGTAGCTTTCAGGATTTTTTTTGAAAATGGCAATGCCTTCAATAATCACTGTCAGGATAAAAAAAGGAATCGCGTAATAAATTAAATTCGGTATTTGCGGCAGTTCCATAAAACAGTTTTTATTTCTTTTAGCAATATAAAATAAATTTTCAAATTTTGTATCTTTCGCATTTAATAATATGATGAAACGAGCATAACAAATTTTGATACACACAGAAATGATCAATGGCGAATTTACCTGCGGCAGGCAGGCAGCATCTGTTACCGATAAAAAATAAAATTTAAACAGATGAAACGAGCCATAACAAATTTTGATACACACAGAAATGATCAATGGCGAACCTGCCTGTCCGGCAGGCAGGCTGCATCTGTACCAATAAATAAAAAATAAAATATAAACAGATGAAAGCATTTTTTCAAAAATATATCCTGAATTTTAAACGGGCAAGCGGCACCTCAAGAGGTGTTTTGCATACCAAGGAAACCTATTTTTTAAAAATGGTTGATGGGGATAAAATTGGTTATGGAGAATGCGCTGTTTTTAAAGGATTGAGCGTTGATGATCGCGAAGATTATGAAGATAAGCTAGCTTGGCTTTGCCAAAATATCGATAGAAATATTGATGAATTATTGCAAGAGCTCATAGAATTTCCTTCCATTCAATTCGGATTGGAACAGGCTTTTTTAGCGGTAAAAAGTGAAAATCCGTTTGAATTGTTTCCTTCAAAATTTACCAAATCTGAAGATGCCATAAAAATAAATGGTTTAATTTGGATGGGAACTGAAGCGTTTATGAGGCAACAAATCAAGGAAAAATTAAATGCAGGTTTTTCAACCCTCAAATTAAAAATTGGCGCGATAGATTTTGAATCGGAAATTTCGCTGCTGAAAAGCATCAGAAGGGAATTTTCTTCGGAAGAAATTGAAATCAGGGTTGATGCGAACGGCGGTTTTCTTCCGTCAGAAGCTTTGGAAAAACTAAAAAGATTGTCGGATTTAGAACTTCATTCCATTGAACAGCCCATAAAACAGGGGCAAATTGATGAAATGGCAGAATTGTGTTCAAAAACACCATTGCCTATTGCCTTGGATGAGGAATTAATCGGCGTTTTTGGTGGTACGCAGAAGCAGGAAATGCTGCAAACAATAAAACCGCAATACATAATTTTGAAACCAAGTTTGGTGGGCGGATTTAAAGGCAGCGAAGAATGGATTCAGTATGCTGAAAATCAAAATATTGGCTGGTGGATTACCTCGGCTCTGGAAAGCAATATTGGATTAAACGCCATTGCGCAATGGACTTACACCTTAAAAAACAACCTGCCGCAAGGCTTGGGAACCGGAAGTTTGTTTACCAATAATTTTGAAAGTCCGCTCGAGGTCAAAGGCGAAAATTTACATTACAGCAACAAAATAAAGTGGAACGTTAAATTATAACTATGAAATTTATACAACAAGCATATAAAGGAAACAACGATTGGACTGCTTACCTGTTTACATTAATGTTGCTTTTTTTCGGCTGGCAAATTTTAGGAATTGTTCCTTTATCCCTTGTCGCCTACATTTATGCAGGTGATTTGGAAACGCTTATGTTGGCAGCCAACACCAATTTTGCGGATATGGGAATTAATGCAAATTTGTATCTACTATTAGTCATCGCTACTTTTTTGTTCGGTTTGATGTCCTTGTTTTTGGGCATAAAACTGATTCATAAAAGAAAAATAGTGACCCTGATTACCAGCAGGGAAAAAGTGGATTGGAAACGTGTTTTCTATGCGTTTTCAGTTTGGGCAATTGTTGGTCTTTTTATGGTGGCTATTGGCTATTTTATGGCGCCCGAAGATTATGTGTGGAATTTTAAACCTATTCCGTTTTTTACCTTATTGCTTATATCGTTTTTATTTTTGCCCATCCAAACCAGCATGGAAGAATTGTTGTTTCGGGGCTATTTAATGCAGGGATTTGGAACCTGGTTCAAGAATTCATTTGTGGCGCTCATTTTAACTTCCGCCATCTTTGGTTTGTTGCACGGATTAAATCCGGAAGTGGAGAAGTTGGGCTGGTTTATGATGGTCTATTATATTGGAACAGGCCTACTTCTTGGGATTTTTACCCTAATGGATGAAGGCACGGAACTGGCTTTGGGTTTTCACGCGGCAAACAATGTTGTTGCGGCAGTGTTGGTCACCACAAACTGGACAGTTTTTCAAACTGATGCTTTATTGGTGGATATTTCAGAACCTTCCATTGATTGGGAAATGTTTGTGCCTGTATTCATATTGTATCCACTGATTTTGCTGTTGTTTTCAAAAAAATATGGTTGGACCAACTGGAAAGAAAAATTAACCGGTCACGTTTTTAAACCGTTGGAATTTAATGAAGATGAGTTTATAGCCCCCTATCCACCGAAGGGGGAATTATAATGAACGAAAAAAATTGCTCAAATTAATTTAGCGTTTAGTTAACAATTACACAATTAAACGGTTAAACCAAATAAACGATTAAACCATTGGAAAATATTACATTTCATACCGCATTTAAATTACAGGGAAAATCATTTAATTCAAAGAAAGAATTGATCGATTTTTCCAAAGAAATTTCTGAGGATGTGGCTGATTTTTTAAGGAATTGGTTTGATGGGAATTCTTTTGTTGAAGTAAAAACTTCAGGATCCACAGGAAATCCGAAAATCATTCGGCTTCAAAAAACTTATATGATACATAGCGCCAAAGCTACGGGCAACTATTTTAATTTACCAGAAAACACTTCAGCCTTGTTGTGTATGTCCCCAAATTATATTGCCGGGAAAATGATGTTGGTGCGTGCTTTAACGTTGGGTTGGCATTTGGATATTGTAGAACCAACGTCAAATCCGTTAAAAATTAGCGATAAAATCTACGATTTCTCTGCGATGGTTCCCATGCAATTGCACCATTCTTTGGCAGATATCCATAAAATAAAAAAACTTTTAGTTGGCAGCGGAACGGTTTCAAATGAGTTGTTGCTTAAAATTCAGGAAGTAAAAACAGAAATATTTGCCACTTACGGAATGACGGAAACCATTACGCACATTGCCATTAAAAAGCTTAACCTCATTGCGGGCGGAGCGAAGCAACCAAATTATAATATTCTGCCAAACATTAAAATTTCTTTGGATGATAGAGGCTGTCTGGTTATTGATGCGCCAACAATTTCAATGGAAAAAGTGATTACCAATGATTTGGCGGAGCTCATTTCTCCAACTGAATTTAAATGGTTGGGAAGAATAGACAATGTGATTAATTCGGGCGGCATAAAATTAATTCCCGAGCAAATTGAAGAAAAATTATCAAAAATTTTAAAAAACAGGTTTTTTGTTGCCGGAAAAAAAGATGAATTTCTTGGCGAAAAACTGATTTTGCTTGTGGAAGATCAAAAAATTGAAAAAATAAACAATTCATCAAAAGCAACAATTCTAAAAGAAATTAAAAATTCAAAATTGCTTTCAACCTATGAAATTCCGAAGGAAATCTATTATTTAGAAAAATTTATGGAAACGGAAACAACTAAAATTGACAGAGCAAAAACATTGGGATTTTTAAAATAGGCTCCTGACTTCGGACTTCGGTCTTCTGACTTTAAAAATATCTACTGAATATTTTAACCAAAACCAACACTTTAACCCCAATTAAACCAGAATAAAACCAAATAGGTGTTTTGGCGGTTTCTTTCAATTCAAAATACGCCAATTTTATCGCCATGGGCATTTTTGGCAATTCAAAAGTATGGTGGCAATTTGTGCAAACTGAAAATCCATATTTGCCTCCGGAAATAAATGGAATGTGAAAAAGATGTTTGTAAATGCCAGTAACAATCACTTTTGTGGTATTTTTAGAAAGGCAGTTCAAACAAATAATTTCCTTGGGTGTTTCCTGTTTTAATTCCGAAGATTTTTTGCCGAATAATTGCATCATCAATTCATTTCCATTGAGTGGTAAACGTTTTGCACATCATCATCATCTTCCAAACGTTCCAATAATTTTTCAACATCGGCTTGTTCTTCTTCAGAAAGTTTGGTGGTGGTTGTAGGAATTCTCTCAAAACCTGAGGAAAGAATTTCTATATTATTTTCTTCAAGGTATTTTTGTATGGCACCAAATTGTTCAAAAGGCGCGTAAATCAAAATTCCGTCTTCATCTTCAAAAACTTCTTCTACATTAAAGTCTATCAATTCCAATTCAAATTCTTCCAAATCCATTTTCAGGTCATCAGCTTTTATGAGGAAATTACAAGTATGGTCAAACATAAAAACCACAGATCCTGAAGTTCCAAAGTTTCCGTTGCATTTGTTAAAAGCCGCTCTCACGTTGGCAACGGTTCTGTTATTATTGTCAGTTGCAGTTTCAATCACAAGCGCAATTCCGTGCGGTGCGTAACCTTCAAACAGCACTTCTTTATAATTTGCAGTATCTTTATCGGTGGCTTTTTTAATGGCGCGTTCCACATTTTCCTTTGGCATATTGGCTGCCTTGGCGTTTTGGATAACTGCCCTTAAACGTGAATTGCTTTCCGGATTTGGCCCGCCTTCTTTTACTGCCATCACGATATCTTTACCAATTCTGGTAAAAGTTTTCGCCATAGCCGACCAGCGTTTCATTTTTCTTCCTTTTCTAAATTCGAAGGCTCTTCCCATACTGTTTTCTATATTTTTATGTGCTGCAAATGTAATTATTACAAAAGGTATTTACAATTTTTTAAACCTGAATTATCCCTAAATTGAATTGTTTTTCAATGGGAGCGTGATTTGCGGCTTCAATGCCCATGCCAATCCATTTTCGGGTGTCTGTCGGGTCGATAACACCATCGGTCCATAAGCGTGCGGCGGCATAATAGGGAGATGTTTGCGTGTCGTATTTTTGCTGAATGTGTTCCAGTATTTTTTGTTCTTTTTCTTTGGTGATTTCTTCCCCTTTGTTTTTTAGCGAAGCCGTTTCTATTTGCAACAATACTTTTGAAGCCTGTTCGCCGCCCATCACTGCAAGTCGGGCAGAAGGCCAGGAAACAATTAGCCGTGGATCGTAAGCTTTGCCGCACATGGCGTAATTTCCTGCGCCATAAGAGTTTCCTATCACCACCGTAAATTTCGGAACTACGGAGTTGCTCACCGCATTTACCATTTTTGCGCCGTCTTTTATAATGCCGCCGTGTTCGCTTTTGCTGCCTACCATAAATCCGGTAACGTCTTGCAAAAATACCAACGGAATTTTCTTTTGGTTGCAGTTGGCGATAAATCGGGTTGCTTTATCTGCGGAATCGGAATAAATAACGCCTCCAAACTGCATTTCTTTTTTGCCGTTTTTCACTACTTTTCGTTGGTTGGCCACAATGCCCACAGCCCAGCCTTCAATGCGTGCATAGCCGCAAATGATGGTTTTTCCGTAGTCTTTCTTATATTCCTCAATTTCCGAATTATCGATCAAACGTTTGATGATTTCCAGCATATCATATTGGTCGGTTCTTGTGGCGGGTAAAATTCCAAAGATTTCTTCGGGGTTTTCAACCGGATTTACCGTTTGAATCCTGTTATAACCAGCTTTGTTATAATCGCCAATTTTATCAATAATATTTTTTATTTTATCCAAAGCATCGTAATCATCGATAGCTTTATAATCGGTTACGCCGCTAATTTCTGAGTGTGTCGTTGCGCCGCCCAAAGTTTCGTTGTCTATATTTTCGCCAATTGCAGCTTTCACCAAATAGCTTCCGGCTAAAAAAATGCTTCCGGTTTTATCAACAATAATGGCTTCGTCGCTCATAATCGGCAAGTAAGCGCCGCCGGCAACGCAACTGCCCATAACAGCGGCAATTTGGGTAATTCCCATACTGCTCATCACGGCATTGTTCCTGAAAATTCTTCCGAAGTGCTCTTTATCGGGAAAAATTTCATCTTGCATAGGCAAATAAACGCCTGCGCTGTCCACCAAATAAATGATGGGCAACCTATTTTCCATAGAAATTTCCTGGGCGCGCAAATTCTTTTTTCCGGTGATTGGAAACCAGGCTCCGGCTTTTACCGTTGCGTCATTGGCCACAACGATGCATTGTTTTCCTTTGATATAACCTATTTTTACGATAACGCCGCCCGACGGACAGCCGCCGTGTTCTTCGTACATTCCTTCACCGGCCAACGCACCGATTTCAATGGAATCGCTCTTTGCATCAAAAAGATACGCAATGCGTTCTCTTGCCGTTAACTTTCCTTTGTCTTTGTGTTTTTCGGTTCTTTTTTCACCGCCTCCTTTGTAAATTCTTTGGAGTTTTTTATTGAGCGCTGAGATTTGAAGCTTGTTGAAATCTTCGTTTTTATTGAAGTTGATGTCCATTTTAATTTGATCTTTTGAAGAGATGCTAAAGTACAAAATGTATGTGAAACTAACTTATTTAAATACCTTGAGAATAAATACCCGGGTAAATAAAAAAATTTGATTTATATTTGCACCATAAATTAAATTTAAGAAGCAAAATATGTTAAAAAATATAGTAACGATTGGCGGCAGCACCAGTAAAAATTCAATCAATAAAATGTTGGCAGAATATGCGGGTAGTTTGTTGAAAAATGTAACATTGACAAAAGTTGATTTAAATGAATATGAAATGCCGCTGTTTTCGGTTGATCTTGAAAAGGAAGACGGATTTCCAAAAGGCGCATTGGAATTGAATGAGGTGATTGAAAATGCAGACGGATTTGTCATCTCGTTGGCAGAGCATAATGGCGCCTATTCAGCAGCTTTTAAAAATACTTTTGATTGGCTTTCGAGAATTAATGGAAAGGTTTGGAGAAATAAACCTATGTTGTTGTTAAGCGCTTCACCGGGAATTCATGGCGGCCAATCGGTTTTGAATATTGCTTTGAACCGATTTCCTTTCAATGGCGGAAATATTGCAGGAAGCATGCCTTTTTCATCATTCGATGAAAATTTTAAAGACGGTGAAATTGTGAATTCCTTGTTAAAAGCCAATTTTCAAATGCTGGTTGATGAATTTGAAAAAGCATTTTAATGATGGGCGATATTTCAAAAGACATCAATTCAAAATTTCCTAATGAACGCCTAAAAGCGCTCATCAATATAAAATATACCGCAAATTGGCTAAATACCGTTGGAAATGAATTTTTAAAACCTTCCAAAATTTCCAATCAGCAATACAATATTTTAAGAATTTTGAAAGGCGCAAATGAAGCGGTAACAGTGAACACGGTGAAGGAAAGAATGATAGAAAAGTCGCCAAATGCCACCCGGCTGATGGATAAATTATGCGATAAGGGTTTGATTGAAAGAACCCGATGCGAGAATGACAGAAGGGTTGTGTATGTGAAAATTTCAGAAAAAGGCTTGAAATTATTGGAAAAAATTAATGTTGATGCGCTTGGAAACCCTATGAATGCCATTTCCGAAGAAGAAGCAAAAATATTGAACACAATTTTAGATAAAATCAGATAAAATGAAAAAAATAATATTTAAAGCAGCAGATAGAGGCAAAGCCAATTACGGCTGGCTGGATGCAAATTATTCCTTTAGTTTTGCAAATTATTACGATCCTGAAAAGGTGAATTTTGGTGCGTTACGCGTGTTGAACAATGACACCATTCAAGGCGGAATGGGTTTTGGAACGCATCCGCATGACAATATGGAAATAATTACCATTCCTTTAAAAGGGTCTTTAAAGCATAAAGATTCTATGGGAAACAAATGGATTGCCATTGAAACGGGAGAAGTACAAGTGATGTCGGCCGGAAGTGGTTTGCAGCATTCTGAAATGAACAATTCGCCAAGCGAAGAAGTACAATTATTTCAAATTTGGATTTTTCCTGATAAAAATGATGTGGAACCAAGATATGACCAACGAAAATTTGATCCTTCCGAAAGAAAAAACAAACTTCAAATTTTGGTTTCTTCTATTGATGGCGATTTAAAAGATACGTTAAAGATTCATCAGGATGCGCTGATTTCCAGCATTGATTTGGATGAAAATTCTGAATTTAGTTACACACTAAAATCCGAAAATCACGGATTGTATGTGATGGTTGTGGAAGGTGAAATCAACATTGAAAATGAAATTTTAGGAAAAAGAGATGCCATGGGAATTTCTGATGCCAAAAGTGTAAATATAAAAGCCAAAGGCGCGTCCGAATTGCTTTTTATTGAAGTGCCGGTACAGTTTTAGGAAAAATCTGATAAAAGTTGTTGAACCGTTTTGGCAATTTCTTCATTTTTTGCAATTTTTTGAAGTTCTGTTGGCTCGCAAACCCTGACTTCACAATCGGTTATTGGACAGCGTTCACAGGTAACGCCTACGTTTTTGGCTTTAATGTCAATATCATTTAAAAAGTTAATTTTACTTGTTAACAAAGGCGAAATAAGCAATCCAATACTGATGCTGCGATTGTGGTTTTCTTTAAAAGGATCTTTGGTGGCGCTAGAAATCAGCAAATAACTCAAATCATTTGGATAATTGGAAATTTGTATGTCGGAAATAATTTCATTTTTGCCCACCCTGTTTAAAAGATCAATTGAAACCCATCTTCTGCAATAGCGCTCATGAGTTTCGTTGGCAGTTGGTGGCTGTTGCTGGGTAATGTGCAATTCCTTCGAAAGTTTGTACCTGTTTTCGCCATTTTTATTGGTGAAACGCAAAAAGAATAAATTTTTGAAATGAAATACTTTCGGTAAAATGTTTGTCAATCGCTGGTAATATGTTTCGGGCGAATCGGTGAAATGGGCAATCATTTTGTTGAAATTGTCGCCATCCCATTTTTCTTGCTCAAAAAATGTTTTCAGCTGATTTTCGATGGCTTTTTTCGGAATGATGAGCGCACCGGCAAAATAAGATGCCATAAAATTATTTAAAACCTGGTCGAAAGTTTCAAATTTTATCCATGAAAAGGTATAGAGCCTTTCTTTTAAGTTCAGGTAATTGTAGGCCAATTCTTTTGCGAAAATAAATGTTTTTTGCGATTCGTCGATGGTTTCGCTTAACAGCAATGTGTTGTTTTTTGGAATAAAAACACACCTTAATTCCGTTAAATTGGTGTAAGAGGAAAGTCCGTTTTTGATAATTTTATAATCAAACTCCTCCACCAAAATTTCTTCTAAATCTTCCGATTTTATTTTTTCCTCCAAATTAATCTGATAGGCTTTGGCAAATTTTTCAACACTGATCTCAATTTCTTCAAAATAGTTGTTATGAGCTTCTTGGTACGAACGCAAAGCCGCCAAAAAGAAACTTTCGCGTGACAAGTTATAGTTTTGGGCAATCTTGATTAAGGTGCTGATAAACGCATTGACCTTGGCCGGCGCATTTGAAATAATGTCAATGAGGTCGGCTTCCTGAATCCCAAATAAATCCAACGGAATTTCTTTTAATATTTTCGATTGCAATATTTCCCCCAAAGGCGCCAGGTTTTTATCGAGTTTTAAGGAAACCATATTGTCGTACGGAACATCCAACACTTGCGACAAAAGCGCAATTTTGTCCGTTTTCGGATATTTTTTGCCTTTTTCAATTTCGTTTAGGTACGATTTTGAAATGTTAGTAAGCTTGGAAAGTCCAAATAAGGACAGGTTTTTCTCTGTTCTGATTTGCTTCAATTTCAAGCCAAAGATTAAACGGATGTATTCTTCTTCGATATTCATAAAACAAAGGTATGTTTTTTAGCGAAATAATAAAAATTTATGCAAATTTAATATTTAGCGAACGTTCGCTTGTTTTATAAAAAACTTTTTTTTACGTTTGTCCTCATAAAAATAAACCAGTATGAAAAAATTTAATGAATCAACAATTCACCCGGTATCTTTTTCGGAAGATGTAAAAAATTCTTACTCAGCTATTTTAACCAATGAAGCGATGGATTTTTTAGTGCAACTGCATGAGAAATTTAACAGCGAACGTTTGGAATTGTTGGAAAGAAGGGTTGCGCAGCAAGCGTATTTTGACAAAGGAAAATTTCCTGAATTTCCGCGAGAAACTGTTGCAGTGAGAGAAGGCGATTGGACAGCAGCGCCATTGCCAAAAGATTTGTTGGACAGAAGGGTTGAAATTACGGGGCCGGTTGACAGGAAGATGATTATCAACGCGTTGAATTCGGGCGCAAAAGTTTTTATGGCCGATTTTGAGGACAGCAATTCTCCAACCTGGAGCAATTTAATGGAAGGGCAACAAAATTTAAGGGACGCCATCAATAAAACCATTTCATTTTCAACTGAAAACGGAAAGGAATATAAATTAAATGAAACCGTCGCCACGCTTTGTGTGAGGCCAAGAGGTTTGCATTTGAATGAAAAGCATTTGCTGATCAATGAAGAAGAAATGTCGGGTTCATTGGTTGATTTTGGATTGTACTTTTTTCACAATGTGAAACAATTGTTAGAAAATGAATCCGGACCTTATTTCTATTTGCCAAAACTGGAACATTATTTGGAAGCTCGCTGGTGGAATGAAGTTTTTGTGTTTTCGCAAGAATACTTCGGCATAAAACAAGCAACGATTAAAGCCACTGTTTTAATTGAAACAATTACTGCAAGTTTCCAGATTGATGAGATTATTTATGAATTAAAAGACCATATGGCTGGTTTGAATTGCGGCCGATGGGATTATATTTTTTCCTATATCAAAAAATTCAGGAATCACAAAAATTTTAGCGTGCCCGACAGAAGCCAGGTAACCATGGCCACACCTTTTATGGAAGCTTATTCCTTGTTGGTGATTCAGCGCTGCCACAAACGAAATGTTCATGCGATTGGCGGAATGGCGGCGCAAATTCCGGTAAAAAATGATGATGAGGCAAACAGAATCGCCTATGAAAAAGTGAGGATTGATAAAGAACGCGAGGCAAAAAATGGCCACGACGGCACTTGGGTGGCGCATCCGGGATTGGTTCCAGTGGCTTTGGAGGTTTTTAATCAGTTTATGCCAGCGCCCAATCAAATTGATAGAAAACGAAACGATATAAAGATTACCGAATCTCAATTGTTGGAACAGCCAAAAGGAACGATTACAGAAACCGGAATTCGCAAAAATATCAATGTCGGTATTTTATATCTGGAATCCTGGTTATCGGGAAATGGCGCTGCAGCCTTGTACAATTTGATGGAAGACGCCGCAACAGCTGAAATTTCAAGAACGCAATTGTGGCAATGGCTTCATAACAATTCGACTATGGAAGACGGCAGAAAATTTACGGTTGAACTGTATATTGAATTATTGGAATCAGAAATTCATCAAATTAAAGCGTTGGTAGGGGAAAATGAATTTGAAAACGGAAAATTTAAACTGGCCATCGAATTGTTTGATTCTCTGGTCGTCTCGGAAAAGTTTGAAGAATTCTTAACCTTAAAAGCTTATAAATACCTATAAAAAAATCACCCAAAAACCGCGAAATTAAAGGGTGATTCATATAAATAACCATAAAAATTAAATACACGACAAAATTATGAAAAATTTAGCACAAAGTAATTATAGTTCTGCTTTACAAACTGTAAAAGATCTTAAAACCAAGTATGGAAATACCTGGAATGCAATAAATCCGGAAATTGCTGCTAGAATGGTGACTCAAAATCGTTTTAAAACAGGGTTGGATATCGCCAAATATACCGCCGCCATTATGAGAAAAGATATGGCAGAATATGATGCAGATGTTTCCAATTACACACAATCATTAGGTTGTTGGCATGGTTTTGTTGCGCAACAAAATATGATAGCTGTTAAAAAGCACCATAAAACAACAAGTAAACGATATTTATATCTTTCTGGCTGGATGGTAGCTGCATTACGCTCAGAATTTGGACCATTGCCGGACCAATCGATGCACGAAAAAACTACAGTTCCGGCATTAATAAAGGAAATTTATGATTTCTTGCGTCAAGCAGATGCCATTGAGTTAAATGATTTGTTCAGAAGGCTTGAAAAAGGTGAAGATGTGCAAAACCAGATTGATAATTTTGAAACGCATGTAGTTCCTATTATTGCCGATATCGATGCAGGTTTTGGGAATGAAGAAGCTACTTATTTGCTAACAAAGAAAATGATTGAAGCCGGCGCTTGTGCCATTCAAATTGAAAATCAAGTTTCGGATGCCAAACAATGTGGCCATCAGGATGGAAAAGTGACTGTGCCTCATGAAGATTTTATTGCCAAACTGAATGCCATTAGGTATGCGTTTTTAGAATTAGGCGTGGATGACGGAATTATTGTTGCAAGAACAGATTCGGAAGGTGCCAGTTTAACGCAGAAATTACCGGTCAGTAATGAGCCGGGAGATTTGGCTTCTCAATATTTAGCCTTTATAGAAGCGGAAGAAATTGACATAAATGATGCCAAAGAAGATGATGTGTTTCTTAAAAGAGACGGTAAATTGGTGCGTCCTGTAAGATTGCCAAATGGATTGTATAAATTTAAAGATGGCTCTAATATAGACAGGGTTGTGTTGGATTGTGTTACCAGTCTTCAAAATGGAGCAGATTTACTTTGGATTGAAACTCCAACGCCAAATGTTAAGCAAATCGCCAATATGGTAAACAGAATTAAAGAAATTGTGCCAAATGCTAAATTGGTTTACAATAACTCACCATCTTTTAATTGGACATTAAATTTCCGCAATCAGGTATATGAAGAAATGCTTTCGGAAGGTGAAAATATGAACGACTATGACAGAAATAATTTAATGGATGCACAATATGATGATTCACCATTGTGCTATCGTGCTGATGATAAAATTAGAATGTTCCAAATAGACGGGGCAAGATATGCAGGCATTTTTCATCACTTAATTACGTTACCGACTTATCATACAACAGCACTTCACATGAATGATTTAACGGAAGGTTATTTTGGAGAAGAAGGTATGCTGGCTTATGTAAAGGATGTTCAGAGACAGGAAATTCGCAAAGGTGTTTCTTGTGTAAAACATCAAAGAATGGCAGGGTCAAATCTTGGTGATGACCATAAAACATTTTTTGCAGGAGACAAAGCTTTAAAAGCCGGAGGCGAAAACAACACATCCAATCAATTTGAGGTTATTTCTAAAAACAATAAAGTTGAAGAAAAATTAAGTAGGGCTGTATAAATAATAGGTCTAATTCTAATAAAAACGGCAATTTATGTATTGTTTTTTTGGGCGTTCCCTTTGGGTCGGGCTTTTCGTTGCAATCTTTTTCTCGGCAAAAAGCCTTAAAAAAGGATTTCCGCTGCAATCCCTAACACAAATTCCATTGTAAATAGAATTAAGTTTAAAATAATTTAAACTAAAAATACTGAGTCAGCCCAGTTTTAGAATAGCTGATTTTTGCTTTTATTTTGATTTAACGCACTCTTAAAGAGTGCGTTTTTTTGTATTTTTGTAGCTGAAAATTACGATATTTGCAAACTGCAATTTATTTTTAGAAATTCAATTTAACAAATAACCATATAAAATGAATAAAAATACTGTATTGGCTTGGGCAACATTTATTATGCTTGTAGTTGGCGTTGGGCTTATTGCGCTTGGCGCTTTTCGATATAATGACATAGCCGGCTGGGGATTTGCTTCCGTAGGAATCGGATTTTTTGCCATCGCTTGGGTGTTTAATGCTTTAAAAGGAAGGGTATAAGGCCCCCTAACCCCCAAAGGGGGGATTATTAATTATGCGGAAAAATTTTTTTTAAATTAATATTTAAAAAAAACTTGAAACTTGAAACTTGAAACTTGAAACTTAAAACTTGAAACTTGAAACAAAAAGCAAACCAACATAACAAATAATTATAACAATGGCAGACGATAAAAAGGTGATATTTTCCATGGCAGGTTTAACCAAAACTTACCAAGGTGCAAACAAACCGGTTTTAAAAAATATTTATTTAAGTTTCTTTTACGGGGCTAAAATTGGGATTTTAGGTTTAAACGGTTCGGGTAAATCAACCTTGCTTAGAATTATAGCCGGACTTGAAAAAAATTATCAGGGTGATGTGGTTTTTGCACCGGGTTATTCTGTCGGATTTCTCTCACAGGAACCGCAGCTGGATGATACCAAAACGGTATTGGATGTGGTGAAAGAAGGCGTGGCCGAAACCGTTGCCATATTAGAAGAGTACAATAAAATAAATGATATGTTTGGCTTGGAAGAAGTTTATTCCGATGCCGATAAAATGGATAAATTAATGGCGCAACAAGCAGTGCTTCAAGATAAAATTGATGCTTCTAACGCCTGGGAATTGGATACAAAGCTTGAAATTGCCATGGATGCCTTAAGAACGCCTGATGGTGACACACCCATTAAAAATCTTTCGGGAGGTGAACGCAGAAGGGTCGCTTTATGCCGATTGTTGTTGCAGGAACCTGACATTTTGTTGTTGGACGAGCCTACCAACCATTTGGATGCAGAATCTGTGCATTGGTTAGAAAATCACTTGCAACAATATAAAGGAACCGTAATTGCCGTTACGCACGACCGTTATTTCTTGGACAATGTGGCTGGATGGATTTTAGAGTTGGACCGAGGTGAAGGGATTCCTTGGAAAGGAAATTACTCTACCTGGTTAGAGCAAAAATCGAAAAAATTGGCGCAAGAATCCAAACAAGCTTCAAAACACCAGAAAACATTGGAACGAGAGTTGGAGTGGGTGCGAATGGCACCAAAAGGCCGTCATGCAAAATCAAAAGCACGTTTGTCGAATTACGACAAGTTGATGAGCCAAGATCAAAATCAATTGGATGAAAAACTGGAAATTTACATTCCAAACGGCCCTCGTTTAGGGACAAATGTAATTGACGCCATTGGCGTTTCGAAAGCGTTTGGCGATAAATTATTGTATGAAAATTTAAACTTCAAACTTCCTCAAGCGGGAATAGTTGGTATTATTGGTCCGAATGGCGCCGGTAAAACCACCATTTTCAAAATGATTATGGATGAAGAAAAACCTGATAAAGGCGAATTTATTGTGGGTGAAACTGCCAAAATCGCGTATGTTGACCAAAGTCATTCCAATATTGATCCCGAAAAAACGATTTGGCAAAATTTTGCCGATGAGCAGGAACTTGTTTTAATGGGCGGCAGGCAGGTAAATTCTCGCGCTTATTTAAGCAGATTTAATTTTTCCGGAAGCGACCAAAATAAAAAAGTGAGCACACTTTCGGGCGGTGAAAGAAACAGGTTGCATTTGGCAATGACCTTGCGTGAAGAAGGAAACGTATTGTTGTTGGATGAGCCAACAAACGATTTAGACATCAATACCTTGCGTGCTTTGGAGGAAGGTTTGGAAAATTTTGCGGGTTGCGCGGTGATTATAAGTCACGACCGTTGGTTTTTAGACCGGGTTTGCACGCATATTTTGGCTTTCGAAGGAAACTCTGAAGTGTATTATTTTGAAGGTTCTTTTACCGATTATGAAGAAAATAAGAAAAAACGTTTGGGTGGTGATTTAACGCCAAAAAGAATCAAGTTTAAAAAACTGATAAGATAAAAGATACTTCATAAAACAAAAAAAGGCTGTCTGAAAATTAATTCTGGCAGCCTTTTTTATTTTTAGGGGTTTTGTTATAGGTTTTTCACTTTTGGAAACAAAATATTGTTTTCTAAATGAATATGTTGGAATAAATCATTGGTAAATTCCTCCAATTTAAAGTAAAGTGCTTTAAAGGTATTGCAGGCCCATTCCGGTGTTGTAAAATTGTCGCTCAATTCTTGGATTTTTTTAATCATTTCACCCACTTCTTCATGTTCATCTTCAATTAATGACATTGTTTTTACATCCAACTCAAAATTGTGATTGTCAGTTTTTGCTTTAATTGCCGGAAATAATATGCCTTCTTCTTTAGCCATATGAGAAGTCAATTCATTAGAAATAGTTGAAAACAATGATGCAATTTCAATGGTTCTTGGCTCGTGTTGTCCGTGTACATTGGCTACTTTTTCTGCAAATTCGCTGATAACATCAAGATTTTGTCTTACATAAGTGTGGTGAACATACACAATATAATCGGCTAAAAATTCAGCGCTCCAATCTTTAAAATTTAAGTTGGGAGCGTCATTTTTTGGTTTGTTGTTCATTAAATCGTTGACCACATCATCAACATTTATGTTTGCTTTTTTACATGCATTTTCTACTGTTTTTCCGCCTCCACAACAAAAATCCAACTGATACTTTTTGAATACGGCGGCTGTGCTGATATCATCGCTTACAATTTCTGCGATAGTTCTATATTTTAATTCGGACATAAGTGTATGATTTTTGACAAAGGTATGAAATAAATTAATAAAAGATAAGTTTATCTTTTATTAATTTATCCAAAAGCAATCAATCGCATCTGTCATCATATGAAGCAACAGTCCAATAGCGACAATTCTTGTTTTAGTAAAGAAAAGTGCAGCAAAATAAATGGCAATGGCATAATAGGAGTGAAGGATGTGAAAATTTATGCTGCATCTGTTTGCGCTAAAAATAGGTGTTGCCAACAAATGATCTAAATCTACCAACATTGTAAGAATCAATATCAGCCAAACTTTTTCCCAGTTTTCTCTGAAGAAATAAAAAGCGATTGCACCCGGAAGCAAAAAGTGCATTCCATAATGTGTCATAAATCGGGTAATTTCCACAACTAAAAAGCGATTTTTTGTGTTTTCAGATAATTCAACGCATTTGGGCCTTCCATAAAAAGTAAATCCAAGATGCTTAAATTGGGAATAAATCCGTGATTTTCAGCAAAAACCTGAATATATCTTTCAAGATGGTAAGTTATTTTTGGCTTGTCTTCAGCCAAAATTCTTAAATCCAACATGTTGGGTTCTTTCTCATATTCCGTTGTTTTTTTCGTCGGAATTTCAAGCTGCAAAGCATCCATGATAATTTCGTGTGCCAAAAAATTTAAATCTAACAAAAAAATGATTTTTTTTTCAAAAACAGGCAATAAATCATCGATATAAAATTCGAAAAAAGGCGATGAACTGTAAGCTGTTTTTAAGGTTTTCAGCTGTTGCTTGTGCCAATCATCCTTATAATCAATTTTTACGTCTTTGGTTTTTTGCTTAATTTCTTTGGTATGTTGCACAGGCACATTTAACAACTGCTTTCCTTGTGCTGTATAAATATAGCACCTGTTTCTATAAGTTTGTTTCTGAAAATTATCTCCTGTTTCAAAAATAATTTCATCGGCATTTGCAATGGCAACATATTGAAGAATTGGCGAAAAATAGGTTGGCTGCAATAAAATCATCTATTTACTTGGCTTTTTTTCGCTTTCTGAAAAAGCTAAAAGCATACAATAACGCAAGTGCTCCTAAGAAATAATACAAGTAAGAAACTGGTTTTCCGCTGCCATGAACCGTGGTGAAAACACGTTCCCATCTAATTTTTTGGGCAATTCCCTCGCCATTGGTATCCCAGCTAAACCAAATAAATACGGGTTTACCAACCACGTGGTCAAAAGGAACATAACCCCAATAACGGGCATCTTCAGAATTATGTCTGTTATCACCCATCATCCAAAAATAATCTTGTTTAAAGGTATAAGTGGTTGCCAGTTTTCCATTGATGAAAATTTCGTCTCCGCTGGTTGTTAAATTATTGTTTTCATAAACTTCAATAATTCGTTTGTAAAAAGGCAATGATTTGGCGTTTAATTCAACGGTTTTTCCAGCTTCCGGAATGTAAATTGGCCCGTAATTATCGATTGACCAAGCATATTGGCTGTTATGAGGAAAAACGGATTCTGTATATTCTCCTTTGGGTGAAAGTAACTTGGTGACGCTTTTTACCAAGGGATTTGATTTTAGTTTACCCGCATTTTCATCCGTTAGGTTCAACATATAGTAATCGCCGAAAAACTGGCCTTCAGTAACATTGTATCTTTTTAAAGCAGCCGCAGAAAGTTGTTGACCATCAGTCACGACTTTGTGGTAATATTGAGGAAGTGCTCTATCCGGAAGCACAGTTCTTTGGCCATTGATATAAATGTAGCCTTCTTTTATTTCTAAAGAATCCCCGGGAATGCCAACACATCTTTTTACGTAATTCGATTTTTTGTCAATCGGTTTGTCTATATGAATTTTTGATTTGTCCCTAAAAAAGCGAACAGTGTCAATCGGCCAGTTAAAAACCACAATTTCATTGCGTTTAATATTTTCAAAACCCGGCAACCTGAAATAAGGCAAATGCGGAACTTTTAAGTATGATTTTGCTTTCATTAACGGCAACGAATCGTGAACCATCGGAGCGGCGATTACAGTCATTGGTGTTCTGGCGCCATAATGAAATTTACTGACAAACAAAAAATCGCCAACCAATAAAGATTTTTCTAAAGAAGAAGTCGGGATGGTGTAAGGCTGCATAAAGTAGGTGTGCACCAATGTTGCGGCAACAATGGCAAACACAATGGAACTCACCCATTCTCCCACTTCAGTTCTTGATTTTAAACTTCGGTCTTCAACATAATTTACATCTTCGATATAGTTTAAATAATAAATGTAAAAACCAAGTGTTAAAACTGCCAAAACCGAATCTAAGGTTTTGTGTTTTCCAAAACTTCTGACGGTTTCAACCCATATTACTGGGAACATCAACAAATTGATGATGGGAATAAACAGTAAAACAATCCACCAGGTTGGTCTTTTTAATATTTTCATGAGCACAATGGCGTTGTAAACCGGTACGATTGCTTCCCAGGATTTTCTTCCGGCTTTTACGTATAATTTCCAGGTTCCCGCAAAGTGAATTAATTGAACGATCAAGAAAAATATAAACCATTGTATCATTGTCATAATTGAATTTTTTTAATGTTATTTAAGACCCAAAACGTCTTTCATGGTAAAAACACCTGTTTTTCCCACCAGCCATTCCGCAGCGATAACGGCACCTAAAGCAAAACCGTCTCTGCTGTGTGCGGTGTGTTTAATTTCTAAAGTATCCACAGCCGATTTATATGCAACGGTATGCGTTCCAGGAACCTCATCAATACGTTTTGCTGTTATTGGTATTTCGGTTTGCTTGTTTGTTACACCCAAAGCCCAACTTTCTTTGTCAGAATTTTCAATAATTCCTTCAGCAAGGGTAATTGCCGTGCCGCTTGGGGCATCCAATTTTTTGGTATGATGAATTTCTTCTATAGAAATGGTGTATTGCTCTAAATTACGCATCATTTTTGCCAAATGTGCATTTAATTCAAAAAAGATATTTACGCCCAAACTAAAATTAGAAGCATAAATGAAAGCGCCATTATTTTGTTTGCAAAGTTGGGTTGCTTCAGGCAATTTAGCCAGCCAGCCTGTTGTGCCGCTAATTATGGGAACTTGATTTTTTAAGCAGTTTGAAATATTGCTGAAAGCTGCCGCAGGAATGCTGAAATCAATGGCAACATCCGCCAATGTAATATCGTAATCCGGACTGTTTTCATCAATTTTTAACACGATTTCATGGCCTAGTTGCAACGCAATTTGTTCAATTGTTTTGCCCATTTTTCCATAACCCAATAAAGCTATTTTCATAATTAAAAATTAAAATTAACGGATGTGCCAACAATTGCTTTGTTATTGAGATCATTGCGAATTATTGATGGGGAAACCGACAAATTGCTGTCCACATTGTGCTGCAGTAAATGTGCGTTGACACTTGCTTCAACAATTTGCAAAACATACAAGCCAATAGTGACAAGAAGCGATAAATCACGGTCTTTTTTGTACGATTTTTGTGCCGAAATTAAAGCGTCTTTTGATAAAAATATATTACCGTTTAACCCGTCAAATTCATCGGGTTTTTCATTGATTCTTAATTTGTAGGCCGTTCTGGCCCTATTGAAGCTGTCGTTGTTTGACTGATAAAAATAAACGCCCGATCCCAACGCCCCGTAAACAATGGGAATTTTCCAGTATTTTTTGTTGAAGGCCTGTCCAAGTCCGGGTAAAACTGCCGAATAAAATGCTGCTTTTGCAGGAGAAAGCATATTAAATTCATCGCTTGAAGGCGCAATGGTGTCTTTAATTTTCACCTCGCCGGCTTTTTGCGCATAGCTGTTGAATACCGTTAAAGCGGTAATAATTAAACAGATATATAGCTTTTTTTTAAGCACTATTCCAGTAATTTTTTAAGTCGGTTAAAATCTTCTTCAGAATGAAACGGAATGCTGATTTTTCCTTTGTCTTTTCCCGATAATTTTATGTCAATTTTATGTCCGAAGTAATTGCTGAAAGTTTTTAATCCGTCATTTACAAATGTAGGAAGTTTCACTTCTTTAACCTGTTTTTTTGGTTTTGCAACAACACCTTCCTTTAAATCTTTTACCAGTTGTTCCGTTTGGCGAACAGATAATTTTTGTTCAATTATTTTTTCGTAAATGCTTAATTGGTCTTCGGAGTTTTCAACGTTTATTAAAGCTCTTCCGTGTCCCATCGACAAAAATCCGTCGCGCATCCCTGTTTGTATGATTGGATCCAATTTAAGCAATCGCAAATAATTGCTGATTGTTGAGCGTTTTTTTCCAACGCGCTTGCTCATTTCTTCCTGGGTTAAATCAATTTCATCAATCAATCTTTGGTAGGTTAAGGCAACTTCTATGGGGTCTAAATCTTTTCGTTGTATATTTTCTACCAATGCCATTTCAAGCATTTCTTGGTCGTTGGCAAGTCTTATATAAGCCGGAATTGTGGTATTTCCTATTAATTTTGAAGCCCTGAATCTTCTTTCTCCCGAAACCAGTTGGAATTTATTTCCTTCTAATTTTCTGATGGTAATGGGCTGAATGACACCCAATTCTTTAATGGAGCTCGCCAATTCACGCAACGACTCTTCATTAAAATAACTTCTTGGCTGAAAAGGGTTTACATCAATTAAATCCAAATCTATTTCCAGGATACTGCCTACAAGTTTATCGGCATTTTTATCGTTTGCGGAGGTTATGTCGGAATTGTTCAATAAAGCTGACAATCCTCTTCCCATTGCTTGTTTTTTAATTGCTTTTGCCATCTTTGGTATGCAGTTTTAAAATTTCGTTGGCTAAGTTAATATAATTTACGGCACCGGTGCTTGTGGCGTCATAAGCGATAATGCTTTCGCCGTAACTTGGCGCTTCACTCAATCGCACATTTCGCTGAATAATGGTTTTAAAAACCATATTTTGAAAATGTTTTTTCACTTCTTCCACCACTTGGTTTGAAAGTCGCAAACGGGAATCATACATCGTCAATAACAATCCTTCAATATCCAACGTGGTATTGTGTATTTTTTGGACACTTTTGATGGTGTTTAACAATTTTCCCAAACCTTCCAACGCAAAATATTCGCATTGGATGGGAATAATCACTGAATCTGCTGCAACAAGGGAATTTAAAGTAATCAATCCCAGTGAAGGCGCGCAATCTATTAAAATATAATCGTAGTCGTCTTTAATTTCCTTCAGCGCTTCCTTCAGCATATATTCCCGATTTGGTTTATCAACCAATTCTATTTCTATGGCCACCAAATCGATATGTGCAGGAATGATATCAACATTTGGGGAATTTGAAGGTACAATTGCCTCTTTTGCAGAAATGGAATGTTCCAGCAATTGATAGGTTCCCAATTCAACTTCTTCTATGGCAATTCCAAGTCCCGATGAAGCATTTGCTTGCGGGTCGGCATCAATTAACAACACTTTTTTTTCCAGAATACCCAATGCGGCGGCTAAATTAATAGTGGTTGTTGTTTTGCCAACACCTCCTTTTTGATTGGCAATTGCAATAATTTTTCCCATAAAAGAATCTCCAATTATTTTAAGCCGTAAAAATACAATTATTTATGGTTTTTGAAAGTTTATATTGTTAACAAAGCGCTAAAAAACAAAAGAGGCTTGAAATTTCAAGCCTCTTTTGTTTTTATTTTTTTTGTGGAATGTTTTCCAAAATAGTGAGTAAAAATTTCCAGAATTTCTGGGAAGATTTAATATTCGCTTTTTCATCGGGTGAATGAGCGCCTTGGATGGTTGGGCCAAATGAAATCATATCCATTTCCGGGTAATTGGTTCCTAAAATACCGCATTCCAGTCCGGCATGACATGCCACAACATTCGCTTTTTTATCAAACAATTTTTCGTAAGTTTCGGTTAAAAGATTTAAAATTGGAGAGTTTACATTTGGTTTCCAACCAGGATAGGAACCTGACAATGTCACATCATATCCAGCCATTTCAAAGGTGGCTTTTAGCGCATTTGCCAAATCAAATTTTGACGATTCAACGGATGATCTTGTTAAACACATCACTTTCACGCTTTCATCTTTAACAATTACTCGGGCAACATTATTTGAAGTTTCCACCAAATCTTTCATATCATTGCTCATTCTGTAAACACCGTTGTGTGCAGCATAAATCATGTTGAGCAAGGTATTTTGGCTAATGGTGGTCATCACTCTTTCAGGAGTGGCCACTTCAGAAATTTTAATGTCTAAATTAGGATCAACAGTTGTAAGTTCAGCCTTAATTTCTTTGATGGTTTTGCTTGCTTTTTTAATAAAAGCCTCTTTTCTGGAGTCGGCAACAGAAATAGTCGCAAAACTTTCCCTTGGAATGGCATTGCGCAAACTGCCGCCATTTATCTCCGAAATTCTGATGAATTCTTTTGTTTCGTATAATAAACGGTTCATAATTTTATTGGCATTCCCCAATCCTTTATGAATGTCCATTCCCGAATGACCTCCTTTTAAGCCTTTAATAGCAATGGAATATCCGCTGCTGTTTACAGGAGAGCCAACTTCATTGTAGGTATTTTCTGCAGTAACATCAATACCTCCGGCACAGCCAATGTCAATTTCATCGTCTTCTTCCGTATCAAGATTTAGCAATATTTCACCATTTAAATAATGGGCCTGCAATCCCATTGCGCCTGTCATTCCTGTTTCTTCATCAATAGTGAATAATGCCTCAAGTGCTGGGTGTTTAATGGTTTTTGAAGCCAAAATACTCATTATCGCGGCAACGCCTATTCCATTATCGGCACCAAGTGTTGTGCCATCGGCATGAACCCAATCGCCATCAACAACCATTTTAATTCCTTCTTTATCAAAATTAAAATTGGTGTCAGAATTTTTTTGATGCACCATATCTAAGTGCGATTGCAATACCACTGTTTTGCGATTTTCCATGCCTTTTGAAGCAGGTTTTTTGATAATCACATTTCCAACAGGATCAACCACGGTATCCAGATTTAATTTTTTCCCAAAATCAATCATAAATTGAATTACGCGTTCTTCTTTTTTAGAACCTCTTGGCACCGCATTTAAATCGGCAAAATTATTCCAAAGTTCAGCAGGTTCAAGAGCTCTTATATCTTTTGTCATTTTCTTGTTGTTTGAGTTTTTATGATATTTCTAAGACGGTTTCATTTAAGGGTTTTCTTACTTTTTTCAAAGTGCTCATGAGGTCATCATCGGCTCTAAAACCAACAGGCATCAATAATACGGATTTTAAATTTTGTGCCGATAAATTTAGCAATTCATCAATTTTTTCAGGCACAAATCCTTCCATCGGGCAATTGTCAATTTTTTCAACGGCACAAACAGTCATTAAATTGCCCAAGGCAATATAAGTTTGGTACGTTGCCGATAATTGTTTTTCTTCCAAAGTTTTGCTTTTATACATCTCGATAAGTTGATTTCTAAATTTAGAAATTACTTCTTCTGAAGTGCCTCTAATTTCCTTTTCCAAATCAAAATAGGCATTAATCGCTTCCGTTGGCGTATCGTTTTCAATGCATAAAACCAATAGGTGAGAAGCATCGGCAACCTGACGTTGATAATAGCAGTATTTAACAAATTCTTCCTGAAGTTCTTTATTTTCAATCACAATCAGTTTTAAAGGCTGCAAGCCAAATGAAGTTGCCGTTAAATTAAACGCTTTTTTTAGCGTTTCAATTTGATGTATGGTCAATTTTTTTGAAGGATCAAATTTTTTGGTGGCATATCTCCATTCCAAACTGTTGATGATGTTCATTTACTTAAATTTTATAAGGAACAAAAATAATTTAAAAATACCGAAAACAAGTAAATTCGGATTCAATTTTTTTTACTAACTCACCTTACGCAATACCCACCTCAAAAAACATTGTTTTAACATTTGCATTGTTAACAACTTATATTTCATAAAACTCAGCACTAAAAAAAATAATTATGCAGCCTTTCTTGGTTTGGTCAATATTTCTAATTC
>DATCUQ010000040.1:0-50283 GCA_036567345.1 Lutibacter sp.
GAATTAGAAATATTGACCAAACCAAGAAAGGCTGCATAATTATTTTTTTTAGTGCTGAGTTTTATGAAATATAAGTTGTTAACAATGCAAATGTTAAAACAATGTTTTTTGAGGTGGGTATTGCGTAAGGTGAGTTAGTAATTTTGACGTTTTAAACAAAGAAGTGTAAATATAGAAATTAATGAACAGACTTTTAATTCTTGCAATTGTTTTATTATCGATTTCCTGTAAAAAGGAAATTTCAAAAGAAGCTGATGTGTCAAATATTAAGGTCACAGTTACCGTAAACAGGTTTGAGCGAAAATTCTATGAAGCAGATGAAACAACACTTCCAGCGCTAAAAAATGAATTTCCGTATTTGTTTCCTGTCCAAAATGACAGCGTTTGGCTGAATAAAATGAAGGATAAGGAAGAAAGGGAATTGTATAACAAGTCACAAGAAGTTTTTGGTGATTTTGAAAATGAAAAAGCAAAGATAGAAGACCTGTTTAAACACGTAAAATATTACCATCCCAATTTTGAAGCTCCTAAAATAATTACGCTAATCACAAACCTGGATTACCAGAACAAGATTGTTTATGCCGATAGTTTGCTGTTTGTTTCGTTGGATATGTATTTGGGGAAAGACAGCGAGGTGTATCAGGATTTTCCAGTTTATTTATCTCAAAATTTTGATAAATCCCAATTGGTTGTTGACTTGGCCAGTGCCATAAGCGAGCGCTATTTTACGGCAGCCAAAAGTCGGCAGTTTTTGGATATGGTGATTGGCGCCGGTAAAAAAATGTATATGATCGACCGGTATTTGCCATCTGTTTCCGATGCCAAAAAAATAGGATACAGCGAAGCAGAAAATGCTTGGGCCTTGGAAAACGAATCGCAAATATGGAAATATTTTATCGAAAATAAATTGCTTTACAGCACCGATTCAAAATTAGTTGAACGCTTTATGGCAGTTGCGCCATTTTCAAAATTTTATATCGATATTGACAAAGATTCTCCTGGCAGAATAGGAGTTTGGCTGGGCTGGCAAATTGTGCGAGCCTATATGGATAATAATGCGGTAACTTTACAGCAACTTTTGCAAACTGATGCGGAAGAAATATTTAAAAAATCAAAATATAAACCAAAAAAATAATGGCAACAGTACAAACATCAAAAATTGAATTTATTGTGGGCTTAGATGAAAACAAAGTCCCTGAAGCAATAAACTGGACAGCCGATGATGGCGAAATTAAAAATGAAAAAGCAAAAGCGTTGATGATTTCGGTTTGGAATCCTGAAAAAAAAGAGACGCTTCGCATGGATTTGTGGACAAAAGATATGCCGGTTGATGAAATGAAGCAGTTTTTTCACGAAACTTTGGTTTCTATGGCAACTACATTTGTCAGGGCTACAGATGACCATAAAATGAGCGCCACAATGCTAGATTTTTGCGATTATTTTGCTGAAAAATTGGAGTTGAAGAAAAAGTAGGGACAGGTCGCGACCTGTCCGTTCAGGGACAGGTCGCGACCTGTCCGTTCAGTACAACCAGCAACTATTGCCCTTTTATAAGTGCAATAATTTCCTTGTACTCATCCGGATTGTTCAAAAAATCTTTTTGGGAAACATCAATAATGAGGGTTTTTAAATTTTCTTCGGTTTTGATAAAACTCGAATAGCCTTGGTGAATTTTATCTAAATATTCCGGGGCAATATTTTGTTCATATTCCCGGCCTCTTTTTTTAATATTTTTGATTAATTGAGGCGTATCCTGATAAAGATAAATGTATAAATCGGGTTTTGAAATTTCTTTGTACATAATGTCAAACATCTTTCTGTACAAATAAAATTCATCTTTTTGCAAAGTTATTTGCGCAAAAATAAGCGACTTAAATATATAATAATCCGAAACGATAAAGTTTTTAAACAAATCGAACTGCGCCAAATCATCAGAAAGTTGCGAATACCTGTCGGCCAAAAAACTCATTTCCAGCGGAAAAGCATAGCGATCTTTGTCCTCGTAAAATTTCGGCAAAAAAGGATTGTCGGCAAAACGTTCCAATATAATTTTTGCATTAAAATCCTCGGCAATCATCGTGGCAAGCGTTGTTTTACCTGAGCCAATATTTCCTTCAATGGCAATATAATTAAATTTTTCGGCAAGAGAAACCGGTTTTTTAAGCGTGAAGGACGTTTTTTCAACAGGACTGTCATCGGTGCAATTTTCCAAACAGGTTTGTATGCGCTGTTTTGTGATAGGATGCATCAAATTAGGGGCGATTTCTGCCAAAGGAACCAACACAAACTTTCTGTTTAGCATGTCTTTATGCGGCACGATCAACTCTTTTGAAAAAATAATTTCCGTATCAAAAAGTAATATGTCAATATCAATAATTCTTGCTTTATAACCTGTTTCCGAAGTTCTTTTTCTGCCTAATAATGCTTCAATTTCCTGAATCGATTTTAAAAGGTTTTCGGGGTTTAAACTTGTTGAAATTTGGATACAGACATTTAAAAAATCATCGCTTTTAAAACCCCAGGATTCCGTTTTATAAACAGATGAAATCTTTACAACCGCGCCAATTTTTTCTGCAATTAAATCAATGGCCTGCTGTAAATTTTCAAGCTTGTTTCCCTGGTTGCTTCCCAACGATAAATATGTAGGTCTTAATATTTGCATAAAGTGAATGCAAAGAAAAGAAAAGTATCAGATAAATGCCTATCTTTGCGATTCAATTTATAAACATTTTAAACTTTTTTTGTATTCATAATTCAAGCTTAACATGAAATTTTTAGGAAATTTAATCGCATCTATTCTTGGGACTCTAATTGCGTTGGGCATTATTTTCCTTTTATTAATTGTAATTGCCATGGCTGTGGGCGAAGTTGAAAAAGTGGAGGTTACAAGCAATTCGGTTTTGGAAATTAAATTGGATGGTGTTGTGAAAGATTATGCGCCAAAAGGCACTGATTTAATTGATGAATTTTTTGCGTTAAGCGATGAAAAGATGGGGTTAAATGAAATTATCAATGCCATTGAAAACGCAAAGAATGATGAAAATATTGCAGGAATAAGCATCAATACGATTGATGTAAATGCTGGGATTTCGCAAACACAGGCAATCAGAAATAAATTGGAGGAATTTAAGGAATCAGGTAAATTTGTGATGGCCTATGGAGATGTTTACAATCAGAAATCATATTATTTAGGTTCTGTGGCCGATTCAATTTTTATGAATCCTTTAGGCGGAATCGATTTTAAAGGTCTTTCTTCCGAAGTGTTGTTTTTTAAAGATTTGCAGGATAAAACCGGCGTAAAAATGGAAGTGATCCGACACGGAAAATACAAAAGTGCTGTTGAGCCATTCCTTTACAATAAAATGAGTGATGAGAACAGAGAGCAAATTACCACATTTTTACAGTCTATTTGGGGTGAATTGTTAGTTGATATTTCAAAAAGCAGAAATAAAACAATCGCCGAACTCAATGCTGTTGCCGATAATTTATGGGCTCGAAACGCAACATTGGCGGTTAAAAACAAGATTGTTGATGCCGCTGTTTATTTGGATGAATATGAAACCAAATTGAAAATGGCTTCAGGTATTTCAGCCGATGATGAATTGTCAATAATTACACTTTCTGACTATATTGCCACAGGAAAAGGTTGGGTTATTTCAAGTGCCACCAATAAAATTGCCGTCATTTATGCTCAAGGAGAAATTATGTATGGCAAAGGAAGTGAAGATTATATTGGACAGGAATTAATTATAGAAGCTCTTCGAAAAGCAAGAAAAGACAGCAATGTAAAAGCAATTGTGTTGCGCATTAATTCACCGGGAGGAAGCGCATTGGCTTCAGAATTAATATGGCGCGAATTGGAATTGACCAAAAAAGAACTCCCGGTAGTGGTTTCCATGGGAGATGTTGCGGCTTCAGGAGGCTATTATATTGCTTGTAATGCGGATAGAATTTTTGCGGAACCTACCACAGTTTCAGGGTCAATCGGTGTTTTTGGAGCAATCCCAAATATGAGCAAGTTAGCCGATAATATTGGTATAAATGCCGAACAGGTGAGCACCAATAAAAGTCCAAATTACAGTCTTTTTGAACCAATCTCCGAGGAGTTCAGAACAGTAACCACCGAAGGGGTTGAAGATATTTACACTGCGTTTGTGGCCAGGGTTTCTTCTGGAAGAAATATGAGCGTTCAGGCAGTTGACAGTATTGCGCAAGGCCGAGTTTGGTCAGGAGTGGATGCTTTACAAAATGGCTTGGTTGATGAGTTGGGAGATTTGGATGATGCCATAAGTTATGCGGCCGAATTGGCTGCAATTGTTGACTATAAAGTGCGTAATTACCCAGATTATAAATTGGATTTAGGAGAGAAATTAAGCAGTTTTCCTTTCATGAAATCAAAAGAAAAAGCGATGATTGAAGCATTGGGATTGGAAAATTATAAAACATACCAAACCATCAAACAATTTTCAGAATTAAAAGGAATGCAGGCAAGAATGCCTTTTATATTGGAAATTAAATAATACAAGTATTAAATGCGCTCGAAGGTAACAAAGCTGAAATCGTACTTGTTGTTTTCGTCGGCTTTAAAGTCTTCTCGTGAAGTTTCTTTCCAGATTTTTTTGTCTATTTCGGGAAAAAAAACATCCGCATCAAATTGATGGTGAACAAAAGTCACATCGAGTTTGTCGGTAAATGGCAATACTTGTTTGTAAATTTCTGCGCCTCCTAAAATAAACGGATTTTCATCTTCTTTTGTGGCTGTTTCAAGTGCTTCTTTTAAAGAATTTACCACAACACAACCTTCAGCTTTATAATTTTTATCTCGGGTGACAAGGATATTGGTTCTGTTTGGTAGTGGTTTTCCCAGCGATTCGAAAGTTTTTCGCCCCATAATAACAACGTGGTTTAAAGTCGTTTTTTTGAAGCGCTTTAAATCTGCCGGTAAATGCCAGATAAGTTGGTTGTTTTTGCCCAAGGCATTATTCTCTGCAATCGCGGCTATAATGGTTACCATTCTTCAGTTGCGTTGTCTAGATCGCTCACTTTTTTATCCTTTTCAAAATTATATAATTCTTGCGCCTTTTCTGCTTTTAATTTGGCTTCAATGGCCATTTCTTTTTCTAATTGTGCAATTTTCAATTCCTGCTTCTGGATTAATTTTTCGGTTTGGATGCGTTCCCATTCTTTTCCCATAAAACGATTGGTTACAAATACATTGATAAAATGCAAAACAAAAAAGAAAAACCATAAGGTTATGGCCCAAACAAACCAATTTTCAACAACCGTTTCGCCTACTTTTAAAATTTTGTTAAGCAGTATCAAAAATATTGCGCCAACTATAAACACTATAAAATGATAATAAAGCCTCTTTTTTTGTATGCTGCGTTTTCGCGCATTTTCATACAATTCATGTTGTTCTTTTATGGCGTCCATAATTACATATTTTTAACCCATTCTTTAATGTAGGCAGTGAAATCTTCCGTTTCATTTTCGTTTTCGTGTTGCAGCTTTTCATTGGCCAATAACAAAAATTTTGAAATGTTATTATCGGAAGTGTTAAAAAGACCTTCAATGGATTTTAATAACTCAGTATCATCTATTTCAATGATTCTTTTAATGATGGCGATTTTTAGTTTAGGTGCATTCATTTTCTTTTTCTTTAAGAGTCTTAAATATATTAAAAGTTTTACAAACTGTTTATTAAAGAAATATTAAATTTCAATAATTTCGACTACTACTTTTATCCCATGGTGTTTTTCTTGTAATGGGTTTTTTTATATCTTCAATTTTTAAAGTAATCGGCAATGAATATTTAACACTTATAGGTTCATTATTTGTTTTTCCTGGAATACATCTTGGAATTAAATTAATTACCCTTCTTGCTTCAATCTCCATTTTTTCATGAGTAGATTCTATTTTAACGCTATCAATATAACCTTCCCTGTTGATGTTAAATTGGATAAATATTTTTTTCACTTTGTAATCCTTAATGATTTGCTGAAAATTTTCTGGTCTAAAATTTTTTGAAATATGTAAGGAAATTTTTCTTGCAAAACAGCGCTGTTTATCCTTGTCTTTTTCACAACCTTTGTATATTGGAAACACTTCGACCTGATTCTGTCTTAAGCTATCAGATGTTTTTATTTTTTGAGGGAAGGCAATAATTGAATATAATAAGAATATTAGTAATAAGTAGTTTTTCATAATGTAATGCAATTTTTATACTGAAACATCTCCTTTAATATGGGGATGCGGATTGTAATTTACCAGGTTAAAATCTTCAAATTTAAAATTGAAAATGTTTTTTACCGATGGATTTATTTCCATTTTAGGCAATTCTCTTGGTGTTCTTGATAATTGTAAATTAATTTGTTCGCTATGGTTGCTGTAAATATGTGCATCGCCAAAAGTGTGGATAAAATCGCCGGGTTTTAAATCGCAAACCTGCGCAACCATCATCGTAAATAGGGCGTAGGAAGCAATGTTGAAAGGTACGCCTAAAAATATGTCGGCGCTGCGTTGGTACAATTGGCAGGATAATTTTCCGTCGGACACATAAAATTGAAAAAAGGCATGACAAGGCGGTAATGCCGCTTTTCCGTTGGCAACGTTTTCAGCGAAAGAAACAGAAGTATCGGGTAAAACACTTGGATTCCAGGCTGAAACCAGCATTCTTCTGCTGTCTGGATTGGTTTTTATGGTTTGGATCAATTCAGAAATCTGATCGATGTCTTCGCTATTCCAGTTCCTCCATTGATGTCCGTAAACCGGACCTAAATCGCCGTTTTCATTTGCCCAGGCATCCCATATTTTCACGCCGTTTTCATTCAAATATTTTATGTTGGTGTCGCCTTTTAAAAACCACAACAATTCATAAATAATAGATTTTAAATGCAATTTTTTTGTGGTCAACATTGGGAATCCTTCGCTTAAATCAAACCGCATCTGATAACCAAACACACTTTTCGTTCCGGTTCCTGTTCTGTCTTCTTTGAGCGTTCCTTTATCTTGAACGTATTTTATTAAGTCTAGATATTGTTTCATCTGTTTTAATTTTAATTTTTTAGCGGTAACAGATTGCTGCCTGCCGGCAGGTAGGTTCGCCATTAATTATTCTTTTTTGTATAAAATTTGTTATGCTCGTTTCATTTTCCTGTTTGTGCGTTAATTTTTTATAATTTAATTCCAATAAGTACAGCAATTTACAAATAGTTTTCTGGGCCTGCCCGCTATTTCGGTGGGCGTTACCCTGCGGGTCGGGCTTTTCACTCTATCTTTTTTACTTCGCCGAAAAGGCGAATCAAAAAAGGATATCGTTGCAATCCCTAACCAAATGCCGTTGTAAATAGAACTTCCCTTTTTTCATAAACGCTACAATATGCTTTTAATTGAAGACATCTAATCAAAAATTTTCCCTTCGAGGTTAGGGCGCTAGCCAATAATCATGCCGGCAATTGTTGCGGATAACAATGAGGCTATTGAACCGCCAATAACGGCTTTAAGTCCAAACTCCGACAATGTTTTTCTCTGGCCCGGCGCCAATGAACCAATTCCGCCAATTTGAATGCCGATTGAGGCAAAGTTGGCAAAACCACACAACATATAAGTTGCCATAATGACCGATTTGTTATAAGTTAGATGGGTTACATTGGCCATGTTTTTTAATTCAGCCAATTGAATATATCCCACAAACTCGCTTGCGGCCAATTTTACGCCCAACAATTGTCCCATGAGCATCATATCTTCTCTCGCAACGCCAATTATCCACATTAATGGCGCAAAAATAGTACCTAAAATAGATTCCAAAGAAAATTTTTGATAAGGAGTATAGGCAGCAATCCAATCATTTAAATAGGTTACAGAACCAATCCAACCCAAAATACCGTTTAGCATGGCGATTAAAGCCACAAAAACCAATAACATAGCGGCAACATTGGCTGCTAATTTTAAGCCTTCCGTGGTTCCGTTGGCAATGGCATCTAAAATATTTGAACCAATTTTTTCCTGGGAAACATTCACGTCGGTATTAATTTTTTCCGTTTGCGGATACAACATTTTTGAGATTACGATCGCTCCGGGAGCTGCCATTACTGATGCTGCCAATAAATGTTTGGCAAATTGCAGTCTTAAAACAGGATCATTTCCGCCTAAAAATCCGATGTACGCGGCTAAAACACCTCCGGCAACAGTGGCCATTCCTCCAACCATCACCAATAATATTTCTGAACGGTTCATACGTTCCAAATAGGCTTTTATCATTAAAGGCGCTTCCGTTTGGCCTAAAAAGATATTCCCGGCAACCGACAAACTTTCAGCACCAGAAATTTTCAATAATTTGGTCAACACCAACGCCATTCCCTTTACAATAATTTGTATGACGCCCAAATAAAACAATAAGGATGTTAATGCTGAAAAGAAGATGATGGTGGGCAAAATTTGAAACACAAATATAAATCCGAAGGATTCAATATTCATCAAGCCGCCAAATAAAAATTGGCTTCCTGCAGCGGTGAAATCTAAAATATTGGTAAAAATTCCACCAACAAATTCGAATATCCGCTGAATAAAAGGCACTTTTAAAACACCAATTCCAATAAGCAATTGGGCAGTTAATCCTGCGCCAACTGTTTTCCAGTTAATGGCTTTGCGGTTATTGCTGAGCAAATAGGAAATAAGAATTAAAGACACCATTCCCAAAGCCCCGCGCCATAGCGAAGTTGTCGAGAATCCTTGGTTGTCAATAATGGTGTTTTGGATGGTTTCTTGTGCGTTTACTGAAAAAATACTGAAGAAGCAAAGGGTAGCTAAGCTTATTTTTTTTACCATAAAGTAGGTTGTTATGAAGTGCGTTTAGTTATTTCGTCACGAATTTTTGCGGCCAATTCATAATCTTCATTTAGAACGGCTTTATCTAATTTTTCATTCAAATCTTCAAGGGTGTCTTTGGAATAAGAGCTTGCTTTTTCAGGTTCTTCAATTAATTTTTCAATGCTTAAGTTTTCTTCTCCTTCGTCTGTTGATTCATCTTTGGCTTTTAAATAGATTCCGGCTTTGTCCAAAATATTTTCATAGGTATAAATTGGCGCATTAAATCGTGTTGCCAAAGCGATGGCATCGGAAGTACGGGCATCAATAATTTCTTCAATTTTATCGCGCTCACAAATCAGGCTCGAATAAAACACGCCATCAACCAATTTATGGATGATTACCTGCTTAATGGCGATGTGAAATCGGTCGGCGAAAGTCTTAAATAAATCATGTGTAAGCGGGCGTGGAGGTTTTATTTCTTTTTCCAAAGCGATGGCAATGGACTGCGCTTCAAACGCCCCAATCACAATTGGTAACGTTCTTGTTCCGTCCACTTCACTCAAAACCAGTGCATAAGCACCACTTTGTGTTTGGCTGTAAGATATTCCTTTAATATTTAGTTGAACTAAACTCATAACATAAAATTAACAAAAAAGACCGTCTAATCAAAGGATTTTATCCCAATAATTAGGCAGCCTTATTTAGAGGCACAATTTAATAAAATTATGCGTTATTCGCTTTAAATTCTTTTAACTTTTCAATTAATTTAGGAACCACTTCAAAAGCATCGCCAACAATTCCGTAATCTGCTGCTTTAAAGAAAGGCGCTTCGGGATCGGTATTGATGACCACTTTAACTTTTGAGGAGTTTACGCCGGCCAAATGCTGGATGGCGCCTGAAATTCCAATGGCAATGTATAAGTTTGAAGATACCGGTTTTCCGGTTTGCCCAACATGTTCACTGTGAGGTCTCCAGCCCAAATCAGATACTGGTTTTGAACAGGCAGTCGCTGCGCCCAAAACACTTGCAAGCTCTTCAATCATTCCCCAATTTTCAGGACCTTTCAATCCTCTTCCGCCTGAAACGACGATGTCGGCATCAGCAATGGTAACTTTACCTGTAGTTTGCTCAATAGCGGCAGAAACTAAATTGCTATCCACCAAAACAGGAGAAAATTCCTCGCTTGCGCCAGAAACTTTGTTTTCAACCAAACCGAATGCGTTTTTGGCAAGTGCAATAACTTTTATGTCGGTTAGTATTTGTGTGTTGTTAAACGCTTTGTTGGAAAACGTTTTTCTTTTCACCGTAAAAGGCGAAGTTTTACTTGGCAAAGCGATCACATTGCTTGCAAAACCCGCATTTAAATTGGCGGCAACCATAGGGGCAAAGTACAATCCGTTCGCATTTGAATCGATGATGATAACTTGTGCGCTTTCCTTTTCTGCAGCTTGTTTAACAATATTGGCAACTATTTTGGCATTAAAAATTTTCAACGCATTGTTTGTGACCGTTAATACTTTTTCTGCACCATAGTTATATAGGATTGAAGGGTCACTTGAATTTATCGTCAATACCACTACGTTGGTTCCCAATTGCTCTGCAACTTTTTTCCCGTAGGAAGTTACTTCTAAAGCAGATTTTTTAAATTTTCCTTCCGATGATTCGGCAAAAACCAATACTGACATATTATTTTAGATTTTGGATTTTAGATTTAATACTAAAATGAATTTATATTTTTTTAATTCTTGTTGAACTGTTAAGCAATGGTTTTAAATAACCTTTGCTTCATTGTGCAATAAACCAATAAGTTCATCCACATTGTCGGCATTCACTAATTTACAGGCCGATTTTGCTGGCTGTTTTTCAAAAGAAACAATGGACGTTGTTGCTTTTCCGTTGGAAGATTCCACTATGGTCAATGGTTTTTGACGCGCCATCATAATGCCGCGCATATTTGGAATTCGCAAATCTTTTTCTTCAACCAAGCCTTTTTGTCCGGCAATAATTAAAGGAAGGTTTGCCTCCAGCATTTCTTTTCCGCCATCAATTTCACGAGAAATAGTGGCTTTATCGCCATCAATTTCCAGTCCTATACAGGCATTTACAAAATTAAAATCTAACAATGTGGCAAGCATGGCTGGTACCATTCCGCCGTTATAATCGATGGATTCTTTTCCTGCAAGCACCAAATTGTAACCGCCGTTTTTTACCACTTCGGCCAATTCTTTTGCAACGATAAAACCATCTAAAGCTTCCGTATTTACCCTAATCGCATCATCGGCGCCAATGGCCAAAGCTTTGCGTAAAGTAGGTTCTGTGGCAGCGTTTCCAACTGTGGCAACGGTTACGGTGGCTCCTTGTTTTTCCTTAAACCACATGGCTCTTGTCAAGGCAAATTCATCATAGGGATTTATGACAAATTGCACGCCGTTGCTGTCAAATTTTGAATCATTTTCTGCAAAATTTATCTTTGATGTGGTGTCGGGAACGTGACTGATACAAACTAATATTTTCATGGAATCTTGGTGTTTGGATATTTGGTATAAAATTACACGTCTTTTTATTTAATATGCTACGAATATAATATTTTTTTTAAATATATTATGCACGCATAGTAATATTTTTATTAAAACATTATTTTTTTGATAGAACTGTTATAATTGTTTAATTTTGCAAATCCTAAAAAATAGAAAAGATGAAGACTATACAATTTAGAGAAGCCATTTGTGAGGCCATGAGTGAAGAAATGAGAAGGGATGAAACCATTTACCTTATAGGAGAAGAGGTTGCTGAATATAATGGTGCCTATAAAGCTTCAAAAGGAATGTTGGATGAGTTTGGCGCAAAACGCGTAATTGATTCTCCAATTGCCGAATTGGGTTTTACGGGAATTGCGATTGGATCTGCAATGAACGGAAACAGGCCAATTGTGGAATATATGACCTTTAACTTTGCCTTGGTGGGCATTGACCAAATTATAAATAACGCCGCAAAAATCAGACAAATGTCGGGCGGACAAATAAATTGCCCTATTGTATTTCGCGGTCCAACCGGATCTGCCGGTCAATTGGGAGCCACACATTCACAGGCCTTTGAAAATTGGTTTGCTAACACGCCGGGTTTAAAAGTGGTGGTGCCGTCAAATCCTTATGATGCAAAAGGTTTGCTGAAAGCAGCAATAAGGGATGATGATCCGGTTATTTTTATGGAATCGGAACAAATGTATGGCGACAAAGGCGAAGTTCCGGATGGCGAATATATTGTGCCAATTGGCGTTGCCGACATCAAAAGAGAAGGAACAGATGTAACTATTGTGTCTTTTGGAAAAATAATTAAAGAAGCTTATATTGCTGCAGATATTTTGGAAAAAGAAGGAATTTCGGTTGAAATTATTGATTTGAGAACCATCAGGCCAATGGACAGCGAAGCCATTTTTAAATCGGTAAGAAAAACAAACCGATTGGTTATTTTGGAAGAAGCCTGGCCTTTTGGCAGCGTTTCCTCTGAAATTGCGTTCCAAGTGCAAGAAAATATATTCGATTATTTAGATGCGCCCATAAAAAGAATCACGACTGCTGACACCCCTGCACCTTATTCTCCGGTTTTATTGGAAGAATGGTTACCAAACGCCAATGATGTGGTAAAAGCGGTGAAAGAAGTTTTGTATAAAAAATAAGGCATAGAATTTGCACAACAATTACCTTTCAAATTAATGTTGAAAGGTTTTTTTATGATGAAAAAAAATAATATTTTCTTAAGTTTCCTGTTTTCATTTGCCTTTTTAACGGGTTTTTCCCAAGTAAAAATTGGTGGCGTTGTTAAAGACGAAAATAATCAATCAATTCCATTTGCAAATATTGTTTTTGTGGGTTCATCCATAGGAACCGTTTCCGATGAAAACGGGAAGTTTTATCTGGAATCCAATAAAACATATACGCAAATAGAAGTTTCTTTTTTGGGCTATGAAACCAAAAAATTCCCAATAAAAAGCTGGGATTATAATTTACGCATTGTTTTAAAAGAAGAAGCCGCGCAATTGGAGCAGGTTTTTATTTACAGCGGCAAGGTTAAGAAAAAGGGAAATCCGGCCATTGCCATCTTGGAAAAAATTTGGGCCAAGAAGCGCGAAAATGGAATCTATTTATTTGACCAATATCAATATAACAAGTATGAAAAATTGGAATTTGATATGAATAATATTGACAGCGCCATGATAAAAAGCAAATTCTTTAAAGGCATGGAGTTTATTTTTGACGGCATTGACACTTCAAATGTTACGGGAAAAGCTTTTTTGCCCATTTTTATCAACGAATCCGTTTACAAATCTTTTGGAAAAAACAAAGGCGGAAAAAAGCTTCGGGAAGATTTGGTGGCCAATAAAAATTCTGGATTCGAAAACAACCAAAATGTTATCGCATTTATCAAAGATTTATATGTGGACTATAATGTTTACGACAGCTACATTAAAATTTTCGACAAAAGTTTTGTAAGTCCAATCTCTAAAGCCGCAGGCGTTTCAACCTATAATTATATTTTGGCCGACAGCGCTTTTATCGACAATAAATGGTGTTTTAATATTTTATACTATCCGCGCAGAAAAGGAGAGCTTACTTTTAAGGGTAATTTTTGGGTGAACGACACCACATTTGCCATTAAAAAAATTAATATGCAGGCCAACAAAAGCGCCAATATTAACTGGGTAAAGGATATTTATATTGAACAGGAATTTGATGTGTTGAATGATTCGGTTTTTTTGCTGAAAAGGGATTATATGATGTCCGATTTCAGTTTCAACAAAAAAGACAAATCGAAAGGTTTGTATGGCAAAAGAACCACGATGTTTAAGGATTATCTCTTCAACGAAAAAAAATCGGATGTTTTTTATAATGAAGAAATAAATGTTTACGACAAAAATATTTACTCAAAACCTGATGATTATTGGAGTGAAAACCGACTGGAAAAATTAAATGAGAATGAACTGGGTATTTATCAATTGTTGGATACTTTGACGACCGTCCCTAAATTTAAGCGCATTTATAATTTGGTTTCCATTTTAGGTTCCGGTTATATTGAGATGAATAAATTTGATTTTGGCGATGTGTTTTCAACCTTCGGAAAAAATGATGTTGAAGGCTGGCGTTTGCGTGCCGGAGGAAGAACTTATTTAGGCGGAAATGAGCCTTGGCGCTTGCAGGGATATACGGCTTACGGATTTAAAGATGATAAATTTAAATATGGCATTTCGGGAAAATGGATGTTAGCGCCGAAAAGCAGGTTTATTATCGGCTTGGGAAACAGGCGCGATGTGGAACAAATTGGCGTAAGTTTAACCACCACCAATGATGTAATGGGCAGAAGTTTTGCTTCGTCTTCTTTGTTTTCTTCGGGAGACAACAGCAAGCTGACTTCCATCAATTTGTCTAATTTTTTCATGTCAATCGAGCCATGGAATAACTTAAATTTCAAAGTTGGCGCATCATACAGAACTCTGGAATCAGCTTCACCGGAAACTTTTAATCTGGATTATTGGGTTGATAAGGAAAACAATATCAAAAAAGCTGACGTGTCGCAATCTGAAATTGATTTTACGGTAACCTACACGCCAAAAAGAAAAACGATCGGCTATGGCGTGGAACGCAATGAAGTTACCGATGTTTATTCTACCTTATTTTTGAATTATTCAAAAGGAATTAAAGGCCTTTTTAACAGCGATTTTGATTACCAAAAAGTTCAGTTTTATTACCGTCAGCCATTGTTAATTGGCGGTTTGGGAAGAATGTTCACCACTTTTGAAGTGGGCAAAACATTTGGGGAAGTGCCGCTTGGTTTGCTGAATGTGGTGCCAGGAAATCAATCGTATTTTACCATCGAAAACACGTATTCTTTGTTGGATTATTACGAATTTGTGACAGATACCTATGCGTCGCTCCACGTAGAACACAATTTTAACGGAAAATTCTTTTCAAGAATTCCATTGTTCAGAAAACTTAACTTGCGTGAAATTGTTGGCGCAAAAGCGGTTTGGGGAGAAATTTCCGACAAAAATATTGCATTGAGCGCTTCAAACATAAATTATGTGGCGCCTTCAAACATATATTATGAGTACAGTGTTGGCGTAGGAAATATATTTAAGGTTTTCCGAATTGATTTTAGCTGGAGAGGAAATTACAGAGATGTGCCAAACGCCAATAATTTTGCCATAAAAGGTTCCTTCGGATTTTATTTCTAAAATTTACCGCAATTAGCCGTTTGTTGGAATATGATTTTTGTATTTTTGAAAAAATTTTTAACTATTTAACTAATAGAAAATGAGTGATAAAACCGAGAAAACTTTCGACGTATTGATTGAAATCCCAAAAGGAAGCAGAAATAAGTATGAGTATGATTTTGTGTTGCATAAAATCAGGTTCGACAGAATGTTGTTTTCTTCTATGATGTATCCCGGAGATTACGGATTTATTCCTGAAACTTTGGCTTTGGACAAAGATCCGCTTGATGTTTTAGTTTTGGGTGGCGAACCAACATTTCCTATGTGCGTAATGGAAGTTAAACCAATTGGCGTTTTCCACATGACCGATGAAAAAGGGCCGGATGAAAAAATTATTTGCGTTCCTATTTCCGATCCAATTTGGAATCAGTTAAATGATATTTCCGATATGAATCCGCATCAGGTAAAAGAGATTGAACACTTCTTTCAGGTATATAAAGATTTGGAAAAAAAGAAAGTTGATGTTGGCGGTTGGGGAGATGTAAAAGAAGCTTATGAGATTGTTGCGAAATGTATAGAACGGTACAATTTAAGCGAACACAAGAAAAAAAGGACTTTTACCATATAATCGACAAATAAAAGACCATAAAATTAAACCATCTTTAAAAATTATAGATGGTTTTTTTTATCTGCCTAATTTTACTAATTTTAGCCCCTGTAAAAAAAAATTAACTAATTATAACTAACATTTAAAGAAATGGAATTAATAGTAAATTATTTGCCTCTGTTTGGTGTAGCGGCACTTGTATTTGTGTTTTTCAAAAACTCTTGGGTTGCCAAACAAGATGGAGGAAATGAAAAAATGGCAAGAATTGCCAAAAATATTGCCGATGGAGCAATGTCATTTTTGAAAGCTGAGTATAAAATACTTTCAATTTTCGTGGCTGCCGTTGCAATATTACTCTATTTCAAAGGAACTTATGAAGAAGGGTCGAACGGAATGGTTGCGCTATCCTTTGTTGTTGGAGCTGTTTGTTCAGCTTTGGCAGGTTTTATAGGAATGAAAGTTGCCACCAAAGCAAACGTAAGAACTACGCAAGCTGCAAGAACTTCCTTAGGAAAAGCTTTAGAAGTAGCTTTCGCAGGTGGTGCAGTAATGGGATTGGGCGTTGTTGGTCTTGGTGTTTTAGGATTGAGTTCATTATTTATGTTTTATAGCGGACAAGGTTGGGAAATTTCTGAAGTGCTCAATGTACTTTCAGGATTCTCGCTTGGAGCATCTTCAATCGCTTTGTTTGCCCGTGTTGGTGGAGGTATTTATACCAAAGCGGCCGATGTTGGCGCCGATCTTGTTGGTAAAGTGGAAGCCGGTATTCCTGAAGACCACCCTTTAAATCCTGCTACTATTGCTGATAACGTTGGAGATAATGTTGGAGACGTTGCCGGTATGGGAGCCGATTTATTTGAATCGTATGTGGGTTCTATTGTTGGAACGATGGTATTGGGAGCTGCTTTTGTGAACATAGACGCTTTTAAGACTTCGTTTGATGGCTTAGGCGCAATTTATTTGCCGATGGTTTTAGCGGCAGTTGGTATTATTATGTCAATTATCGGGACTTTCTTTGTAAAAGTAAAAGACGGCGGGAATCCACAAACCGCTTTAAATATTGGTGAATTTGGATCTGCCGGTTTAATGGTTGTTGCTTCTTATTTTGTTATTGATCAAATGCTTCCAAAATCTTGGGTTTTTGATAATATTGAATACACTTCAATGGGTGTTTTTTGGGCAACAATTGCTGGTTTAGTGGCTGGTTTATTGGTTGGAAAAGTTACAGAATATTATACTGCTACTGGAAAAAAACCTGTAATGTCTATTGTTAGACAATCAGAAACTGGAGCAGCAACAAATATAATTGCAGGATTGGGTGTTGGTATGATGTCAACCGCCATTCCTATTCTTTTAATTGCAGCAGCAATTTTGGTTTCGCATCATTTTGCCGGTTTATATGGTATTGCCATTGCAGCCGTTGGGATGTTGGCAAATACAGGAATTCAATTGGCTGTTGATGCTTACGGTCCAATTTCCGACAATGCCGGCGGTATTGCTGAAATGGCTGAATTGCCAAAAGAAGTGCGCGAGCGTACAGATAAATTAGATGCCGTTGGGAATACAACAGCTGCTATCGGAAAAGGATTTGCCATTGCTTCTGCCGCTTTAACGGCTTTGGCTTTGTTTGCAGCATTTATGCAAACCGCAAATTTAACTTCTATTGATGTTTCCAGACCTGAAATTATGGCCGGACTTTTTGTGGGTGGTATGTTGCCGTTCGTTTTTTCAGCCTTGTCAATGAATGCAGTTGGACGTGCAGCTATGGCTATGATTGAAGAGGTTCGTCGCCAGTTTAAAGAGATTCCTGAATTGAAAGCTGCGTTGGTGGTGATGAAAAAATATGATTCGGATATGTCTAAAGCATCGGTGGAAGACAGGAAAATATTTGACGCCGCAGATGGTGTTGCCGATTATTCAAAATGTGTTGAAATCTCTACAAAAGCTTCATTAAGAGAAATGGTATTGCCAGGTTTAATGGCGATTGCAGTGCCGGTTTTGGTGGGATATATTGGTGGTGCCCAAATGTTGGGAGGCTTATTGGCTGGTGTAACAGTAACAGGCGTTTTAATGGCTATTTTCCAATCAAATGCCGGCGGTGCCTGGGACAATGCCAAAAAAACAATTGAAGAAAAAGGTTTAAAAGGAACTGATACGCATAAAGCGGCAGTTGTTGGTGATACCGTTGGAGATCCATTTAAAGATACTTCAGGGCCATCATTAAATATTTTATTGAAATTAATGTCGGTTGTGGCGTTGGTGATTGCGCCAAGTATTGCATTAGATCCTGCTGAAGTTGCAGCATATAACCAAGAAAATGCACCAACAGAAATGGTTTCTCAAGAAATTTCCAAAGAAGTGCAAGTAATTATGAGCACTAATGAAGATGGATCCCTAAAAGCGGTTGTTACCACAACAACCACTGAAAATGGAACAGTTTCAACAGATGAAAAGGTTTTTGAAGGAACAGAAGCTGAGGTGAAGGCTGAAATTCAAAATCTAAAAGACGTTAAGGTTGAAGTGAAAGCTACAACTGAAGAGTAAATCTTAAGTGATTTTTAAATTTAGATTATATCATATAAAATTCCGTCAATAGGCGGAATTTTTTGTTTAAAATATCATTGAATTTTATAAAGATTTAAAAACTATTCAGGCTGCAAAACAACTTGAAGTTGCTGGGGAATCACATGACATTCGTCTGCCGTCACTGTAATCGCAGCAGAAACAAAAGTAGTGTAACCAACTCCTGAAACAGTGATAATATAAGTTCCTGCGCGTTCCCAGGCACCAGAAAAAACAGGGTTGTTCGCATTAAAAAATTCGAGCGTTTCAGTATAATTTCCGTCCTTTGCAATTACCGTAATGCCAGTGCCTAAAACCTGATTGTTCACAGCGTTTTTTACGGTGATGTTCAATCCGGCACGCGCTTCTTCTGTGCACTGAATTTCATCAATTTTATTTGAAGTGCAGGATAAAAAAACAAACAGACTGCATAAAAGTAAACTTTTCATAATTATAATTTTAAGTATTAAACATTGAATTACGCTTAAATTTCTCAGCTTATTTTTTGAATCATCGGGTTGAAAGCTTTTGAGGCCACCAAAACTTTTACGCCAATTTTTAATTCCATTATTTCATCTTCGGTGGCGATAACTTTGATGATGTTGGCACCGGAAAGCACGCTGACAATATAAACCACATCGCTTTTTTCGATGGCGATAATTTCTCCCGTAAGTTTAAATTTGCTGCTTATTTTTTCTTCGGAAAAAACAACAGCCGGTGTGCCTTTTTTGATGATTTTTCCTTTATCGAGTAAAATCACAAGGTCAGAAAGTTTAAATATTTCGGGTAAATGATGGCTCACCAAAATAGTGGTAAGTTGGTATTGTTGGTGCGCTTTTAAAATATAATCCTGTAATTTAAAGCGCATTTCGTCATCAAGCGCCGAAAGCGGTTCATCAAGCAGCAATATTTTTGGTTTGCGCACAATGGCCCTGGCCAAAGCGACACGTTGTTTTTGTCCGCCCGATAAATGTTGTGGTTTGCTGTTTTGCAGTGATTGCAATTCCATCAATTCCAGCAATTCGTTCACCATATTTTTATCATTTCCTTTTTGCAGCGCGAAAGCCAAATTTTCCCGAACGGTTAAATTGGGGAATAAGGCATAATCCTGAAACACAAATCCGACCGAACGTTTTTGGATGGGCAAATTTATTTTTTTATCGGTATTGTTCCAACACTCACCCTCAATTTCAATCAGTGATTTTTCGGTGTCGGTGAGTCCGGCTAAAATCCTGAGGATGGTGGTTTTTCCGGCGCCTGAATTTCCGTAAATGGTGATAAATTGTCCTTTTTCCACAGAAAACGACACATCCAAAGGAAGTTTTCCGTCGGCTGTCTGCAAGGTTTTATGGGCGTAAAACTTAATCATTGTTTAGCGGATTTGCCTTGCTGAAGGTGTTGTTAATAAGGTAAACACCCAAAAGAATCAGAAAGGTGAAAACAAAAAGAATTCCTGCATACAAATTTGCCGCTTCATAATTCATGGCCTGCACTTCATCGTAAATGGCGATGGAAGCCACCCTGGTTTCATCGGGAATGCTTCCGCCTATCATTAAAACCACGCCAAATTCGCCAACGGTGTGGGCAAATGTCAATACAATTCCGGTTAAAATGGACGATTTTATATTGGGAAGCAAAATTTTGATAAGTGTGGTAAATTTCGATTTTCCCAAGGTAAATGAAGCTTCTCTCAGTGAAGTGGGTAAATTTTTTAATCCCGCCTGGATGGGATGAACCATAAATGGCAAGCTGTAGATTACGGAAGCAATAATCAATCCTTCAAAGGTGAAAACCAACCTGACATCAAAATACTGGTCCAAAAATTCCCCGAAGGCATTTTGGGGACTGAAAGCAACCAGTAAATAGAAACCCAAAACCGAAGGTGGCAACACCAAAGGTAAACTCACAATGGCTTCCACAACGGACTTAAATTTGAATTTGGTGAAGGCAAGCCAGTAACAAAGCGGCAAGGAAACCACCAGCAAAATAACGGTGGTTATCAAGGCCAGTTCGGCGGTTAACCATAAAGGATTTAAATCAATCATTGGGCGATAAACTTACTTCGTTCGTTTTTATCAATGCCAAAACAGCATCACCATTTTTCAAATTTAGTGTTTTTACGGCATTTGTGGTGATCAGGGATTTAATGGTAAATTCTCCGAAACGCAAATGCAATTCCGATAAAATTTCTCCTTGTTTCATGGAATCAATGTTACAAAGAATTTTATTTTGGATGCTAATATTTAAAGGTTCATTTTTAGCGATAATCACTTCGGTTTCCTTAAAATACACCTTAACCGTATTCCCGATTTTAAAATAAGCTTCGGACTCTGGCGTATCAATAATAATAGCCGTAAAAGTGGTACTTCCAACGACAATTTTAACCAAGGAAAGTGAATCGCTTCCCTGAATATTTGTGATATTTCCTTTGAGAATGTTCATTAAAATTTAGGTGGTTTTTTGGGTAAATCCGAAATGCATTAAAATCCTAACGGCGGTTGGTGATGCCACAAAATTATAAAATTTTAGGGCATTTGGGTTGTTTTTGGCATGTTTCAAAATAACATAACCCTGTTCCAGTGGCTGGTGCGATTCTTCGGGGATGATATAATATTTTCCTTTAGATTTCTTCATCGTGGGCGATAATGCCAGTGATAAGGCCACAATGCCAATATCGGCAGCGCCAAGCTGCACAAACTGGGCGGTTTGTGAAATATTTTCTCCGTACACAAACTTGCTTTTGACCTGATCGTAAATTTTATAATATTGCATACTTTCTTTTGCTTTTTCTCCGTAAGGCGCGTGATCAGGATTTGCGATGGCAATTTTGTTCAATTTTGGATCGAGCAAGGAGTTCATTTTTTCAACATTCGGATTTATTTTTTTGCTCCAGATGACAATCCGGCCGATGCCATAAGTTTTTACTTCGGAAATGGCTAATCCCTGTTTTTTTAATTTTTTAGGATAGCTGACATCTGCCGAAAAATAGAGATCAAAAGGCGCATCATATTGAATTTGTTCAAAAAATTTTCCTGAAGAACCATAGGTTACCTGAATTTTTTCTGATGGATGTTTTTTTTGATAAACCGAAATAATGGAATCCAATGCAAATTTTAAATCGGAAGCCGCCGCAACGGAAACTTTTTGTGCCTGAATAGTACAGCCTGTAAAAATAAAAGTGATGATGAGTCCAAAAAACAGTCTATTGAGCATTTATTGATTGTTTAAGAATAAAGATTTTGCGATTGTGGAAGTCTGTCCAAAAAATTACCTTTAAGAACCAAAAATAGTAAAAAACAAAGTTATTCTTAGTGTTTTTTACTAAAATTGCAGTTCAATTTGCGTTAGCGATTGCAGTGGCATACTTTTTTGAAGTGAAACGCAAAAAAAGATATAACGGAAAGCGCGACCTGAAAGGGAACGCCCAAAATAAGTCGGATTTACTTTTTGAACATAAAATAAACGGCAAGAATGAGAAAGACAAATGCGATAATATGGTTGAGCCTAAAAGTTTCTGTTTTGAAGGCAATGAGCGAAAAAGCGGCAAAAACAACCAGCGTAATCACTTCCTGAATCATTTTTAATTGCAGCAAAGAAAACGGACCGCCATTTCCCCTAAAGCCAATTCTGTTGGCCGGAACCTGGAAAGAATATTCGAATAAGGCGATGCCCCAACTGATTAAAACTATGGAAATAAGCCCCAATTTGTTAAACCATTTCCATTCGGCAAATTTAAGGTGGCCATACTAGGCAAGGGTCATAAATGTATTTGACAATACCAAAAGTAAAATAGTTAAAACGCCTTTCATTGTTTTTTAAATTTTTTTAATAAACAGAAATAGTCAGCATAATCATGGAAACCAAAATCAGGACAATGACCAATGGCATCACAAATTTCAGCCATTTGTCAAAACCAATTTTCACAATGGCAAGCGAGGCCAATATGAGTCCGGTAGGATTGATGATGGCAAACAAACCCTGGCCGTATTGGTAGGTATTCACAATAATTTCCCTGCCAATGCCAACGGTATCTGCCAAAGGCGAAATAATGGGCATGGTAAGCACGGCCATTCCTGAGGAAGAAGGAATAAAAAAGGACAATCCGTTGTAGATAAAGAACAGTGAATTTACAAAAACGCCTTTATTCATGCCTTCGGTAAGTGCGCTGGCGTTATAAAGCACGGTGTCGCTAATGAGACCGTCATCCATCAATATGGAAACGCCGCGTGCAATACCGATGATAAAGGCTACGCCAAGCAATTCACCGGCACCTTTTGAAAATGCATTCACAAAATCGGATTCGTTTATTTTGGCGATAAAACCTATGGCAATGGCGCCAACTAAAAATACAGAAGTCATTTCAATAAACCACCAGTCGAGCATCGCAACGCCGATGATCATAATGATAAAACAGGCTGAAAACACAAGCAATATGAGTTTAAGCTTGTTATTTAGAGGAACAATTTTCCCTTTTGAAAGCTGGCCAAAATGAGATTCCATAGTTTCTTTTTGGTCATAAATTAGTGATTTGGTTGGGTTTTTCTTGATTTTTTTTGCGTAGCGAAGAATGTATAAAATGCTGATTGTTACACTAATTATAAACATCAAAATTCTTCCTTCAAGTCCGGTTGTCCAGTTGATCCCGGCTGCATCTGAAGCGATGATGGTTGAAAACGGATTTGTGGTTGAACACATGGAGCCAACGGAAGAGCCCAAAAAAATACAGGCCAAACCCACCATAGCGTCATATTTGGCGGCGATAAATACTGGAATTAAAATAGGGAAGAAGGCCAAAGTTTCTTCAGCAAAACCAAAAGTGGTTCCGCCCAAAGCAACCAAAGTGGTGGTAAGTATGATTAAGATATATTCTCTGCCTTTTAATTTAGTCACCAGCCAAAAAATCCCGGCGTCGAAAGCGCCGGTCATATTCATAATTCCTATGAGTCCGCCAATAATCAACACTAAAAAAATGATGTCTGAAGCAGCGATGATTCCTTTGATGGGCGACTGCACGAATTCAAAAAAACCTTGCGAATTAGCAGCTGTTTTTTTGTAGGTATTTGGAATACTTATGGGTTTTGTGATGGCGCCATCCGTAAATTTTTTTAAGGGGATTTTGATATTAAGTGCATCTAAAGAAGCCTGTTCTGCAGGAATTACGGCAGCTATTCCCAAACTTTTTCGTATAAAAGTGTTGTCGGCGGCGTTGTACGACAAGTTGTCGTATTTTCCTGAAGGAACCACCCAGGTTAAAAGCGCTACAAGTGCGGCTATAACAAGCAATATGGTTTGGGCGCTTGGAAATTTTAATTTTTTCATCTGTTTATATATTATTTTTTATTGGTACAGATGCTGCCTGCCTGCCGGACAGGCAGGTTCGCCATGAATCATTTCTGTGTGTATCAAAATTTGTTATGGCTCGTTTCATTTGTTTAAATTTTATTTTTTAGCGGTAACAGCTGCTGCCTGCCATGAATCATTTCTTCGTGTATCAAAATTTGTTATGCTCGTTTCATTTACAAATAGTTACGTTTAAAAGTCAAAATAGTATGCACTAATTGAACCGCAACATTCCATTGGCTTGCAGCGGTTTTGTAAATCTAAGATTTAAAATGATATGTACGAAATCCTTTTGAAAAATGGAAATGGAAATTTAATTGGTAACCAATATTTTTTTGATGAAGGTTTATTCGGTGTCGTTTGAAGCCAGAATTTTAAATGTCAATGCTTTTTTATCATCAATTCGATATTCATAAATAGACCTTCCCTGAATATGCCCATCACTATAATCGGCAATAATCCATTTATTTCCGAGCAATTGAATTTTCCCGAAATTCATCGTTCCTCCCAAAACAGCTTCAAATGGAATTAAGTCGGTTCTTTTTCGCAGGGCATTTTCAACAAATTCTTCCGGATTTTTAATTCCCTTACGGGTTAAGTGGGTACCGTTGAAATCCTTGTCAAACCATAAATTTCCCTCCGCCTGTCCTAATTTCGATAAAGAGTCGTTTAATTTTTTTAGGAGCACAATTTCCTTTTCTAAGGAATCATTTTTTAAGGTTAGCTGAACTGTTTTATCAGGGAAGTTTTCAGGCTGTTCGGAAACATTTTTACAACTTAAAATTAAAAAGCCTGCAAGCAGTAAAATCAATATATTTTTCATTTTCTCGGTGATTTTTGCGCAAAGGCGCACCTATTAAACGTTATGAATTTTAAATTATTTTATAATTAAATAATGCTTCTTTTTCTAATTTATCTTCACCCTATTTTTAAGGAAGTCATGCTTAAGCTTCCCGCCATCAACTTGTCATTGAATAAGAGGAGGCTTTCTCCTTTTTGGCATAAGCCCAACGTGTAAATTAAGGGCAAATAATGATCGGGAGTTGGGATGGCCAATTGAAAAGATTTCGATTGTTTTTCATAATTGATTAATGGCCGGAAGTTTCCTTCCAATAGATATTTATTGATGGTTTCCCTTGCTTCAATGGCCCAATCGTAACCATAATTGTCCTTGTCAAAATTTCTAAAATCAACCAAACCCAGATTGTGGATGATATTGCCGCTGCCAATAATTAAAATTCCTTTGTGTCTTAATTCGTTAAGTCTTTGCGCCAGTTCAAAATGAACTTGTGCAGGTTTTGTATAATCAATACTTAACTGAACAACAGGAATATCGGCATTTGGATACAAATGTTTGATCACACTCCAGGCGCCGTGGTCCAATCCCCATTTTTCATCCAATTCCACAAAAGTGGGTTTCAAAAGTTCTTTTGTTTCTTTTGCCAATGCCGGATTTCCTATGGCAGGATATTGCACTTCATACAATTCTTTGGGAAATCCGCTAAAATCGTGGATAGTTTTTGGCATTTCCATAGCCGTAACCTTTGTTCCTTGCGTGAACCAATGTGCCGAAACGCATAAGATGGCATTTGGCTTGGGAAGCGTTTTTGCAATTTCTCTAAATCCCGTCACAAATTGGTTTTCCTCAATGGCGTTCATCGGACTTCCATGGCCAAGGAACAAAACGGGCATTTTTTCGGAATTTGGAAATGATTGCGAAATGCGGTGAAGCGCGTTTAAATTTGTCATGGCGAAGAAAAAAATTATTGTATTCGAACAAATATAAAGTATATTGCTTAAAATTTCTTAATAAACATAAGTTTTTAGAAGTTTTCTAACGATTTTTTCAATCATTTATCGCTTTTTTTCTCTTTTTAATTCATATTCAATTTCATCATCCGGCAAGTCGGTCAATTTGATAAAGTTGAGCCTTTCAAGAAGTTTTATGGCTTGGTTATTTTGTTTTGTTGTGACTGCCCAAATTCGTTTGAGTTCCATATTTTTCAATCCGAAGTCAATCGCCAGCAGCATCGCATTTGTCATAAAACCTTGTCCTCTAAATTGCGGAAGCAAAACGCAGCCCAGTTCTCCTTCACCTTTGTCAAGTCCGCGATAATAACCGCAGGTTCCCACAATTTTACTTGTTAAAATATCCTCAATTCCCCAGTGAATAGAATTTCCTTCATCATAATCCTTATCTATTTTCGCCTGCATCTCAATCGCTTGTGCCACGTTTTTTGCCTGTTTGGCGTCATAGTATGAAATTTCAAGAAGGTCATTCATATCAGATGCAATAATTTGTCGCAATCTAATTTTATCGTCAGAAATCAGGGGAAAAATATCAAAAGGCGGTAGATTCACAGTTTCAATTTTAATGATTATTAAATGCTTGATTTACTAATTAAACAACCTTCTAAAAAAACCGCCAATTCCTTTTTGATGGTATGGGTCGCATTGCATGTCATCATAAATAGGATAAGGAATTGAAAACGGGGTGAGGAATTGTTTTCTCAATTTTGAGTTGTTTTCAATGCCTCGTAGCACATTTCCCACGATAGGCAATGCCAACGAAGATCCTGAACCCTGGCCACTGTAAAAATGAACGTCGGGTGTGTTGGCGCCAACCCAGGTTCCTATCACCAAATCGGGTGTATAGGCAATAAACCAGGCGTCTGAATAGTTTTGGGCGGTACCCGTTTTTCCGGCAATATCTGCCCGAAGGCCATATTGGTTTCTAACGCCGCTACCTGTTCCGTTATTGATTACATTTTCTAAGATGGCCGTGATCATTTGGCTGGTTTTTGCGCTGAAAACTTGTTTATGTTCGGCAGTTTCTCTTTTGTACAATATTTTTCCGCTGGCATTGGTGATTTTATCAATCATAACTGGCTCGGTTGTTTTGCCATTGTTGGCGAAAGCACCGTAAGCGGTCACAATTTCTACCAACGACAGATCGAGTGTGCCCAAGGCCATTGACGGCGCATCATCTTTAATTTTGGGAAAATTTAATTTACTGCAGGTATTGAGAAGTTTATCCCTTCCCAATTTAAAGTACAAATCAACTGTTGGCAGGTTCATGGAGTGCGTTAGCGAATACCATAAAGCAACCGTGCTGTCTTGGGTGAATTTATGGTCAAAATTTTTCGGCGACCAATCATCATATTCTGAATAGGTTTTTTCCATATTCTCCAAATAGTTGCAGGGTTCAAAACCGTGATCAAATGCCGTGGCATATAAAATGGGTTTAAAAGCGGAAGCAATTTGTCGATGCGACTGCACCATATCAAAAGGAAGTTTTCTGAAATCGTTGCCGCCAACCCAGGTAATGATGGCACCGTTTTTTGGATTGGTGATGAGCACCGCAGCATTTAACATTTTATGATAATGCCATAAACTGTCTATTTTACTCATGTTTTTTGTGGTTACCCCTTTCCAGTCAAACACTTCAATGGCTCTTTTTTTCTTGTCTTTATCGGTTAGGTTGCCCTCAGCTCTTAGTTTTGCAAGCCAGGCTTTTTTAAAATTGCGGTTTTCAAGTTCTTTGTCAAGCACTTTTTGCATTTTGGCCAAATGTTTTTGGATGCCGTCGGTAGCCATTTTCTGAACTTGCATATTCAGGGTGGTGTATATTTTCAGTCCGTCAGTTTCAAGGTTGTATTCGTTGCCGTTTTCGTCTGTGAGATCTTCCAATAATTCCAGCGTTTTTTGCTTAACCTGATGCACAAAGTAACCTGCCGGTGCATTTAAAGTGATGTTTTCATAGTCTAGTTTTAACGGTAATTTTTGCAGACGATCAGCTTCCATAACCGTCAAATAGCCTTGTTTTCCCATCAAATCCAACACCATATTTCTGCGTTCAAGGGAATTTTTTGGATTCAAACGCGGATTAAAAGTGGTGTTCGCTTTTAACATTCCCACCAATACAGCCGATTCTTCAACCTTTAATTTGCTGGCCGGTTTGTTAAAATATCTTCGGGAGGCAGTTTCCACTCCGTAAAGATTTTCGCCAAATGGCACGGAGTTCAGATAGAGCAATAAAAGTTCTTCCTTGGTGAACATATTTTCCATGCGCGCCGCGATGATAATTTCCTTCACTTTGTTAACAGGCATACTCAAAATGCTAAAATTACGGCGTCCATATAAATTTTTAATCAATTGTTGGGTCAGGGTGCTGCCGCCACCTTTATTGTCGCCCATCAAAAGCGTTTTAAAGAAAACACGAAAATAACTCTGAACATCATAGCCTTTGTGGGTAAAAAAACGTTTGTCTTCTGTGGCAATCAACGCATTTTTAAGATGATTGGGAACTTCATTCCAGCCAATATTGGTGCGGTTCTGCTCAAAATATTTTCCTATGATTTTGTTGTCGGATGAAATGACTTGCGTTGCTTCCTGGTTGTTTGTGGCAGCCAATTCCGCTTCGGTGGGCAAAGACCCAAAAATGCCGGCATACACCGAAAAAAAGAACAGCAAGCTTAACAGTATTACCGATGAGATTGCGATCACAAAGTATTTAAGGTATTTTTTAAAAAGGGGATTTTCCAGAAACTGCATACATCAAAGTCTATAATTGGTAAATTTAGGCTAAAGATTTAAGAACGTCAACAAATGCAAAAGTTACCGCTGCCGGCGGATTTCTGACTTCCTTAAAACTATGACAGGATGCGCAACAATCTTGCCAAACACAGCAATGGGTGTTTTTCATATTTGAAGGGAAATCTTTTTTGAGAAATGCTTTTTTGGGATTTTTGGGTTGAAAAGACCCAGATTTCTGTTATTTTTGACCCTATAATCCCATAAAATAAGATTTATACCACTCCGTTTCGTGGTGGTCTTTTAAATTTTCAAAAACAAGATGGTTGGAATCAATTTTGGAATACAGGACTTCTAATGAAGCAAAGTCTCGCTGGCTGATTACTTTAAATCCGTTATTCAGGAGTTGGGCGGCACTCACGCTTGCGCCAATTTGATACACTTTATTTTCGGCCATTCGGTTTCCGCTGTAAATAACCTGACTTCCGCAGGCCGCGCTGACATCCATCATAACAGCAAGTTCAACACCTTCATTTTTTGCAATTTCAAGCATTTTTTCCGAAGCTTTTACCATTCCTGCAGTCCAGTCTTTTCCAGTTTCTGTCAACACTTTTGCTTGTCAACGCCGGTTCCCCCATGAATGTCGCACATTTCTCTTGGCTTTCCGAATGAAAATTCTTCCGGACAAAATTTTATGATTTTTACGTTTTCATACTGCAGCAATTTCAGGGCGCTTGGATATTCGCCGTTCCGTCGTAACCGCAGTTTAATCCAGCCAAACAAGCACTCATTAAAATTCTCAAAGGGTTTTCCTTTGTGGGAATTCGCAAACTGAGTATGTCGTTTTTATTAGTCATTAATAGGACATTTCCTGGAATTTCTTTCTGAATTGCAAAGGTTTTGAAATATTGGGAAATACTTCTTTTGTGCCGCCCGAACCCACAATATTGATGGTTCCATAGCCGAGAATCCTTCCTAAAATACTTTGGTCAACATTTACGCTTTCAATTTTTGAATGGTTCATTTCAAAAGTTTTTCTGCTGATCAATCCTGTTTTGATAATGACGCGTTTGTTGGTGATGGCAAATTCATCGGTGTAACGGTCAATAAGCGGCGATATGAATAAGGTGAAAAGTGCTTTTAAACTAAAAAAGATGATCCAGTGATAAGTGGTTTCCAATTCAACGCGTTCATCATTGATTAAATTGTCGTTTACGTATTTTCCCATTTTTTAAGCTTTCTGAATGACTAATTCCGTTTAAAAAAGTCCGTTAATTTGTGCGTCAATTTTGTTGATGACAGAATATAAATCTTCGGGATTGTCCACGAAATTTAGTTTGTCCACATCAATAATCAGTAAATTTCCTTTGGTATATTTGGTGATCCAGGCTTCGTAGCGCTCATTTAATCGGCTTAAATAATCGATGCTGATGGAGTTTTCGTATTCGCGGCCTCTTTTATGAATTTGTCCCACCAAAGTTGGAATGGTAGCTCTTAAATAAATCAGCAAATCTGGCGGTGAAACCAAGCGCTCCATCAATTCAAACAGGGACTCGTAATTTACAAAATCGCGGTTGGTCATTAAACCCATCGCGTGAAGATTGGGCGCGAAAATTCGGGCATCTTCATAAATGGTTCTGTCCTGGATCAAATTTTTGCCGCTTTCCCGTATTTCCAAAATTTGACGGAAACGACTGTTTAAAAAATAAACCTGCAAATTAAACGACCAGCGTTCCATTTCGGCGTAGAAATCATCTAAATAGGGATTCTCTTCAACAGATTCGTAATGGGGCTCCCAATTGTAATGTTTGGCTAACAGTTTGGTCAGGGTTGTTTTACCTGCGCCTATATTGCCGGCAATTGCTACGTGCATAATTAATTTTTAAGTGAAAATGAAAAAAGCTAATTTACTTAAATTTTTTATGTTTTTGCAACACAAATTTAAGGCGCTTTAAAAAATTAACTTATAACCGTAACCGCGAACGTTAATAATTTGGATAGAAGGATCGTCTTTTAGTTTTTTTCGAATTTTTGTGATAAAAACATCCATGCTGCGGGCATTGAAGAAATCGTCGTCTCCCCATAATTTTTTGAGGATAAAGGAACGTTCCAACACCTGATTTTTATGCTGAATTAAATGGTGCAACAATTCCGATTCCCGATGTGTCAAGGTTTCGGGATGGCCGTTAAAAATAAGCGTCTGATTTTTAAAATTGAAAAGATAGCCGCCAATTTTAATCACTTCGGAGCCGTTTTCGTAATCGCCTCTTTTTAAAAGAGCATTGATGCGCACAATCAATTCCTCCATGCTGAAAGGTTTTCTTAAATAGTCGTTTCCGCCCAAATTGAAGCCTTTCACCACGTCTTCAGTTTGCGATTTTGCCGTTAAAAATATGATGGGAATGTCGGGATTTTCTGTCCTGATTTCTTTTGCAAGGGTAAATCCGTCTTTTTTTGGCATCATCACATCCAACACCAGCAACAACGGATTTTCCCGTTTGTAAGTGGTGTAGGCAATTTCACCATCGGCGCAAAGCAGCACTTCAAAATTTCGGGTTTCTAAACTTTCTTTAATAATTTGTCCCAAAGAAGGTTCGTCCTCGGCCAACAATATTTTTACCGGATTACTCATTTGGCAATACAATTTTAAACAGCGTGGCATTGTTTGCATCATACACTACGGAAATGGTTCCGCCGTGTTTTTCAATAATATTTTTTGTGTAATACAGGCCAATGCCAAAGCCTTTTACATTGTGCGTATTGCCTGTCGGAATTCGGTAAAACTGTTCAAAAATTTTGTCTTTCTGGTTTCTTGGAATGCCGTTTCCGCTGTCTTTAATCACAATTTCAATAGCGTTTTTGATGGAAGACAATTCAACGGATATCGTTTTTCCGCCGTATTTTAGCGCATTGTCAATAATGTTTCCGAGGGCATTTCCGAAGTGAAATTGATCCACTTTTAAAACCGCATCTCCAATGTTATTTTTGAAGATGATGGTTTTTTCCGGAGCCGTTATTTTATAGTTTTCAACCACTTTTCCTATAAGTGCCGCAATGGCCACAGGTTGTTTGTTAATCGCCAGTTGCTGGTGATTTAAGGCGGCGGTTTCCAATATTTTTTCAACCATCACATTTAAATTGGCCACTTGTGAATTGGCGATAGAAATGTATTTTTCGGCCTTTACTTTATCGTCCAAAGCATTGAAGTTTTTCATGGCTTCCAGCGCGGTTGAAATGGTGGCGATAGGCGTTTTAAATTCGTGGGTAATGTTGTTGATCAAATCGTTTTTAACTTCAGCAAGCTGTTTTTGTTTGTAAATGGTTTTTAACAAATAGATCAAACTTGCGATAATGCTGATCGACAAAATAAGCGAAAGCAAAATGCTGATGAAGGAATTTTTCAGCAAAATGGCGGTTTCATTGGTAAACCGAAGTTCCAAATGGCTTCTGTGCGGCAAATAAGTGGATTTTGAAACAACCGTTAAATGCTTTTCAGGAAAATTTTCAAGTTTGTAGTCGATGGATTTTTTATCAAAATTGTCATCTGAAATCCACTGAAAATAATCGTAAGTCATTCCGTATTCAATGCCAATATTTGTGCGTTTAAGTTCTTCAGACAAATATTTATCCAATTTTTCAAGGTCCAAAGTATCTCTGGAAATAGAAATAAAAACCTTGGAAATTAAACTGTCTATATTTTTTGGAATGACATCATCAGGCGTAAAAAACGCGTGATTTCTTTGGCTGTTGATGAATAAGGGTTTCTGATTTTTTTGTTTTGCAATATTTTGCAGGGTGCTGTCCACTTTTTTTCGCAAACCCCATTTCGAATTGGTGCTCACCACAATGGTATCAGTCCGGTCTTTTGAATTTTTTGAATTTGGAGAAGTGAAGGTAATAATCCCCGATTTTGTGATATTGGCAAAATAGGCTTCAACCGAATTGTCCAGACTTTGCTGTACTTTGCTGATTAAATTTTGCTTGTTTAACTCATATTCCCGGTAATTCCAATACACCTGAACCGCGATGGTGGTAAAAATGGTTACCCCAATAAAATAAACAACCCATTTGTAGTTTTTCTTATCCATAAGCCAAAGTTAAGCACATAAATTGGTTTATCCGAATCGCTTAACAATCGTTAACACTAATTAACGTGATGGTGATTTTTTAACGCTTATATTTGTTGGTAAATAATTTTTAAAATCAGTAAAATGTTAAATGTACTTTTAAAAAGCATCGTGTTGGTTTTCTTATTAATTCAAACGGCTTTAAGCGCCCAGGATTTTCAGGGCAGCGCAGTTTATCAGACCAAAACAAAGGTTGAAATGGATTTGGCGGCTTCGGGAATTCCTGCAGACAGGATTAAACGTATCGAGGAAATGATGAAAAACCAAATGGAAAAAACCTATATTTTAACATTCAACAAAACGGCTTCCATCTATAAAGAAGAAGTAAAATTGGATCAAGGAGCAGCGGGCGGCCCCGGAATGCGTTTTGCAATGATGGGCGGCGGCGCATCTGGGAAATATTATAAAAATACCCAAACAAAAACTTCGGCAAAAGAAAATGAATTCAGCGGCAAAAACTTCCTGATCAAGGATGACTTAAAAACATACGAATGGAAAATGGAGCAGGAAACCAAAATGATTGGCAATTACCTGTGTTTTAAAGCAACCACCATTATTGAAATGCCTGCGAATGCAGGAACTTTTTCCTTCGGAAGACAAAATAATGAGAACAAAGAGGCAGAGAAAGAAGAAGAACCTAAAATAGAATTGGTTCCAGTAACCGCCTGGTACAGTATGGACATTCCGGTAAACCACGGCCCCGGAGATTATTGGGGGTTGCCGGGCTTAATTTTGGAAATTAACGCTGGAAACACACAAATTATGTGCACAAAAATTGTGATGAATCCCAAAGAAAAAGCAGAAATCACGGAACCTGACAAAGGAAAAGTGATGACCCAAAAAGAATATGATGTGATGTTGAAAGAAAAAATGAAAGAAATGCAGGAACGTTTTTCCAACGAGCGACAAAAAAGTGGCGGTGCTGGATCTGGAATGCATATGAGGGTTAATTAATAATTCCAAATTCAAAATCTAACATCAACCGGCTCATTCTTTAAATGAAAAAAGCATTAAGTTTCTTAACAATAATAGTATTTCCTTTTATCATTTTTTCGCAATCCGTAAAACTGGAAGGCGTTGTTAAAGATAAAACGGACAAGCCTTTGGAAATGGCCAACGTGATTGCTTTTAAAAAAGGCACCAACATTTTGCAGTCTTATTCCATTTCCGATTCAAAAGGAAATTACAAATTAATCTTGGTGCAAAATGAAGCCTATACGTTAAAGGTGAGCTATTTGGGATTCAACACAAAAAATATGGAGATTGAAGTTGGTAAATCAGCCGCCGATATTTCTCAAAACATTGTGTTGGAAGAATCCAATGAGTCCTTGAATGAAGTGCAAATTACCTATGAAATGCCCGTAAAAATTGTGGGCGACACCATTGTGTATAATGCCGATTCATTTACCTCAGGAAAGGAAAAAAAGCTGGAAGACGTGTTGAAGAAATTACCGGGAATTGATATTGACGACAATGGCGAAGTGGAAGTGGAAGGAAAAAAAGTGCAGAAAGTGTTGGTGGAAGGAAAGGAATTTTTCGACGGAGATTCAAAATTGGCGACACAAAATATTCCTGCAAGTGCCATCGATAAAGTTCAGGTGCTTAAAAATTACAACGAAGTTTCGGGAATGCGCGGCGTTACCAATAATGAAGACAATATTGTGATCAACATCAAATTGAAACAGGGAAAAAAACGATTTTGGTTTGGCGAAGTGAACGCCGGTGTTGGCGATAACGAAAAATACACCGCAAAACCAAAACTGTTTTATTACAGTCCGGAAAAAAGCGTTAATCTGCTGGCCGATTTCAACAATATTGGAGAAGCGCCTTTTACCATGCGCGACTATTTTAGGTTTACCGGCGGTTTGCGCAGCGGCATGGGCGGCAGTGGAACCAGTTTTAACGTGTCATCGGGCGGATTGGGTTTTTTGACCGCGCAAAACAATCGGGCGCAGGAAATTACTTCAAAATTTGGCGCGTTAAATTTTAGTCTGGCACCTAAAAAAACAATCGATTTTAATGGTTTTGCCCTTGTAAATAATTCGGAAACCGATATTTTCACGCAGTCAAATACCATTTACAACAAATTAAATATCACCGAAACAAGCGAAACATCGGCCACCCAAGGCAGTAAATTGGGGATGTTAAAATTCAGCACCACCTACAAACCAACCAATGAAGTGCACATAGATTATGATATTTTCGGAAAACTGTCTGAACAAACCGAAATGCTGGATGTCACTTCAACCCAAAGAAATGCCGATGCCTACAAAGAAGAAAAACCGGCAACCTTAAACCAAAATTTCAACCTGTATTACACCATCGATGACAAAAATATTTTCGCTGCAGAATTGCAGCACTTCTATGAAAAAGACAAACCATTATACAATTCTTTGGCAACTTCACAGCCGTTTGAAATAATTCCCTCCAACAATGCCGAAGCCATTAAAGATCTTATTCAGCATAAAAAAACAAGCACCAATAAATTGGACGCGAAGCTGGATTACTATTATTTGTTAACGCCAAAAAGCAATATCAATATTACCTTGGGAAGCACGTTAAGCGACCAGAATTTAACATCACGAATTTCCCAAAAATTAAGCGATGGAACGGTGCTTAATTTTAATGATGAGCAATTGAAAAATGAGGTAAATTATAATTTTTTCGATTTGTTTTTAGGGCTTCATTACAAAATGGTTTCGGGAAAATTCACTTTTAATCCTGGCATAAGTTTGCACCAATATAGCACAAAAGACAACCAATTGGGAACGGAAATCAGCGAGAACCAAACAAAATTATTGCCGGATGTTTATGCGAGTTTACAGTTAAAATCGTCGGAAAGTCTGCGCTTCAATTATTCAATTTCCACCCAGTTTTCCGATATCAATAAAATTGCAGAAGGTTTTATGTTGTCCAATTATAACTCATTAACTCACGGAAACAGGTTGCTGGAAAATGCGTTGTATCACCGGTATTCCTTAAACTATTTTAGTTTCAGTATGTTTTCATTCACCAATTTAAATGCGTCCGTGAACTACAATAAAAAAGTAAACGGCGTAAAAAACAGTACGGAATTGATTGGCGTTGACCGTATTTCTTATCCGATAAATTCAAATTTGGCCGATGAAACATTTTCGGCAAATTTAAGGTATGGAAAAACATACAGCCGACTTAAAACGAATTTTAGCGCAAATTTCTCAAATTCAACCTTAAACAATACGGTTAATAATGCGCAAATTAAGTCTAAATCGCTTTCCCACAGTTACCAGGCAAGTGTGGCCAGTAAATTTAAAAATGCGCCAAATTTTGAAGTAGGTTACGAAAAATCGTTTTCCGAATATTCAAACACGGGAAGCACCACCGACAGGCCGTTTGCAAATATGGAAATCGGGTTCTTGAAAAACTTCATTTTAACGGCCGATTATAGTTATTACAACTACAAAAACGACGAAAATACGGTGAAGAATACCTATTCATTCTTAAACGCGAACCTGTATTATCAGCAAAAAAACAGCAAATGGGAATTTAAAATTTCGGCGAACAATTTAACCAACAACACATCGATGAACACCGACAGTTACAATGAGATTTCGGACAGCAATACCACATCCCTCTACTTTATTCAGCCAAGATTGTACCTGTTTTCAGTGAAATATAATTTGTAGGGCGTTCCCTGCGGGGCGCGCTTTCCGTTCCAATCTTTTTGGCAAGGAAAAATCGCCAAAAAGGATTTCTCTGCAATCGCTAACGCAAATTGAATTAAGATTTAAGATTATTTTCCTATCCCCAGCCCTTTCCGAAGGAAAGGGAGTTTAATTGAGTCACTAAAAGAAGATGTTTCTTATCTTAAGCAACTTAACTTTAAACTTTGAGCCTTCACCTTAAACTTTAAACTTTCAGCTTTTTAATTCCCCCTTCCGAGCCTGTACTGAGCGGAGTAGAAGTAGGGGCTAGGGCATTTAGATATTCAAAACGCCATTTTCACCGGCGGCAAAATCATTCCATAAATAATCATCAGCCTCTTCATCGTTCACATAATCTCCGTCAACAGCATATCTAAATTCGTATGATTGGCCTTTCTGTAAATCTACAGTTCCTTTAAAAGTGCCGCTTTTTAATTTTTTCAAAGGGTCGGCTTTGGTGTTCCATCCATTAAAATCTCCAATTACAGAAACATTTCCGGCCTCTTTTGCATCAATGCTAAAGGTCACTTTGCAAATGGAACTATTTTTTAAGTACTGTTTTTTTATCGCCATAATTCATAGTTTTTAGTTCATGCAAAAATAAAAAACAATTTCATTAAATACTCAAAAACAAGGAATTGTAACGAAAATTTGTCTTTTTGTTAATATTGAATTTATTAATTGGGCATTCGCGAAATTTTATTTCTTTTAAATCGGAAAAAGCAGGATATAAAATTGGCTCAATATTTTTGTTTAAATTCAAGTAAAATCCTTAATTTAGTATAGAAATCCTTAATTTAGGGGTTTTTCTGCATAAAATTTAAAACAAACGTTCAATGAAAATTTCCTTTAAATTTAAAATAGCATTGGGTTACATCATTAACCTAATTGCAGTATTGGCGCTTGGATTCATTTATTGGAATCACATTCTTCCTGAAAATCCGCAAATATGGGATTGGGTTTCCCTGTTATTAATCGTACTTTCTTTGGGAATGTTAACGGTGGTTTATTTCATCATCCGGGCCCAGCTTAAAGCAAAAAATGAAGCGGAACTTGAATCGTTGGAGAACCGCAAATTGCTGCAATCAATCATTGACAATACCACAAATGCCATTTCTGTCAAAAAAATAAATGGGGAATATTTGTTGATCAACAAGCAATATGAAACCATCTACAAATTGAAGGAGGAAAATATAAAAGGGAAAACAGACCATGATTTTTTGCCAAAAGAAATTGCGGACAGGTATCGAAATACGGATTTGGAAGCGGTAAAATTAAGCAAGGAAATCCAAGTTGAGGAAATTCTTGAGCAATCAGACGGTCCTCATACCTATTTGGCCGTTAAATTTCCTTTGTTTGATGCCACCAACAGGGTTTTTGCCGTTGGAACGATTGCGACCGATATTACCGAGCGAATCAATTCACAGAAATTGCTGGTGGCCGGAAATACCTTCTTTAATCTTTCAAGAGATCTTTTGATTATTTCATCAAAAGACACCTTTTTAAAAGTCAATCCGGCAACCACAAAAATATTGGGTTATACCGAGCAAGAACTGCTGGGAAAACCGTTTATGTCATTCGTTTATGCCAAAGATATTGATATGACCCTTCAAGAAGTGGCAAAACTGCAATCAGGAGCCACCACATTGAATTTTGAGAACCGCTATGTTTGTAAAGACGGTTCTTTAAAATGGTTGAGCTGGACAACCTATCCAGACCCAGAAACCGGACTTTTATATGCCGTTGCAAGAGATGTCAACGCTAAAAAAGAAGTGGAAGAATCTTTGAAGGCAGCCGATACTTTTTTCGAAATGTCCATGGATATTTTGGTGGTCGCTTTAAAAAACATGTTTATAAAAATAAATCCGTCTTTGGGCAAAGTGTTGGGATATAGTGATTTAGAGTTAAAAACAAAACCTTTCACAAACTATATTTTCCCCGAAGATTTAGCAGCTACGGAAGAAGCATTGGAGGAACTTAAAAAAGGCACGCCTTTGGTAAATTTTGAAAATCGATGGGTTTGCAAGGACGGCGACATAAAGTGGTTGTCATGGACCGCTACAATTGACGCGGCCACCGGAATTTTATATGCCATCGCACGCGATATCACCGACCAGTTAAAATTGGAAGATGAGGAACAGGCCGCTTTGAATGATTTGTATGAAAATGAGCAAAAATTAAACTTAATCTTAGAGAATGTCAGCGATGGCGTAATTGTGGCAAATACCGATAAAAAAGTGGTATTGGCAAATGATATGGCAAATGAACTTTTTGGAACCGAGGACGATTCAAAGATTTCCACCAATTTTTCCAAGCATTTCGAATTGTATTTTCCCGACGGAAAAACAATATTTCCCATACAAAAACTTCCTATGGAACGTGCCTTGATTGGAGAACCTACAGATGATGTGGATGTGGTGCTTTGGAACCCGAAATTGCAGCAGAAGAAAAGGGTTTTATTAAGCGGAAGGCCAATATTGGACAAACAAAACCACGTAATTGCTGCGGTAATTACCATTAAGGACATCACCAGATACAGAAATTTGGAGGAAGAATTGAAAAAAACCGAGCTCAAATACCGCAGTCTAATCGGTTTCAGAAAAAACGAGGAAAAGAAAGAAAGTGATGAAAAGGATGATGAAAAAGCAACAGATAAATCTACGTAATATTCCAAGTATTTTATATTTAATTAGATGACAAGGGGATTTAATCCCTTGGAGAAAAAATATTTAACCTAAATAATTTGCAGCCACAAAACAACACAAATGATTCTAATTGACCAGCCCTACATTTCCTCATTTTTGCTTAAAACCATTAAAGAAAACCACCTTGAAATTGTGTCCACCGAAGCAGCGAGAAAAATGATTTCTGACGATTCCCTACATTGGATTTCAGAAAAAGAAGCGGTGGAATTTATTAAAAATAATCCCGATTGTCCGCTTTACACCAACTCCGAAAACACCATCAGCTGGATTGAGAAAAACCTGGCATCCACAAAATTGCCGGGCCAAATTCAGGTTTTCAAAAACAAAATTAAATTTCGGGAATTACTGAAAGACATTTTCCCAAATTACTTTTTCATAGGAATCAAGTTTGAAGAATTGGCGCATTTATCGATGGAAAACATAAAATTTCCGTTCATCATAAAACCGGCGGTTGGCTTTTTTAGTTTGGGTGTCCATAAAGTGGACAATCCTGAAGAATGGCCATTCGTTTTAAACAAAATCACTAATGATATCGCTGAAATTAGGAGCTTTTACCCAAATGAAGTGGTGGATACTTCCAATTTTATTGTTGAGGAATGCATTGAAGGTGAAGAATATGCAATGGACTGTTATTTCAACAAAGAAGGCGAACCGGTAATTCTCTCCATTTTGCACCACCGATTTTCAACGGGAAAAGATGTAAATGATCGGGTATATTCCACTTCTGAAGAGATTATTGAAAAGCACCTGCCAACAATGCAAAAATTTCTGAACACACTTGGCGCATTGGTAAATTTGAAAAATTTTCCTTTTCATGTGGAAGTTCGCATAGATAAAAGCGGGACAATTATTCCTATTGAAGTCAACCCGATGCGATTTGGTGGCTGGTGCACCACCGCCGATTTGTCTTACTTTGCGTACGGATTTAATTCATACCAACATTTTTTAAACGGCACAAAACCAAATTGGAAGGCGCTTTTTGAAAAAGGAAAAAACAAAAAATACAGCCTTATTTTGCTGGACAACAATTCTGGAATTCCCGAAAGCAACATCGCGTCTTTCGATTATGATTTGTTGCTTTCCGACTTTGAAAATCCGATGGAATTAAGAAAAGTGGATTTCAATGAGTATCCGTTTTTTGGCATGGTTTTCGTCGAAACAAGTCTGGGAAACGAAAAGGAACTCGACCAAATTTTGACTTCCGATTTGAAGAAATACATAAAAGTGAAAAATGCTTAAATTTTGATGATATTAGATTAAATTTGAAGATCAGCTGATAAATTTTAACTAAAAAACAATTCAAAAATGGGAAAAAACGAATTTGACAAAGGGCTAAAATTCTCTTTCAACGAGAGCATTGCCTACGCGGAAAATGCCGTGGTGAGCAAACAAATACTTAAAAAGGAAACCGGCAACATTACACTGTTTGCTTTTGACAAAGGAGAAGGATTGAGCGAACACACCACGCCGTTTGATGCGGTTGTTTTTGTGGTCGACGGGAAAGCAGACATAATCATCGACGGAAAATCAAATATTCTGGAAGCCGGAGAAACTATTATTATGCCGGCCAACGTTCGTCACGCCTTACAGGCAGTCGAAAAATTTAAAATGGTGCTGACGATGATTCGTGGCAATTAATTCAATTTTTTGTGAAATAATTTATGATCAAAAAATGAACATCGAAATTTATAAAGCCGAAGATTTTAAAACCACCAAATGGTCTGGCGGAACAACCACCGAATTGTACATTCATCCGCCCGCTGCAACTTATGCAGCCGGCAAATTTAATTTTCGGATCAGCTCCGCCACCGTGGAAATTGAGAACTCCGACTTCACCATGCTTCCCGGCGTTTCCCGGCAATTGATGGTTTTGAAGGGAAGCATTAAATTGTCGCACAAAAATCATCACGAAATTCAGTTGAATAAAAGGGAAATTGATTGTTTTGATGGCAATTGGGAAACTTCGGCGGTCGGAACTTGTGTCGATTTTAACTTAATGATCAAAGGCAATACCGAAGGGAAAATTTCATCTGTTTGTGTTTCTGCAGCTAAAAGTCTGAATTTTCAGTTGGATGCAACCTGTGAATTCATCATTTTTTATGCGTATGAAGGGAAATTGCAATGTTATTTTGGTTCAGAAAAGCGAAATTTAAATCAAGGTGAATTATTGGTGATTCAGCATCCAATCAATGAAGTTGTTAAACTGCAAAGCACAGAAAATTGTGTAATGGCAGTTGTGCATATTTATAAAGAAAGCAATTAATTTTAACTGCAATGGATCTAAGTTTTACGAAATTTCATTATATTTCTTTGTGTAAATAGTGGCTCTCTTAGAAACTCCATGTGATTAAAAGCTATTGGTTTTAATTTAAAAAGCAGTTATATATATAAAGAATATTTATATGTATTCTTTTTTTTGTTTTTTTATACATATTTGTATACTTTTGAACTAATATTCATACTTATAGGTATAAATTCAACAGCAAATGAGAAACCAAAAAAAACTACTTATAGATCAACTGGACCAAAAATTAGCTAAATTTAAAGATGCCGCAATGGTTTTGGTCCCGCAAAAAGGTTGGATCAATACAATCCGAACTGCGCTAAATATGACTAGGGACCAATTAGGCGCTAAACTTAAATTAACGAAAGGAGCTATTCAAAAAATTGAAGAAAGAGAAGCTGCGGGTCAAATTACCATTAATAAATTAAGGGATATTGGTCAGGCATTGGATATGCAATTTGTATATGGTTTTGTTCCTAAAGACGGAACCATCGACAACTTAATCAACGCCAAGGCTGAAAAATTGGCCCAAGAAATTGTATTAAGAACAAATCAAAATATGAAATTAGAGGACCAAGGAATTGGGAATGATAAAATTAATGCATCTATTAAAGATTTGGCCAATGAAATAAAAAGAGAAATGAGAAAGTCATTATGGGATTAGAATTACAATATGCAGATGGTCAAACTCCTTTAGATGAAGGAGAAAAAGAAGGTCTAAAGATAAAGTCAATAACAACACAGGAAGAGTTGGATGAATTTGAGCAGTTAAATATTGAAAAGGCAGTTGAATGGACAATTCATTCCAAATTAAAACCTGAAAGAATATTGACTGAAAAGTTTGTTAAAGATTTACATAGAAAAATGTTTGGTGATGTATGGAAATGGGCTGGGAAATTCAGAAAATCAGACAAAAACATAGGAGTCAAGTGGACGCAGATTGGTTTAGAGCTGAAGAATCTTTTGGACGACACGAAATTTTGGGTAGACAACAAAACATTCTCACCAGAAGAGATTTCAATCAGATTCAAACATCGAATTGTAGCAATTCATTGTTTCCCCAATGGGAATGGCAGGCATTCTAGAATGATGGCCGACATTATTGCAGCATCTGTTTTTGGAAAGGAAATATTTTCATGGCATAAATCAAATATGGTAAAGGCGGACGAAATAAGAAAAGAATATATTGAAGCTTTAATAAAAGCTGACAATGGAAATATAAACCCTTTAATAGAATTTGCTAAAAACTAAGGTCAATATTGCGCATAAAAAATTGCTAAATCGAGAAAGACAGCATATCTCTTACTGTTAAAATAACTAAATGGGTAATGTACTGAAAAATTGAAGTTTATAAAACGCTAATTTTCATTCTCTAAACTGTTGCGCAAAGATTCACAAAGTTTGGTAGTACAGAAATCATTGGTCATTATTGGCTTATAATTTTAACCGCAAGGAACGCCAGGTTTTTTCGATAGGAACGCAAAGTGTTTATTTTAAACTCAACACTTTGCGATCATTGCGCCTTCTTTGCGAACGTTGCGGTTAAACTGATTTTTATAAATTCAAACTATTTTTACAAGCCAAAAGCTGCTTTAACCTGAGGTACAAAATCTAATTTTTCCCAGGTAAAAAGTTCTACGTCAAGCGTAATTTCTGTGCCGTCAACATTCACAAATGTTTTTTTGACGATCTCGTTTTTTCGTCCCATATGTCCATAAGCCGCAGTTTCCAAATAAATAGGTTCACGCAATTTTAAGCGTTCTTCAATAAATGCAGGTCGCATATCAAAAAGTTGTTCAACAATAACCGCAATTTCACCATCCGATTTTTTATCTTTAGAAGTTCCGTAGGTATTTACATAAATTCCCATAGGTTTTGCAACGCCAATGGCATAGGAAACCTGCACCAAAATTTCATCTGCAACTCCGGCTGCGACTAAATTTTTGGCAATATGACGTGTGGCATAGGCACCGCTTCTGTCCACTTTACTTGGATCTTTTCCTGAAAATGCCCCACCGCCGTGTGCGCCTTTTCCGCCATAAGTGTCCACAATAATTTTTCTGCCCGTCAATCCGGTATCACCGTGCGGCCCGCCAATCACAAACTTCCCGGTTGGATTTACGTGGTAAATAATGTCATCATTAAACAACGCTTGTAAGCCAGCCGGTAATTTCGCAACCATTCTCGGAATTAAAACAGCAATCACGTCGCTTTTAATTTTAGCCAGCATCGCTTCATCGTTCGGGCCAAAGTCGTCGTGTTGCGTGGAAACAACAATGGTGTTAATTCTTACGGGAACATTTTCATCAGAATATTCAATGGTCACCTGACTCTTGGCATCGGGACGCAAATAAGGGATTTCCTTATTTTCCCTGCGCAATTCAGCCAATTCAAACAATATTTTATGGCTTAAATCCAAGGCCAAAGGCATATAATTTTCCGTTTCATTGGTGGCGTAACCAAACATCATTCCCTGGTCGCCGGCGCCTTGGTCTTCTTTAACCGCACGGTCAACGCCCTGATTGATATCCGGAGATTGCTCGTGAATGGCAGAAAATATGCCGCACGAATTTCCGTCGAACATATAGTCGCTCTTGGTGTACCCAATTTTATTGATGACGTCTCTGGCTATTTTTTGAACATCCAAATACGTTTTCGATTTTACTTCTCCCGCCAAAACCACTTGTCCGGTAGTCACCAAAGTTTCACAGGCAACTTTCGAATTGCGGTCAAAAGCCAAAAAATTATCGACCAAGGCGTCTGAAATTTGATCGGCAACTTTATCCGGGTGTCCTTCTGAAACAGATTCGGACGTAAATAAATATGACATATTTTTTTTAGTTATTTTAGGTTTAACTCTAATAAAAACAGCAATTTATAGCGCATTGTTTTGGGCGTTACCCTGCGGGTCGGGCTTTTCGTTACAATCTTTTTTACTTCGCCGAAAAGGCGAATCAAAAAAGGATTTTCACTTTAATCCCTAACGCAAATACTGTTGTAATTAGAACTTAGCCTTATATTATTAATTAAAATTGAGGAAGCTGTTTGGTTGCGTTGGTCGCTAAAGAAGTAATTAATTACTGCTTTAGCATTTTTTAACGAGGTTGCAATCAGTTCAAATTTTTCCTCCTGAAATTCTGCGGTAAATTTAGGAAAACTTAAAATTATAAAATGCAAAAAATGATTTTTTATTTAAAAAAAACTTGCACGTTAAAAAAATGTGATTACATTTGCGACATCAAAACAAGAAAAAATGACCATTAAATTGAACAATATGATGTGTATGATGTGTAAAATTTACGCAGAGGACACTATTGTTTAAAATTTAATAAAATATAAAAACAATTAAAAGCCTCTGATTTTTCAGAGGCTTTTTTTATAACCAACACCAAAATGAACATAAAATTCCAAAATAATCCAATGAACATTTGTTGTATGCAAATGCATAAGATGCAAATCATCATGAAAAGATATTGCCTAAACTGATTGGAATAAACAAATCAATAACGATTAAAGTCCCTTTGGTAATATCTAAAACCAAAGGGACTTTTTTATTTCAAAAACTAAAATAAATATTTAAAAACATAAAAAATGAGCACACAAAAATTTTCTACACAGGCATTACATGCAGGACACGACGTAACAAAAAACGCAGGAACAAGAGCGGTTCCAATTTACCAAACAACATCGTATGTTTTTCACAACTCGGAACATGCGGCCAATCTTTTCGGACTTGCAGAAGCAGGTTTTATCTACACCCGTTTAAACAACCCAACCAACGATATTTTGGAACAACGACTCGCAGCGCTTGAAGGCGGCATTGGCGCGGTGGTTACGGCTTCCGGAACTGCTGCTATTGCCACGGCTTTGTTGGTTTTGCTGAAAGCGGGCGACCATATTGTGGCCTCCAACAGTTTGTACGGCGGCACTTATAATTTGTTTAAAGTGACTTTGCCGCGATTGGGAATCACCACCACGTTTGTGGATCCTTCCAATCCGGAAAATTTCACCAAAGCAACCCAAACAAACACCAGGGCTTTCTTTGCCGAAAGTTTAGGAAATCCTAAATTGGATATTTTGGATTTAAAAGCGATTTCTGATGAAGCCAAATCCAGTAAAGTGCCTTTTATTGTCGATAATACTGTGGCTACGCCTTATTTACTGAACCCGATTGCGCACGGCGCCAATATCGTGATTCACTCTTTGACCAAATACATTTCAGGAAACGGAACTTCTCTTGGCGGCGCCATTATTGATGCCGGAAATTTCGACTGGACCAGCGGAAAATTTCCTGAATTTACCGAACCTTCTGCAGGTTATCACGGCTTGGTGTACCACGAAGCCTTGGGAAATGCGGCTTTTATTGCCAAAGTGCGTGTGGAAGGATTGCGCGATTATGGCGCTGCTCTAAGTCCGTTCAATGCGTTTCAGATTATTCAGGGATTGGAAACCTTGCCGATTCGAATTAAAAAACACAGTGAAAATGCCTTGGCTTTGGCCGAATGGCTGGAAAATCAGCAGGAAGTTTCCTGGGTAAATTATCCCGGATTGAAATCGAGCAAATACTACGATTTAGGTCAGAAATATTTGCCGGAAGGACAAAGCGGTGTGGTGACTTTCGGGCTGAAAGGCGGATTTGAAGCAGCCAAAACCGTGGCCGATGAAACCAAATTATTCTCGCTTTTGGCGAATATTGGCGATACGAAATCATTGATCATTCATCCTGCCAGCACCACGCACCAACAGCTTTCTGATGATGAACAATTGGCAACGGGCGTTTCAAAGGATTTGATTCGTCTTTCCGTAGGAATTGAAGATTTGACGGATTTGAAGCAGGATTTGAAAGATGCTTTCAGCAAAATTTAAGTTATTAAGATCAATTTTCATTTAAACGCAAAGACGCAAAGAAATACGCAAAGAGCGCTAAATGAATTTTGATTGATGAAGTCAATTTGCATTAGGGATTGCAGCGGAAAACCTTTTTTGAGGTTTTTTACCGAAAAAAAGTTTGTAGCGAAAAGCCCGGCCCGCCAGCAGGCGGGAAATGCCCAGAAAAAAAGGAAGGCTTAAAATAACAATGAAAGCAAATTTTTTGATTTTTTAAACGAAATGCGGCGATTTGTTAAATTGATTAAAAGTGTTGTTTAAGAAAAAATTATTGCATTAATTTGCGGTTCAGTTCATAAACGTATTGAAATTGTTATTAAGAAAGGCAGAGGGATTAGACCCGTTGAAGCCTTAGCAACCCTTTGCCCTGCAAAGAAGGTGCTAAATTCTACCAAATTGGATAGATAACAAACCGAAATTACTTCCCGTAATTTTTTGCCTTTCTTAAATAATGCTGTCAATAGATGTCGGATCAAAAATTTTGATTTGGCCATTTTAAAATAGTATTGATGAATTCATTAAAATACATAACGGTACCCAATTTTGCTTCTGAAGACGGAAAAATAACCGCTGGTGTGACGCTTTCCTACCAATTGTTTGGGCAGGAACTTTATTCGGCACCGGTGGTGTTGATCAACCATGCGTTGACCGGAAATTCTGATGTGGCCGGCGAATTCGGTTGGTGGAAAAGCATTGTGGGCGATTCAAAATTGATCGACACCAAAAAATATACGGTGCTGGCTTTCGACATTCCCGGAAATGGCTACAAAACCACAGAAATTTTATTTGACTATGATGCGTTTTCGGCAAGAGACATTGCAAATCTTTTTGGTTTGGCGGTTCAGCAATTGGAAATTTCAAGCTTATATGCTGCCATCGGCAGTTCGTTGGGCGGCGGAATTGCCTGGGAAATGGCGATTTTATTTCCAAATCTGATTGAAAATTTAATTCCGGTAGCATCCGACTGGAAAGCGTCGGACTGGATTTTAGGGCATAACAAAGTGCAGTTTCAAATATTGGAAAATTCAAAAAAACCATTGCACGACGCGCGAATGATGGCGATGCTTTTTTACAGAAGTCCGGCCTCATTTCAATCGCGTTTCAACAGAACAGTGAACAGCAATTTAGGCATGTACAATATAGAAAGCTGGCTGCTGCACCACGGGGAAAAACTGGAAGGCCGTTTTACCTTGCACGCCTATAAAGTGATGACGCATTTGCTGAGCTCAGTTGATATTTCGAAAAATTTTGAAAGTGTTGAGGAAGCTTTTTCAACATTAAAATCGAAGGTGATTATGATAGGCATCGATTCCGATTTGTTTTTCGTGGCCGAGGACAACAGGGAAACCGCAAAACTTTTGGCTCAGCAAAATAAGGAAGTCGATTATAAAGAAATCAAATCCATTCACGGCCACGATGCATTTCTCATTGAATTTGAACAATTGGTGGCCGCATTAAGTGACGTTTTTAAATATAAAATATGATAGTTGTAAAATTTGGGGGAAAATCATTGGCCAACGGAACCGGTTTAAAACACACGCTGGCCATTGTTGAAAATAAAATAAAGAACGGGGAGAAAATCGCCTTGGTGGTTTCCGCAAGAGGGGAAACAACCGACCATTTGGAGTCCATTTTGGAAAAAGCAAAAAACGATTTGCCTTATGCGGAAGAATTTGAAGCGCTAAAAAAATACCAAATAGTTGGTGGTGAAGGCGTTGATTTGTCGGCGGAATTTAAGCTTTTGGATGAAATTTTCAGGGGCGTAAATTTGTTGGGAGATTACAGTGAAAAAGTGAAAGATCAGGTGCTTTCCCAGGGAGAAATCCTGTCGGGAAAATTCATTGCCCATTTGCTGAACAAAAAAGGGATCAAAGCCAATTTTGTGGATTCAAGAACCTTGATAAAAACCAACAACCAGTTCGGAAAAGCTTTGCCTTTTGAATCGGTTTCCGAAGAAAATGTCATCGCGCATTTTCAACAACACAATGGTGGCACCATTCAGGTGATTACCGGTTTCATCGCTTCAAATTTACAGGGCGAAACCACCACTTTGGGAAGAAATGGCAGCAATTATACCGCGGCGCTGATTGCCAATTATCTGAATGCAAAAGAGCTTCAGAATTATACCCACATGAACGGAATTTATACGGCAAATCCCGATTTGGTGGAGAATTCCCAAATCATTGAAAAACTCACCTATCAGGAAGCCAATGAAATGGCGAATTTTGGCGCGAATATTTTGCACGCAAAAACCATCATTCCTTTAATCGAAAAAAATATTCCTTTGCGCATTTTGAACACCTTTGATGCTGAAAATAAAGGAACGTTGATCGGTTTAGAAACAGAACAGGGCGGCATAAAATCGTTGACGGTGCAGGAAGATGTGGCTTTGGTGAATTTAATCGGGCGCGGGTTGTTGGGGAAAGTTGGGGTGGACGGACGAATTTTTACGGCTTTGGCGAAAGAAAATATCAGCGTGAGCATTATTTCACAAGGTTCTTCGGAACGGGGAATCGGATTTATTGTGGATGCCAAAAACGGATTCAAGGCCAAAATGGTCTTGGAAAATGAGTTTAAAAATGAATTTCAGACCAAAGACATCAGCCAAATTTATGTGACCGAAAATGTGTCGGTGATTTCCATTATCGGACAAAGTTTGCATTCTTTTAACCAGCCTTATGGCGCCTTGATCAAAAACCGTGTAACGCCTATTTTGATTAACAATACGGTTACCGGCGCCAATGTTTGTCTGGTCGTAAAAAAATCGGATTTAAACAAAGCGGTGAATGTGATTCACAGCGAAATCTTCGGAATTTCAAAACGAATCAACATGGCCATTTTTGGAAAAGGTTTGGTGGGCGGCACGCTGATTGACCAAATTTTAAAAAGCCATTCAACCATTTTAAAACGAAAAAACATCGATTTAAACATTTTTGCGGTGGCGAATTCCACGAAAGTGTTGTTCGACAAAAACGGCATTTCAGAAAATTGGGCAGTCGAATTGGAAGAAAATTCAACCCAAAATTATACGGTGAAAGACGTAATTGAATATGCGGAAAAAAACCATCTGGAAAATTTAATTGCGGTGGACAATACCGCAAGCGAGCAGTTTGTGGACAATTATCTCGATTTGGCGGAAAACGGATTTGATTTAATTTCTTCTAACAAAATAGCCAATACCAAGTCGTATGCGTTTTACAAATCGCTCCGGCAAACCTTAAAAAACAACAAAAAATCCTATTTGTACGAAACGAATGTCGGCGCCGGTTTGCCATTGATTGACACCATTAAACTGTTGCACGATTCCGGTGAAAACATCACTTGTATCAGAGGCGTTTTCTCGGGTTCGCTGAGTTATTTGTTTAACAATTTTTCGGTTGAAAACCGTCTGTTCAGCGAAGTGTTGCAGGAAGCCATCAACCAGGGTTTTACGGAACCAGATCCGCGAGAAGATTTATGCGGTAACGACGTGGGAAGAAAATTGCTGATTTTGGCAAGGGAACTCGATTTGCAAAATGAACTTGCCGACGTGACCATTGAAAATTTAATTCCGGAAAATTTAAGAACCGGAGCCGCTGATTCATTTTTGAAAAGACTGGGGGAAATGAATGCGCATTTCCAAAAAATTAAAGACGACCAAAAACCAAATCACGTGTTGCGGTATATCGGGGAAATCTCGGGCGATTTGCAGCAGGACAAAGGAAATTTGGAGGTAAAACTGGTTTCGGTGCCAAGCAACAGCGCGCTCGGACAAATACAGGGCGCCGATGCGATTTTCGAAATTTATACCGAATCGTATGGCGAAAAGCCATTGGTAATTCAGGGCGCCGGAGCCGGAGCGGCAGTTACCGCCCGAGGCGTTTTCGGGGATATTTTGAGATTGGCGGATAAAAATTAAGGCCCCCTAACCCCCGAAGGGGGAATTTAAAAAAGTTAAAAGTTAAAAGTTAAAAGTTAAAAGTTTTTTTTAAATATTATGCTAACTTAAAATCAAAATCGAGCTCCCTTTCCTTCGGAAAGGGTTGGGGATAGGATTAAAAGGTTAAGTTTAGTCTACCAGAACACCAACAAACCGTCACCCTGAGCGCAGTCGAAGGGCAAAAACACCAAAAATATGAGCGATAGAAATTTCGAAACAGAAGCCATCAGAAACCAAATGGAGCGTTCCCAGTTTCAGGAGCATTCAACGCCTTTGTACTTAACTTCAAGTTTTGTTTTTGAGGATGCCGAAGACATGCGTGCATCATTCAGTGAAGAAAAGGATAGAAACATTTATTCCCGTTTCAGCAATCCGAACACGACGGAATTTGCCGATAAAGTGGTGCAAATGGAAGGCGCGGAGGCCGGTTATGCTTTTGCCACCGGAATGGCGGCGGTTTTTTCGACCTTTGCGGCTTTATTATTAACCTGACGGATTAATAACGGAAATTTATTATGCTGCTGCATATTTTATGTCATTATGTCTAAAATATTTCTTTACTCTTTCAGGATTTTGAACCAACATATTCATATGGTTTTCTAAATTTTCTTTTAATTTT
>DATCUQ010000041.1:0-15691 GCA_036567345.1 Lutibacter sp.
TTAGAATCAACAACACCGTCTCCGTCAGTATCAGGACAACCGTTAAATGCAGCCAATCCGAATACATCCGGACAAGCATCATCTTTGTCATAAACACCGTCACCATCAGTGTCTTTTCCGCCGAATTTAAATACAATTCCTACAGAATGTTGAAAATGTTGTAAAATTTCTGCATCTTCAAATACATGTTTGTATTTTGATTCAACATTTAATCCAATATTATCATTGAACCAAATGTTAAATCCAGCACCACCATTTACTGTAGGTGCTCCAAATTTATCTAACCAGGTGTAACCTCCACCCACTGAAACATAAGGATCAAACCAAGAAGATCCTTCTAGAACACTGTTAAAGTTAAACTTTAATGCAGCATCTGCTCCATAATACATCAAATCGTCAACGCTATTGTCACCCATTTTAGATATTTTGTTCAAAGTACCTGCTGCTTCAAGGCTAAAGCCATCCGCCAAATATTTACCGACAGTAATTTTTGACACTGCAGGAAGAATGTTGTAATGGTCACCTGCATTAAAATACTCGTCAAACCAGCCACCAAAGCCAGGGGCACCAACATTGGCAGGATAAAAGTCAACAGCGTTTACGCCAATGCCTATTGCCCAAGGATTGTTTTTGTCTTGTGCGTTTGCTGTAATGGCGCCTAATAATAATAGGCTAAAAATAATTTTTTTCATTTATAGTTTTTATTTTAAAGTTAATTAATTTAGGTTCCAATGAGCTAATACTGATTGGGGATTCCTATTGTTTTGTTTAGGTAACAAAGTTATGTGCATCTGTTAAGACTTAGTTACACAATTGTAATAATACTTTGCATAATTCACACTTTTTTTCAGAGAGATACCTTTTTGTCAGGTTTTATAAAATTCAAAAACATACCATAAGCCGTTGCCTGCAAAAAATAAAAAATCCCCAATGTTTTGCAACAAAGGGGATTGTATTTAGTTAAGTAGTTAAACTATTATTTCAATTTAAAAGTTACGCGACGTACTAATTGACGTGCGCCAGTTGAATTTTTGTCTACTGAAGTATCTTCACCACCACCGCGAACGGTTAAACGGGCAGCATCAATTCCTGAAGCAACCAATAATTCTTGCACTTTATTTGCTCTTTTTTCAGAAAGTTTTTGATTGTATGATGCATCGCCAAGTTCATCTGCATAACCAATAAGTTCTGCTTTCGATCCTGGATTTTCATTCATATAAATAATCAAATAATTAACTGATTGCAAAGAATAATCTTCTGGAGTTGTACTGTTGAAACGGAAATAAACATTTACATAACCATTATCAATCAATTCTTTGATGATATTTTCTCCTTGAGTATCTCCTTTACTTGCATAACGAGCGTCTAAAGGCGCTAACATTGTATCTGGAATTCCATCATTGTTTACATCAACCGCACGACCTTTTGAATCTACAGCAGCATTGGCAACAGTATTAGGCTCTTGGTCTAAATAATTTGCAATTCCGTCATTGTCACTGTCCATCATATCGTTTTCAACTTTAGAAACGCGAACATTCAAAGAATCAATTTCTTTTCTTAAGGTATTTTCTTCTGAATACCAGTCGGCGTGAATGGCTTTTTTACCTAAGTAAAAAGTTAATCCAACATTTGCATTTACAATTACACCGTTGAAACCTCTTTGTTCGTTATTTGAAAGCGTTGAGCTTAAGCTCCGTGTTCCGTCCCAAGTAACAGATTGTCTTACGTGATTGATCATACTTAAATCACCAGTTAGTGCCAAACGTTCAGTTAATTTTATTTGAGGCGTAATCCCAACAATAAAATTCAACATTTGATCATTGTTTTGATAATCAATTGGAGATTTTGGTTTGTTTACAGAATATCCTGCACCACCGTGTAATAACACATTAAATCTATTTGTCCAGCTTCTGAAATCTAGCACATTGCCTAAATTTACAACACCTTGTAAACTTGCTCTGTAATATTCCGATTCGAAATCTTGACTGTCATCACTTTCGGAAATATTGTTATAGCCACCATCCAGTTTAAAACCAAATTTTTCATTGATCATGTAACGTACACCAAGTCCGCCTTGCCATAAGCTTGGGGTTTCAGTTGCATATCCCGGAGCGAAAGGCGTGGTAACTTTGTGAACTCCGGCTTCTGCCTCAACAGACCATTGATTATAATTTTTTTCTTGTGCATTCGCAGTTATAGCTCCCAAGAGTATAATGCTAAAAATAATTTTCTTCATGTATTTTATTTTAGGGTTAATTAAATTAAGGGACCAAAGGTATGTTTTTAATTTGGTTTTCCCAATGTTTTCCTTTGATGACAAAGCTACATGCCTCGTTTAGGAATGAGTTACATTATTCTTTAAATACCTTATATAATTCACACATTTTCTGGCGAATATTTTCTTCAACTAAATTTTTAAATTCAGACAAAACAATAACTTGGATAAGGCTTGCGAAGGATGAAAGTGATTTTTGTAAAATTGAGTTTGCGGTTTCGATTTAAAATGCGTTTTTTAAACCAGCTTCCCATTCTTCTAAAAACGCTTCAATTTCTTCAATAAATTCGTGAGGTTTTTCACTTCTGTTTATGGTGCAATGCAAAATAATTTTGTCTTTTTCAGGAGGAAAACCCGCAGTAATTGTCCACGATAATGCATTCGGACAATCCAATAAAGCAAAACGGACACCACCATTTATTTTATCATAACTGATATTGAATTCGCCCCAAAACGTTAAACCTATAAAATTGTTTTCAAGGCTTTCCAGGAATAGCATCGATTCCGTAAATTCTTCTACACTTTTTGGATGTATCTTGGTTTGAATTTGTTCTTCGGTAGTTTGTTTGTCGATAATTCTAAAAAATTCCATATTATATTTTTCTATGTGATTGAACACTTTCAATAACTACGGTGGTTAGAATCAAGAATCCGCCAATCAACGTATTTTCCGAAGGAATTTCATTCAGCAAAAATAGGCCAAATAAAACGCCATAAACGGGCTGAACGCTGCTCATAATACTTGCGGTGCCAATAGAGAAATTTTTGAAACTCATCACAAAAAGGGTATGACCAACCGCAGTTGTAAACAAGGCCAAAGCAAGAATGGCCATCCAATCTCCCGATGTTGGCTTCACTTCAAAGAAAAAAAGCACCGGCCATAAAACCAAGGAAACAACTACCATTTGATAAAAAATGAGCATTGAGCCTTGGTACTGGGCGATTTTTTGTTTCATCATTAAATTTCTGATGGCATAAAATACGGAAGATATTAATCCGAAAAGCACACCTTTTGTATGATTGCTTTCCAAATTAAATTCGGGCGCTAAAAAATAAATGCCGACCAATGCAATAATTCCCAATAAAATATGCATTTTATTCAGTTTTGTCTTAAAAAACAAAGGCTCCAATAATGCGGTTATTACCGGATAAGTGAATAAAGAAAGCATTCCTATGGCAACATTTGAAAGTTGAAGTGCATAAAAATAGGTTATCCAATGTGCGCCAAAAAGCAAAGAACTCAATAAAATGGCTTTAAAATCTCTTTTGCCATAAATTTTTAAATCAATTTTTTTATGCCAGCAATAGGCGCCCAAAATAACAACCGCAAATAAACAGCGAAACCAAATGGTTACAGGTGGCGGCATGGAAACAAATTTGCCCAAAACACCTGAAGTGCTGATTAAAAGTATCGCAACATTTAGTTCAATAATGTGTTTTAGATGCTGATTTTTCAAATTTATATTTTTTGAAGCGTTGCCAAAGCTTTGTTTACGGAAGTAATTTTATCAAAAGTCAGTAACAATCGCAACCCGTTTTTTGTTTCTTTTTCTTTCATGGTGCAGCCGAGCGGATTTTGCTGAACAAATTGCAAAACTTTTGTAAAAACAGGGGTTTGGTAAAAAGAACTTTGCTGATTGGAAACGAAATAACCAATCATTTTATTTTTTTTAAGGATAAGGCGCTCAAGTCCCAAAGATTTTGCAATCCATTTTATGCGTACGCTATTTAGTAAATCCGCCACCTGAAAAGGAAATTCCCCAAAACGGTCAATCAATTCCAATTCAAATTTTTGCAATTCTTCCTCCGTTTTAAGTTCGCTTAATTTGGTGTATAAGTTCAATCGCTCAGAAATTACGTTGATATAATCATCAGGAAAAAGAATTTCAAAATCGGTATCAATCTGAATGTCTTTTACATAATCTTTTGGTTTTTCATCACTGTCTTTATACAATTCTTTAAACTCATTTTCCTTCAATTCTTCAATGGTTTCATTCAATATTTTTTGATAGGTTTCAAAACCGATATCATTGATAAAGCCGCTTTGTTCGCCGCCCAATAAATCACCCGCACCGCGAATTTCCAAATCTTTCATCGCAATTTGAATGCCGCTGCCCAAATCGGTAAACAATTCAATGGCCTGAATGCGTTTTCGGGCATCATCGGTCATCATATGATAAGGCGGCGTAATGAAATAACAAAAGGCTTTTTTGTTCGATCGACCAACGCGACCGCGCATTTGGTGCAAATCGGACAAGCCGAAATTGTTGGCGTTGTTGATGAAAATGGTATTTGCATTTGGAACGTCCAAACCGCTTTCAACAATGGTGGTGGAAACCAACACATCAAATTCATTGTTGATAAATCCAAGCATCAAGCCTTCCAGTTTTTTGCCGTCCATTTGTCCGTGGCCAATGCCAATTTTAGCATCTGGAACCAATCGTTGCAGCATTCCTGCAACTTCTTTGATATTCTCGATGCGATTATGGATAAAAAATACTTGTCCGCCCCGCTGAATTTCATAGCGAATCGCATCCCGAATCACCTCTTCGCTAAAACGAATCACGTTGCTTTCAATGGGAACGCGGTTTGGCGGCGGCGTATTGATGACCGATAAATCGCGGGCGGCCATCAATGAAAACTGCAATGTTCTCGGAATTGGCGTTGCGGTGAGCGTTAGCGTATCAATATTTTCTTTTATTGTTTTCAATTTATCTTTAACGGCCACGCCAAATTTTTGTTCCTCATCAACAATCAACAAGCCCAAATCTTTATATTTTATGGCTGAATTGGTCAATTGGTGCGTTCCTATCACAATATCAACTGAACCATCTTCCAAGCCTTTTAACACGGCTTTCCGTTGTGTTGCGGTTCTAAATCGATTTAAATATTCAACGGTTACAGGAAAATCTTTTAACCGTTCGCTAAAAGTTTTAAAATGCTGAAAAGCCAAAATGGTGGTTGGCACCAAAATAGCAACTTGTTTTCCGTTATCCACCGCTTTAAATGCCGCCCTAATCGCAATTTCTGTTTTTCCGAAGCCCACATCGCCACAAACCAAACGGTCCATTGGCATTTCATTTTCCATGTCATTTTTAACGTCTTGGGTTGAAGAAGATTGGTCTGGCGTGTCTTCATACAAAAAGCTGGCTTCCAGTTCGTGCTGCAAATAACTGTCCGGACGGTATTGGAAACCTTTTTGCATCTTGCGTTTCGCATACAATTCGATCAAATTGAAGGCAATATGCCGAATGCGCGATTTGGTTTTTTGCTTTAATGCTTTCCAGGCACCGGAGCCCAATTTATGCAATTTAGGCGCGGTGCCGTCTTTGCCGTTATACTTAGCAATTTTATGGAGGGAATGAATACTGATATATAAAATATCCCGATCGCCATAAATTAATTTGATGGCTTCCTGCTGTTTCCCTTCGACATCAATTTTTTGAAGTCCGCCAAATTTTCCGATACCGTGGTCAATATGTGTTACATAATCGCCAATTTCAAGATTGGTCAGTTCTTTTAGCGTGATGGTTTGCTTTTTGGCGTAGCCGTTTTTTAAGCGGAATTTATGATAACGTTCAAAAATTTGATGGTCGGTATAACAAACCAATTTATTTTCCACATCAATAAATCCCTGATATAAAGGAAAAACAAGTGTTGTATATTCCAATTCCTTATCCAGATCGCTAAAAATATCGTGAAAACGATCGGCTTGTTTCTGCGAATCGCAAAACAAGTAATTTAAAAATCCGTTTTCGCTGTTTTGATGAAAATTTTCAACCAGCAAATCGAATTGTTTGTTGAATGAAGGCTGCGGTTTGGTGTTAAAAACCACAACGTCATGCTGAACCTGCCTCGCCGGCAGGCAGGCTTGTTTCAGCATCTTTTCATTTGATTTTGAATCATCCTGAGAAATCCTGGTATTCACAATTTCAACCAAAGAAAACGCCTGCAATTGTTTTTTTATGAGGTCGCCGTCGCAAAAAAGCTCGTTTGGTTTTGCGTGATTTAAAACCGAAGAAAGATCTTTAAAAGCAATATCCGCTTTGCCGAAAAGTGTATCCAATGTATTAAAAAGCAGGTTTAAATCTTTGGCAAAAACCACCGTTTTATCGGAAATGTATTTTAAAAAACTGTCTCTTTTTTCGGTCAGCGCTTTATTCTCAACATTGGGCATAATGCTGATTTTGGATAACTTTTCGTTGGAAAGTTGCGTTTCAACATCAAAAGTCCGGATGCTTTCCACTTCATCATCAAAAAATTCGATGCGATAAGGTTCATCATTTGAAAAAGAAAATACGTCAATAATTCCGCCTCTTACCGAAAATTCTCCCGGTTCACTCACAAAATCGACCCGGTTAAAATGATATTCAAACAGCACTTCATTCACAAAATCCAGACTCAATTTATCGTTGATGCTTATTTTTAACGTGTTTCTGTTCAATTCGGCTTTGGTGACCACTTGTTCAAAAAGCGCTTCGGGATACGTGACAATAATTGCCGGTTTTTTTTTCGAATTTATGCGGTTTAAAACCTCAGAACGCAACAATACATTGACATTGTCGGTTTCTTCAATTTGATAAGGCCTGCGATAAGAACCCGGATAAAAAAGCACATCTTTATCGGTTAAAAGCTGCTCCAAATCGTTTAAATAATAAGCGGCTTCTTCTTTGTCATTAAAAATCAACAAAAAGGGTTTGTCAACTTTTTTAAAAATTTCAGAAATAACGAAAGACAATGAAGATCCGACCAAATTCGAAATTTGAAAATGGTGATTGTCCTTTAATAAGTGTTGAACCAATTGTTTTTCTTCAACTAATTGGCCGTAAATTTTAACAATAGCTTGTTTGCTCAAATTTGCAAATTTTGCCAAAGGTAGCATTTTAAAAAAAATAAGGAAAAATTCAGCAAAAATTATTAAATTTATGGGGAATAAATAAAACAAGAACCTTTATGTCAATTTCAGATTTATACCCAACCAGATTGCATGAGCAAAATAAAGGGCACTTTGCCTCAATCGTAAAGTTGGCACTGCACGATCACAGAATTAATGATGCGGAATTTAAATTGTTGGAAAGATTGGCTAGCCGATTGGACATCACCAAAAGCGAGTTTGATGCAATTTTGAAAAATCCTTCTAATTTTGAGGCAATTTCACCCGACAGCTATGATGAGCGCCTTGAACGCTTATACGATTTAACAAAAATGTTATTTTTGGACAAAAACCCAACCATTGATAAAACCTCAACAATGGACAGAATCGCTGTTGGATTGGGATTTCCTGTAGAAAATGCAAGGGCAATAGTTAAAGAAGCCATAAAATTCTTTTTAAAAGAACCAGATGTTGAGGATTTTAAAAACGTGATAAAAAAAGTGAATCCGATAAAACATGAATCTTAATTTTATAAGCAAGGAATATTTTGCGGGGTTTAAGTATATTTGCGATTAAAAATTAGAAATATGGCATTATCAGATTATAATTTAAGCGGGGAACAAAAAAGAAACATTGCACATTTCGCAAGCATTGTAAGATTGGCTTTGGCAGATGACATAATTACAGAAGGAGAAGAAAAATTATTAAAAAGACTCGCCAAGAGATTTCACATTTTAGAAGAAAAATATAAAGAAATACTTGAGAATCCGAACGAATATTCGCAAGTGACACCACACGGTTATGATGAACGCATTGAGCATTTGTACGATTTGGCAACGATGGTATTTGCAGATGATGAAGTTTCAAAAGAGGAAGCTGGCGTATTAAGAAAAATATGCGTTGGACTTGGTTTTCCTGTTGATAATGCAGAAAAAGTAACCGACGAAGCCATTCATTTAATTTTAAATGACAACGATTTGGAAGATTTTTCAAAAGCCATAAAAAGGGTGAACAGAATATAAAATTACCTCATTTTTTAGCCAATTTTTTATCTACCTTGAATTACAACAATGAAATTGATATCTTTGGTGTTCACCAGGCGCAAACTAAGCACTTAAAAAGCTATGAATCTCAAGATATTAAAGAAAATAATTCTCTTTTTTTTACTGGCTTTATTTATCAATAATGCCTTGTTTTCGCAAGATTTGGACAATAAATGGGTTTTTGGCGTTGGCGTGAATGTTGTTGACATTAGAAACTCCAATTCTATTTCCGGAACTTTTAAAGATTATTTTAATGGCGACCTTAACGACTTAAACATGTCGGGAGCATTCATTAAAGTTTCTGCAGAAAGATATTTAAACAAAGGCTTTTCTTTACAACTTTCTCTGTCTGCAAATAAAATTGAAAAAGGATATTATTATAAGCAAGGTGATGATTTATCAAACGATAATTTTGCCGCCGTTGATGCAAAATTTAAATATGACCTAAATCATATATTGGGTGAAACAAAATGGTTTGATCCATTTTTGCTCCTTGGCGGCGGTTATGTAAAAATAGGAGACAATTCAAATGCCAATATCGCCTCAGGTTTTGGTTTTAATGCTTGGATAACAGATAATTTTGGTTTAAATTTTCAATCGGATTATAACCATGGCATTAAATCATTTGGAACAGATTACTTTCAACACAGCGCAGGATTGATTTTTAAACTAAACAGCAACCCAAATTTTATTTGGAGGGGCAAAAATTAATATACAATTAAAACACTTATAATTTATTAACTTGCATCATAATTTCTATGAATGCAAAAATCAACTTCATTTCAGGTTTATAGCGCATCTGCAGGCAGCGGAAAAACATTTACTTTGGTTAAAGAATATTTAAAAATTCTTTTAACAAGCGACAACAGCTATAAATTTCAGCAAATTTTGGCGGTAACCTTTACCAATAAAGCCGCCGGTGAAATGAAAGCACGCGTGATTGAGAATTTACACGCGTTTTCAAAAGCCGAAAAAAACGACATGCTTGCGGTAATTTGCGCCGAAACAAATTTAACCGAAGCCCTTGTTTTTAGCAGATCACAAGCTATTTTAAACGCCATTTTGCAAAATTATTCGGCATTTGGCATTATGACCATTGACAGTTTTACCCACAAATTAATTCGGACTTTTGCGCACGATTTGCACCTTCCTTTAAATTTTGAAGTTGAAATGGACGCCGAAAGTTTGTTGAACGAAGCGGTTGATGTGGTGATTTCCAAAATTGGAAGCGACAAAAAATTGACCGATTTGTTGGTAAATTATTCGCTGCAAAAACTGGAGGACGACAAAGCTTGGGATATTTCTTTGGAATTGAAATCATTCGCCAAAATTATTCTGAATGAAACCGATGCCGCAAATTTAAAATCGCTCCAAAAAATTTCTATTGATGAATTTACTTTGTTAAAGGAAAAGCTTCAAAAAGAAAACAAATTGCTTGAGTCCGATTTTTTAAGGATTGGGGAAAAAGCGCTAAAAATTATTGCTGAAAACGGATTGGAACATAACGAATTTTCCTATGCCGACCTGCCGAACCATTTCAAAAAACTCACCAAACTAAAATATTTAAAAGCGGATGAGTTAAAATTTGAAGGCAGGTTAAACAACACTATTGAAGAAAACAAAAATTTCTTTACCGCAAAATGCAACGCAAATTCAAAGCAAATTATAGAGAGTATTACTCCGGTTTTGAAGGAATTGTATGAGGAATCCAAAAAATTGTATCAGGAAAAATATCCCCGCTATATCTTAAATAATTTAATTATGGAAGGTTTAATTCCTTTAGCGGTTTTAAATTATATCAACAAGGCACTTCAGGAAATAAAATCCGAAAATAACATCTTGTTAAATGCAGAATTTAACCAGCTCATTGGCGACACCATAAAAAATGAGCCCGCACCATTTATTTATGAACGGATTGGCGAGAAGTTTCGCTATTATTTTATCGATGAAATGCAGGACACTTCCCAATTGCAATGGCAAAATTTAATTCCGTTGATTGATCACGCCATTTCTTCTGAAAACGAATTGGGAGAACAAGGGAAATTGTTATTGGTTGGCGACGCAAAACAATCTATTTACCGTTGGAGAGGCGGAAAATCGGAACAGTTTATTGCGCTTTCTTCCGAAGAAAAAAACAGGGAAAACAATCCGTTTTATGTTGATAAAGGATTATGCAGTTTGGAAACAAATTTCAGAAGTTATTCGGAAATCATCAATTTTAACAATGCTTTTTTTAGGAACAGCGCACAATTTTTAACCAACCCAAGTTACCGCAATTTATTTTTTGACGGCAACAGCCAAAAACTCAACAAAAAAACAGGCGGTTATGTTCAAATTTCATTTGTTGAAAAAAATGAGGAGGAAGAAGATAAAACGTTGGTTTATCCAAAAAAAGTGGCGGAAATTATTCAAAATTTGGATCCTTGGTTCAAAAGGAATGAGGTGTGTGTGTTGGTTCGGAAAAAGGATCAGGGAATTGCCGTGGCAAAATATTTGTCGGAAAACGGGATTGAAATCATTTCTTCCGAAACTCTGTTACTTAAAAACAATGAAAAAGTAAACTTTATCATCAACTTAATGTTTGTGGCAGAAAATCCTTCCTACAAAGAATACAAAATTAAATTGCTGTATTTTTTGCACGAATATTTCAATCTGGAAGAAGAAAAACACGAATTTTTAAGTCGGTTTATCCGTTTATCAACCGATGAATTTTTTGAAGGATTAAAAAAATACGGACTTCATTTTAATATGGATGAATTTCATCAGATGCCTTTTTATGAAAGCATAGAATATACCATCAGAAGTTTCCATTTGGCGCAGGAATCCGATTCAAATATTCAATTCTTTTTGGATGTTGTTTTTGAGTTTCAACAAAAGAAACAGGTTTCTGTCGGGACTTTTTTGGAATTTTGGGAATTAAAAAAAGACAAGTTCAGCATTGTTGCGCCGGAAGCCGAAAATGCGGTAAGAATTATGACCATCCATAAAGCAAAAGGGCTGGAATTTCCGGTGGTTATTTTTCCTTATGATATTGAAATGTACCGACAAATAAATCCGAAGGTATGGTATTCTGACGACCAATTTGGCGAGATTAAACAGCTTTTTTTAAATTATGGCGACAGGTTAAATTACATAGGTGAACAGGGAAAACAGTTATTTGATCAACGAAGGGAAGAATTGGAACTGGACAATTTTAATTTATTGTATGTGACGTTAACAAGGGCTGTAGAGCAATTGTATGTGATTACGGAAGATAAAACCGGCGGCAAAGATACGGATGCCGTCAAAAACACTTCTGATTTATTTATTCAATTTTTAAAGAAAATTGCGTTATGGGATCCGGAAAAAAAGGCGTACAGTTTTGGAAATCCGAAGCGTTTGCCTTTTTCAAAAAAAGAAGAAAGCAACACCATAATCCAGCAAAATTTTATTGGTAATTCGTGGAAAAATCATCAAATTTCGATTGTTGCCAATTCCTCGTTACTTTGGGATTCTGATCAGGGAAAAGCCAGACTTTACGGAAATTTACTACACGAAATGTTGTCTAAAATTAAAACAAAAAACGACATTGTTGAAGTATTAAATCAGTATTTATTTAAAGGTGAAATTACGATTGAAGAAGAACAGGAACTTGCTTTTATTCTAAAACAAGTAATCAGTCACCCAGAATTATCAGGCTATTTTGACCAAAACAACCTGGTTTTTACAGAGCGGGAAATACTGACTTTAGACAAGCAAATATTAATCCCCGATCGATTGATTTTTAACGAGAATAAAGTTACTGTCATTGATTATAAGACGGGAAAACCCGATGAAAAGCATCGTCACCAAATTAATACCTATGCATTGGCGCTGGAAAATTTAAATTATTGTGTTGAAAAAAAATTATTGGTTTATATTACCGATGAAATTTTAATTGAAGAAGTTTAGCATAAATTTGTAAAAAAATAAACAATATGTACGGCAAAATACAACAACATTTACAAAAGGAACTGCAAGAAATTAAAGATGCAGGCTTATATAAAACGGAACGCGTAATTACATCTTCACAAGATGCGGTCATAAAAATCAGCACGGGGCAAGAAGTGATAAATTTTTGTGCCAATAATTATTTGGGATTGTCAAACAGCCCTGAAGTTATTCAAGCCGCAAAAGATACTTTAGACACCCACGGATTTGGGATGTCATCGGTGCGTTTTATTTGTGGAACACAAGATATTCACAAACAATTGGAGCAAAAAATCGCCGAATTTTATAAAACTGAAGACACTATTTTGTATGCTGCCGCTTTTGATGCAAACGGAGGTGTTTTTGAACCGCTTTTATCGGATGAAGATGCCATAATTTCAGATTCATTAAATCATGCTTCCATTATTGATGGAGTTCGTTTGTGCAAAGCTGCACGATATCGATATGAAAATAATGATATGGATTCATTGGAAGAACAACTTATTGAGGCCAATAAAAAAAATCACCGTTTTAAATTAATAGCAACCGACGGTGTTTTTTCAATGGACGGCGTTGTAGCGCAACTTGATAAAATTTGTGATTTAGCCGATAAATATGATGCGTTGGTGATGGTAGATGAATGTCACGCCGCGGGTTTTATCGGTAAAACCGGTAGAGGAACTTTAGAACTAAGGAACGTAATGGGCAGGGTTGATATTATTACAGGAACTCTCGGAAAAGCTTTGGGTGGCGCCATGGGCGGATACACCACCGGAAAAAAGGAAATTATTGAATTGCTGCGTCAGCGCTCAAGGCCTTACCTGTTTTCAAACTCGTTGGCTCCTGCAATTGTGGGCGCATCCCTAAAAGTATTTGAAATGATTTCAAACGACACTACTTTAAGAGATAAATTAGAATGGAACACCAATTATTTTAAAGAAAGGATGACAAAAGCAGGGTTTGATATCGTAAAAGGAGATTCGGCAATAGTTCCCGTAATGCTTTATGATGCAAAGCTATCGCAAGACATGGCAAATATGTTGCTGGAAGAAGGAATTTATGTAATAGGGTTCTTTTACCCAGTTGTGGCAAAAGGAAAAGCAAGAATTAGGGTGCAACTTTCCGCTGCGCACACCAAGGAAAATCTGGAAAAAGCAATCAATGCATTTGTAAAAGTTGGCAAAACACTGAAGGTTATATAGAAAAAATATAAAACAGCATCATTTTCAATATATTTTTGTATTTTTGTTTGTAAGAGGAGAGATTTACAGACTTTCCTTATTGCAAAAAAAGAACATTAAATTTAAACTTACTAAAAATGAAACATGTAAAAATTGCCTTTTTGGCTTTGTTATTAATTGTATCTTATGGCACTACTAATGCCCAAGACACTGCGAATCCTTGGATATTAACAATTGGAGCGAACGCCATAGACGTTAACGGAGGAGACTCAGATGAAATTAAAATAGGTCCTAAAATGTCTCTAGGAAGATATTTAGGAAAAGGATTTAGCTTAGAGTTAGCAGGTGCTGTTAATGAAATAAGCCGGCCTTGGGGTGCAGGATCTGACGCTACATTTGTTGGAATTGATTTAAATGCAAAATATGCTTTAAGTAACGCTTTTGGAAAATCAGGTTGGTTTGATCCCTTTTTATTTGTTGGTGGCGGCGAAAATTGGGTAGGCGCTGAAGATGGCTTAGGTTTTAATGCTGGAGCAGGTTTTAACGCATGGTTTTCTGACCATGTTGGAATAAATGTAACCGGAGGATATAAAAAAGTAAATACCCCGGTTGATTTTGAAATGATGCAATATTCAGTTGGTTTAGCTTGGAAATTTGGAAATTCTGACTCAGATGGAGATGGAATTAGAGATAAAGATGATGATTGCCCATATGAAGTTGGTACCGCAGAACTTAAAGGTTGTCCAGATACAGATTCTGACAATGACGGTGTTGCAGATTGCCGAGACGAATGTCCAGATGTTGCTGGCTTGGCTGAATTTCATGGTTGTCCAGACACGGACGGAGATGGAATTCCAGATAAAATGGATAAATGCCCAACTGTTGCCGGTCTAAAATTGTTGCATGGTTGTCCAGACAGAGATGGCGACGGCACTGCAGATAAAGATGATGCTTGCCCAGATGTTCCTGGCCCAAAAACAAATGCAGGTTGTCCATTTAAAGATACTGATGGAGATGGTGTAATTGATTTAATCGACAGATGTATTGAAGTTAAAGGCCCAGCATCCAATGAAGGCTGCCCTGTGTTGCCAACTGTTGAGATTATGGATGAATTGAACGAGTACGGAAGAACTATTTTGTTTGATTATGATAAATGGTCTTTCAAGAAAGAATCATATGCTGTTTTACAGCCGATGACAACAATATTAAAAGAATACCCAGACGCTGATTTTATTATTGAAGGACATACAGATAGCGATGGCTCAGATGCTTATAACCAAATATTGTCTGAAAAAAGAGCAAATGCTGTTAGAGATTATTTCGTCACAAATGGTATTAATCCATCCAGATTGACAACAAAAGCATTTGGAGAGAGCAAACCTGTTGATACTAACGCCACACCTGCTGGTAAAGCAAACAACAGACGTACTGAAGTGAAATTAGCTGAGTAAATATCTAAAACTTTTTACTTTTAAACGTTGCAATCGCCTAAAAGTTAATTTTTTAGGCGATTTTTTTTAATTAATTGTTGTCAAGAATTTAATTTTTTTTATGGAATATGAAAAATTTAAAGACTAAAAATTAATAATTTTGAATAAATGACAATAATAGCCTAACTTTGTCGTTAATTAAAAAAAAATGAATATTAATTAAATTTTATAAAAATGAAACATTTAAAAGTTGCCATATTGGCTTTATTTCTAATTACTGGCTTAAGCAATGCAAACGCACAAGACAAAAATAATCCTTGGGCAATAGGCATTGGCGTAAACGCTGTTGACTTTTATCCTACCAATGTAGATATCCCTACTGGCTACGGTGGCTGGGGTGATGAGTTTTTCAACACAGCAGATCATTACAATATTCTTCCTTCAGTGTCAAAAATTACTGTTGGCAAATATTTAGCGGATGGCTTTAGCCTTGAAGCAGCAGGTACTTTAAACAAAATAACTAAAATGGGTGACAACAGTGTTAGTGATTTAACCTATTTTGGTGCAGATGCCGCTTTAAAGTATGACCTTAACAACTTGATTGGCCAAACTTCTTGGTTCGATCCTTATGTTTCAGTGGGTGGAGGTTACACTTGGCTAGATGATATGGGTACCGGGACTTTTAATGGTGGTGCTGGATTTAACATTTGGTTCAGTGATAATATTGGATTAAATGTTGAATCAAAATACAAACATGTATTTGACAACGTAAATATTTTACAACATTTTCAACATTCTGCAGGAATTGTATTTAAATTCGGCGGAAAAGACACTGATGGTGACGGTGTTTATGACAAAGATGATGCTTGTCCGGATGTATTCGGATTGGCTGCATTTAACGGTTGTCCTGATACTGACGGAGACGGTGTTGTTGATTCTAA
>DATCUQ010000042.1:0-34499 GCA_036567345.1 Lutibacter sp.
TTTGAACTGAAGGGAGAATCAATGAGAAAAAAAATGAAAAACAACTAAAAAATTTTGTCTAATTTTATAATCAGAAATCAACATCAAAATAACTGTCCAGTTTAGTCCGGAATAGGGTGTACACTTTCACCGGAATAAGCATTAATATGGGACAAGTTGCTTAGGTAATTAAGTTAGTTCACAACAGGTTGCCGCGCCGGCTTACTGAGGCTACGCCTCAGTAAGCCTTCTCGCAATGACGTCGGTTTTAATGAGCTTTCACTTTTGATCTTTAAACTTTAATTGTTTTTTACCCAAAAAAATAGCGTTTGCCAAATAATTTTTAGGTCGCCAAAAAAGGTGCGGGTTTGGCAGTAGTGTAAGTTTAGTTTTACTTTGTCGGGGAAGAGGATGGTGTCGTTGTAGTGCAGCGGGTTTTCCTGCTGTGCCAATAAGGTTTCTTCGTTGGCGTATTTTAAGGTGGCGGGACTTGTGAGGCCCGGCTTCAATTCCAAAATTTTACGGTCTGTGCCCTGCAGTTTGTCGTAGTAGCCGGGAACATCAGGACGGGGGCCTACCACACTCATCGTGCCCATAAGGACATTTACTAACTGGGGCAGTTCGTCTATTTTGGTTGTGCGGATGAAATTGCCGAAACGGGAAATGGTTTTTAGGCCATTTACGTCTTTCATAGACTTTAACTTGAGGATGTTAAAAGGCTTGCCCCATTGGCCTATTCTTTTTTGAATGAAAAGTCCGTTGGATTTGGTGTCTATTGCTGCAAAAAGCCAGCAAATTATTATGAGCCAGCCAAGTAATAAGAGGGTGGTTATGGAGAAGAGGATGTCGAAGAGTCTTTTTGGCATTTAAAACTTAATTAGTTTCTTATTTAATATTTATATAAGATGACTAAATTAAGAAACATTAAGCAATTTTTTTCTTTTTCCATCGCTGAAAAAGAAACAAAAAATCTAGTCTGATGATCTTTTTCTGTAAAATATATTGAATTTTTTTAACCCCAGCACCCAGACCGCCTTTTCCCCGCTTCACCAGCCGCGAGGCTCTTTGGGTTGTTCCGTCGGCCAACGCTAAAAATTTCAATATTTTACGACGAAAAAAATCATATGACGGGCTCCTTTGATTTGGGTTTAAATTATGTTTAGAACTTATTTTGTTACTTTATGCTTTTCCAATCCAACATTAGGGGCTTTTTAGGGGGCCTAATGCGTAACGCCTTTGCTGCCCAATACCCGAGTGAAGGTAAGTATGATGATTTTTAGGTCGAATAAAAAGGATTTTCTTTCCAGGTATTCTTTTTCGTAAGCCACTTTAGCCTCCAATGACAATTCATCGCGGCCATTGATTTGTGCCCAGCCTGTGATGCCGGGTTTTAGTTTGTGAACACCGGCCGCAACGCGCAAGGCCATTAAATCGTCCTGGTTGTACAAGGCAGGGCGCGGGCCCACAAAAACCATTTCTCCTTTTACAATGTTGATTAAATTGGGCAATTCATCCAAACTTAACTTGCGCAGTAAACTTCCGATTTTAAGCACATACTGTTCCGGATTTTCCAACAAATGCGTAGCCACATTTGGCGTGTTCTTTTTCATGCTGCGAAATTTGTATATGTTGAAAAACGAATAGTTGATCCCCACCCTGTTCTGCTTAAAAAAAACAGGAAAACCGTCTTCAAAGAAAATTAGCAATGCCACCATTAAAAATATTGGAGAAAGCAACAGGAGCATGATGAGTGAAAGTATTCTGTTTAACATAAATTGTAAATGAATTAGATTGATTTTAACAATCAATCTTTTGATTTGATATTTGATTGTTTGAATGTAACTTGTTTAATATTTGTAATACCAGTTATTATCGTAGTATTCCCATATAGACTTCTTAATTGACTGAACTAATTATAATATTTCAAATCTTATTTTTTAGCTATTTCAACCAATATCTTTTCAAGTTTTGAAAGCAACATATTTTTAGAAAAGAACCTGTCATAGTAATTAACAGCATTAAATTCCATTTCGTTTATTTTTTCACTGTTGAAATTCTTAAGTTTATTTGCTATTTCGGCGAGTCCTTTGCTACTTCCTGCTGGTACGGCAAACCCGCACTTGCTTTCATTTATTAATACATTTCCCTCCCCATTTAGCATTCCCAATATTATTTTTCCAGAAGCCATATAGGCCTGGATTTTAGCAGGTACGGTCAAGGAAAAAATAGGCTCATCTTTAAGTGAAACCAACATAGCATCGGCTTTTTCAAAAAACAGGGGCATACTTTCCATTGGATGTCTTCCTAATATATAAATGTTAGTTATTTTACGAGATATAACTTCATTTTTTACCCAATCCAACTTTCGACCATCGCCAATGAAAAGCCAATTAACATTCTCGTTTTTTGTCAATTCAGCTGCTATAAGTATTGCTTCAAAATCTTGCGCTTCTCCAATGTTCCCAGCAAACATAACATTAAATCCTACAGGTAATTCAGGGATTTTGTAGTCAATAATTGATGATTTATTAGTTTTTATAAATACATCTTCTGCCCAGTTTGGAAAATGCTCAACCTTCATGTTTTTATTCTTGCACTTTTCTAAAACTGACTCAGTGAAAAATTTTGAGCTCACTAAAATCAAATCAGATTTATTATAAATCCATTTAACAAGTTTTTCTATTGGCTTTATAATAAAATTACTTTTAATATTACTGCTTGCAACAATACTTTCAGGCCATAAATCCAATACCCATAAAACCAATGGTATTCCTTGTCTATTTTTTACCCATAAACCAGGTAAAGCCATAGTTACCGGAGATAGTTGTTGGACAAAAACTACATCAAACTTTTCTTTAATTCTGAATGTTACAACAAAAAAAGAAAAAAAAAGAAATGAAAAATAATTTAAAACCAATGGAATTGCTTTGCCGCTTTTACGAGGGAATAATGGCACTCTAATTACTTTTGCGCCTTTAATATATTCTGTATTTTTGTTAAAAAAATTGTAACCTTTATAAAACTTACCTTCCGGGTAATTAGGTTTACCTGTTAAAACAGTTACCTCATGCCCTCTTTCAATTAAATCAAAAACAATGTCATTTCCTTTAAAAATTTCCGGATAAAAATATTGTGAAACGAAGAATATTTTCATCTGTTTAAATTTTATTTTTTAGCGGTAACAGCTGCTGTTCGCTATTAATCATTCCCGTGTGTATCAAAATTTGTTATGCTCGTTTCATTTAGCTATTTTTTGACCAAACCACTCTATTGATATAGTCTGTATAAGAAATAATAATTCTCACCACTTTATCCGAAACATTTGGCATGGAATAATCAGCTACCGGACGCAATGTTCTTTGGTCACCCCTTTTTTGATTCTTTAGTATTTCCAAAGCCTGCATAATACGTTCGGGATTTAAACCCACCATCATTACGGATGCCTCTTCCATCGCTTCCGGACGTTCATGGGCATCACGTATATTTAAAGCTGGAAAATTCATAATCGAGGATTCCTCTGAGATGGTACCGCTGTCAGACAAAACCACTTTTGCATTTTTTTGCAAATGGTTGTAATCATGAAAGCCCAAAGGTTTCACTAATTGAATCAGCGCATTAAACTTGACCCCTGTTTCATTAATTTTATTTCTGGTACGCGGATGTGTCGAAACAATTACCGGCAATCCATAGGTTTCTGCAATGGCATTCAAACTTTCAACCAGCTTTATAAAATTACCGGAATTGATATTTTCCTCCCTGTGTGCTGAAACCACAAAATAATTTTCCTTTTGTAATTTTAAGGTTGCCAACACCTCAGAGTCGTCTATTTGTTTATTATAGGCCTGCACCACTTCATAGATGGGAGAGCCTGTTTTTATAATCCTGTCGGCCGGCAAGCCTTCACGCAATAAATATTCTCTGGCAATATCGCTGTAGGTCATATTAATATCACTTATGTGGTCCACTATTTTTCTGTTGGTTTCTTCAGGCACACGCTGGTCAAAACAACGGTTTCCTGCTTCCATATGAAAAATAGGAATCTTTCTTTTCTTGGCCGCGATGGCACACAAACAAGAATTGGTGTCGCCCAATACCAAAAAGGCATCGGGATTTACCGATTCCAAAACGGGATCAATATTTATGAGTATCTGACCTGCAGTGGTGGTTGCATTCCCTCCGGCAGCATTCAAAAAATAATCAGGTTTTCTTAGTCCTAAATCTTTAAAGAATACTTCGTTTAATTCGTAATCGTAATTTTGTCCTGTATGCACTAAAATGTGTTCAATACTTTCGGTTGCATCTAATTTTAATATCACTCTGGAAAGTCTGATGATTTCCGGACGTGTTCCAACTACGGTTAGTACTTTTAGTTTTTTCATGGTTTTGTTCTATTAAGCATTCAGCGGTCAGCGCTCGGCATTCAGCTTTTGGTGGTCAGCGGTCGGCTGCTAACTTGTAAAATCATTTTACGCTTTATTTTCTAATTGTAATTATTAATTTTGACAGCATCTTTTTTATTTCCTGAATTAAAATATTTAATTCAAAATAGTTTTCTTCAGAGATGTATCCCAATTCAAAGCACAAAAGTAACAAATACTCTGTTTCATTTGCGGAACAAAAGACATTTGCAAAAATCTGGCAAAGTCGGCATCACTGCCTCTTCCGCAACCTTCAGCGATATTTGTTGGAATTGAAGTGGACGCTCTTCTAATTTGTGAAGTTAAGCCATACATTTCCTCTTTTGGAAAACTTTGGGTTAATTTATAAATTGATAACGTAATTGTATGTCCTTTTTCCCAAACATTTAAACTTCTGAAATCTTTCATGTTTATTTTTTGCTGTCAGCTGTCAGCCGTCAGCTATCAGCTTTTGGCATTCCACTATGATGTATAATGCCTAAATTATTGTTAATTGCTATTTACCAACCGCTGAAAGCTGAGTGCTGATAGCTTATTTTTTATACCTCCTCAAAATACGTATCTGCATCATTGGGATCATAAAATTCGTTGATCCAAAAATTGGTATACAATACCTCATCACCAATATTTTTAATGTTATGCGTGTACCAAATTGGCATATCTACATAGGCAGGTTCATTGCCATCCAGATAAAAATCCAATACTTCGAGGCTTCCTATGCGTCGCAATTGGATTAATGCTTTTCCTTTGATAACAGCAAAGCGCTCAATTTTTCGGGTGTGGTAATGATTTCCTCTTGTAATTCCCGGCACTGTGGTAGAAAAAGACACTTGTCCTCCAACGCCCAATCGAATCACCTCTACAAAGGAACCTCTTGGATCGGTATGTTGGGTATATTTCACCGGAAAATGCGTTGCAATGTCCATATAACAACGAAAAGTATTGAATAAATTCAACTCAAATGTGCTGTTAATTGCAGGAATTTCTCCTTTATCCTGATAACCCGTTTTATAATCTGATAATAGCTTTAACAAAGCTGAAACTTTGGCTTCTGAAGTATAAGGCACCACCACTTCTTCTTTGCTTTTATTGCTTCTGATTTCTTGCAGGATTGCCCTCACCAATTCTCCCACATAAATCAACTTTATATCCCCATCAACCTCAATTTTTGGCGTTTCACTGTGGGATAATTTATGGCAAAAGGTAGCCACCACTGAATTGTAATTGGGATGCCCGAAGGGTCCGAAAACATTAGGAATAATCATTCCTGTAAATTTTCCTCCTGATTTTTTTGCCCAGTCCACCATCAATTCACGACCTTCTTTTTTGGATTTGCCATACAGATTGTCTTTTTCTTCCTGGGTTGAAGAAGAGAATAAGACGTGGGCTTTACTTTTTGTTTTTGTTAAGGCGCTGATTAATTTTTGAACCAATGCAATATTGGTATCATAAATTACCTGTGGCTCATGGTGTCGGTTCATGGCGGCCAAATGCACCACCACATCGCATTGTGAAACGAAAGCTTCTAAGTCGGTTTCCTTCTCAAAAAAACTTCTTTGAAAATCGACACGTTCAAATTCTTCGGGAAACAATCCCAAGGTATTGTATAAATGGGTTCCCACAAAACCGGCCTGACCTGTTATTCCTATTTTTAACATGTTTTTTCTTTTATTGTTGGCTGTCAGCAATCAGCATTCAGCTGTCAGTTTTTAACTTACTCTTAATTTCTAATAAAATAGTTCTCTTGCTCTTGAATTTTGCTATCAGCTAAACTTCTTAAATAACTTTTAATTCCAGACCGCTTAGTGCTAACAGCTGAACGCTGATAGCTGAATGCTGAATGCTAATTTTTAAAATAATCCGCATCATATCGGTATTCATCTTTTATTTCGCCTAACAAATGATCGGCCATTACCAACAATTTTGAGCCTTCTTCCAGTGATTGAATACTGGAAACATAGCCTTTGGGCACATGCAGGACATCAAATTTTTCGGCATTTACTGTAAAATTAAGCTTTTGCAGATTTTTAGAAGGCTGTTCCCATTGGTCAATTTTAATCAATTGAATTTTAAAGGCGCCTTTGATTGCCGAAAACCATCGCTTTTCTATTTTATGTCCTTGCCAAGCCCGGATAAAATCTGTACTTATATTTTCAATTATATAAATTCTTTTGATGGCCGAAGCATCAAAATCATTGTTGAAACATAAAGTCCCTCTTTTGTCGGTATGGCTGTTTCCTGAGATTATTTTTGGAATCATTTTTTTTTTAGTGAGTGGTGAATGGTGATTAGTGACTGGTGACTGGTGACTGGTAATTATCTAAAGAAAGATATTTAGTTTTTATTTTAACAACTAATTACTAATCACTTATCACTAGTAACTATCCCGGCATTTGAGCCACATCTTCCCCAAAAACTTCTTTTCTGATTAAGGGCAATTTTAACAATAATGCTTTAGTACCTTCCACACCCAAACGTTCGGTATTGTGTGAATGGTAATCTTCTATGACAGAAACATCTTCAATCCCTTCCGAAAAATAGCGGGCATAATTTAAATCGCGGTTGTCTGCCGGTACGCGGTAGAATTCACCCATATCTTCCGCTTTTACCATTTCTTCACGGGTACATAAGGTTTCGTATAATTTTTCTCCGTGACGCGTTCCAATGACTTTCACTTCATTGTTGGCATTACAAATTTCTTTTAAAGCCTGTGCCAAATCACCAATGGTGCCTGCCGGTGCTTTATTGACAAACAAATCCCCAGGATTTCCATGTTCAAAAGCAAACAGTACCAATTCTACCGCTTCTTCCAATGACATTAAAAAACGCGTCATATTTGGATCGGTAATTGTGATGGGTTTCCCTTCCTGAATTTGTTTTAAAAACAACGGAATCACAGAGCCCCTTGAGGCCATGACGTTTCCGTAACGGGTTAAACAAACAGTGGTATCCACTGTATTTCTTGAAGCCGCAATCGCTACTTTTTCCATCAAAGCTTTTGAGATTCCCATCGCGTTGATTGGGTAGGCCGCTTTGTCTGTGCTTAAACAAATTACTTTTTTTACTTTATTTGCTGATGCCGCATCTATGACATTCTGTGTGCCAAAAACATTTGTTTTTGCAGCTTCCAATGGAAAGAATTCACAGGAAGGCACTTGTTTTAAGGCGGCTGCGTGAAATACATAATCAACGCCACGCATCGCTTTTTCTATGCTGGTATAATCTCTAACATCCCCAATATAAAATTTGAGTTTTTCGTTTTTTAACTGGTTGCGCATATCGTCCTGTTTTTTCTCATCACGCGAAAAAATGCGAATTTCTTTAAAATGGTCAGTATTTAAAAAACGGTTTAATACTGCGTTCCCAAAGGAACCTGTGCCTCCTGTGATGAGAAGGGTTTTATTTTGTATTTTCATAATTATATTGTTTCGCAATTCTAGAAAGGTATTCAAAAGTTTTTTCTGAACATTCTTTCCACGTGTAGTTTATTGATTTATTATAAGATTTCAATGATTTTATTGTTCTTAATTCTGAAGAATTAATCATATTCTTTAATGCCAAATAAATCTCATTTGTATCTAGCGGATTAAAATAAAAACAAGCGTCGCCTAAAACCTCAGGCATTGGCCCTTTATTAGAAGATGCGATTGGTAGCCCAGCAGTCATCGCTTCAATTAAAATAATTGGCATGTTTTCACAGGAAGAAGCAAAGATGAATCCATCTGCACTTTTATATATATTTTCTAAATCATTATACTGCACCAATCCTTTAAATTCCACACAGCCTTCATTGTCTTTTTTTAATACCTGCATTAATTTTTCCAAAGATTCTGATGTATTTCCGCCTACTAAATCCAAAGTAATGGGATAACCTTCTTTTCTTAGTTTAATTACAACGTCTGCAACATTCCACTGATGCTTATAAACAGTTACAATTGATACATATAATAATTTAAAAGGATTTTCTTTGGTATATTTACTTATATCTTTTTGAACTTTAGGCTCGTTTAAAAAAGATAAATTAATCCCGTGGGGAATGATTTCTGAGTTCGTTTTTAAATTAATATCCTTTACAATATAATTCTTGGCATAATTTGTTAAAAAAATAACCCCTTTTGAATTTTTAAAAGTTCTTCCCTGAGTAAAATGTAATATTTTAAATCGTAATCTTGATTTCCAATTTGGAAAACGATTCCTTTCTTCCTTTTCAAAAGGCAACATATTTTGGCTCATTGAAACAATATTTTGAAAGCTGCCAAAGAACGTACCTCCAGGAACGAAAATCAGGTTACATTTTTCTGATACCGCAATTTTTGACAGTAATAAAATTTGAAATAAGAAAGAAAATACAAAAGATTTATTCAGCCAATTATGAGTTTCTTTTTGAAGCCAAGGATAATAAGGAAGCCTTGCCAGTGTTTCATTATTTGACCAGACAATTACTTTTTCAAAATTGTATTTGTTAGGTTCTGCATTCTCCAAAATTTCCTTTAAATGGGTTAACCCTCCACCTGATCTAATATTTGACGCATCTATACCTAAAATCATTATAATTTTTAATTTACTGACAAAAAATAATCAATTTTGTTTTAAAGGTTTAACTATTTTATTATGAACCACGATTATAGATTAGGCCTTCTTCCTAACACTTTCTTAATTAGTCTTATTAAGTGGTCACAAAATCTTTTTCCAAAAATCAGAAGCCCAATATTATAAATCTCAAAATATATTGATTTATCTAATCCTATTTTTCTTAATTCTTCCACATATCTTTTATATTCTTTTCTTCCTTTTTCCCACTGAATTGATATGGTTGGATATGAATATTTCGACATGTTTATTCGTATAATATCAAAAGAATTTATTCCGTTTTTTTTATCAATATATTGAATTACTTCAAAATACTTTTTTATGAAATTGATCGAGTTTTCAACGGTAATTGTTCCGGGAGTATATAAACCTTTTTCACTTTCACTGCTGCCAAACATTGGGACAGAATCCCCTGCAACAGCTTGTGTTAACGGAATATCACAATATGCTGACGGATATCTAATACATATTTCAGCCAGCAAATAAAGTTGGTACAAAAGCGAGCCGTCTAACTGGTCAGTTATGAATGGTGTAGTATACTCTTTTTTGATGCAAAATCCTGAAATAAAAACACTCTTGTCAAACAATTCAATATAAGTGTCTACACCTTTTTCAAAACTTCTATGGCCATTATAGTATCTGAAATATTCTATTGATCCATCTTTATATATATTCCTATAAGATCGTAATATATAACCACAATCACTATGCTGCTTCACAAATTCAATATATTTATTCAATGCATCATTAATAAACATATCATCATCCCCCATAAATAAAACGTATTCTCCATCTGCATTGTATATCAATTCTTTCAGATTCCTGTCATATCCAAGATTTTCTTTGTTCTCGATGTATTTTACAGCATATCGGGTGCTTTTTTGAAACTCCTTTACTACTTCTCTGATCTCTTCCCTCTTAGGGGATTTATCTTCACAAATTAAAATTTGAATTTTTTCAATTACTAAACAGTCAATGGAATCCAATAATCTTTTCAATTCTACTGGTCTGTTATAACTGGGAATACATATCGAAAACATAAAGTTTGATTCCATAAATAATATTATTTCTTTTTTAATCTATTAAATTTTTTAATAATTTCATCTATTCTGTCATCAATGAGATGTCCGTCTTTCATTAATCTGTTATAACCATTGTCTCCAATTTCCTTAATCATATCAGGATTATTCAACAGATATTTACATTTTTCTATCAACTCACTGGCGCTAGAAAAATAAACTGCCTCTTTATCCATTTCAAACATTGAAGCCATATCATCTGTATATTCACAAAGCATTAATGTCTTTGTAGCAGGAATTTCAAAACATCGTCTGGTATACGTATCACTATTTGTCTTTGAAAGAAAAACCAAAGCAATTTTAGTTTGATTAAGGAGTTTATTATACGCCAATCCTCGTTTATCTTTTTTGATGATTTGTTTTAATTCTTGATATATTAGCGATTTTGTCCAAGCTGCATCTCCAAAAACCAAAACATTCAACCCAGCATCTTTAAGTGATTTTATATATCTGTCTCGACCATCATTTTCAAAATGCCCCGCAAATACTAAATCGTATATTTTTTCACAATCTATATAAAAATTATTCTCTTTAATATAATAGGAACGTAATATATCAACATTGTGAATACCAATATTTGCAAAGTCATCAATATTCTTATGGCGATATACAAAGTTAAAATCGCAAAAATATGCAGATTTTATATAATTTCGCATATAGCGTTTTGAAGGTACGCCGCAAAACGGGTCGTCATTATGATATGAGAAAACTATAATTCCCTTTTCTTTTAGAGCACTTACAGTAGTGGACTTAATATGCGTACCTCTATATATGAATACCAGGTCCGGTTTAACATCTTCGACAAGTTTTAACAAGCGAGCATTTGTTCGGCTTATAAATGGCCCTATCAGCAAACGTTCTTCTACACGAGAGATAAAATTATACAGTTTATTGCCTTTTATTTTATGTTCTTCCCAATCAAAAGCATAAGTTTTAAAGCCTTGCTTCAAAAAGGCATCATAAACTGCTCTTGCATACATTGGGTGCAGAAAACTACCAACAACAACTATTTTCATTTAGATATTTATAAAATTTATCACTATTAATTTTGTGACTTTTCAGGCAGTTTTATCCAACTCCCCAATATTTCATCCCATTTTTCAGTTTTAAAAGGAATGGTACCTCCATGGTGATAAAAAGTAAATTCACCAAAGTATGGTTTCTTATCAATCTCATAGAAATCAATTCTTACATGCGACATACCCGCCGATAGAATACTTGACAATCTCAACATTTCTTCAAAACTATAGGGCTTCTCTATTTTTTTACCGCTTTGCTCATGCAATTGTACTATATCTAAATGATTGAATTCAGAATCAAAAAAATCAAATTTGACAAATTCGTCACCTAAGTGTCTTTCTGTAGCAATAAATAGACACTTTGGTTCACCATTAAAACAGAAAAATTTATAATCGTTAATACTTGTATTAAGCGGAACATCCAGATATTTTTCTGCTATAATTCGTGGTTTCACATCTTTATATACCCATTCCCTTCCCGGCAAATAGGAATTTCTTTTTAATGCTTTTGTAAGTTTATTTTTTGCTGCCAAATAATCAAAATCAGACTTAGCCCGACAAATTATGACACTGCCACTGTCATGCGTGCATTTCAATACAAATTGATCTGGTAATTTATCAAAATCAATATCATCAAATTTATCCCAAACTCCATATGTTTTTATAAGATAATTATCCCCAATAATATCAGCTACGTATTGTTTAGCGTTATATTTATCGACCATATTAGTATATTCTGGTTTTCTATCATTTAGCTTCAACCAATTGAGTTTTTCGTTGAAAGTTTGAGGATTTTCTAAATTTAGTTTTTTACCCATTACCCTGCGAAAGAGTAACTTAAGATATAATTTGTCAGGAATCAAAGTGGCTAATTTTGTTTTATTCAGAAAAAACAATATAATTATATATGGATTATTGAAACTCCTTATTAATTTATTCATATTAGTTATTGGTTGTTTTTAGATTTCAATTTTGGATCCAAACAATGATTCGGTTTCAGGCAACAAGGATGAATCAAATCCACTTGATGGATAAAATGTCAATTCTCCAAAGTATATATTATTATTGACAGAATATAAATCAACTCTTAAAAAAGGGATGTTTTTAGATAATTTTGCTGCAATTTCAAACATTAATTCAACATTAATTGGTTTTGGAAGTGTGAAATTAGCCGAAGTTTTCAGACCTCCAAAATGCAAACGTAACAACTCCCATTTTTTATTAAAAAAATAGAACTTTGGATAGCTAACTTCACGGTCAGTACATACCATAACACTATGGACACGACCATCAAAACAGACGAACTTATAGTCAGACAATGCACCTTGATCATTATAATTTAATAACAATTCTTCAGCAATTATTCTTGGTTTCAGATATTTATATGGATATTCTCTTCCAGAAAAGTATAAATTTGTTTTTAAAGCTTTGCCTATTTTATTTCTTGCATATTTTAAATCAAACTTATTTTTATCTCTGCATATAATTACACTTCCGCTATCATGAGTACATTTCAATACAAATTGATTTGGCAACTTATCAAAATCAATATCATCGAATTTGTCCCAAATACCATAGGTTGGTATAATGTACTCTTCCCCAATAATATCAGCTACATATTTCTTAGCGTCATATTTATCAACCATTTTACTATATTCCGATTTTCTATCATATAGCTTCAACCAATTGAGTTTTTCGTTGAAAGTTTGTGGATTTTCCAAATTTAGTTTTTTACCCATTACCCTGCGAAAGAGCAGTTTTACATATAATTTATCTGACATTAAATTAGACAGGCCTGTTTTATTCACAATAAACAATAACAGGACATGTGGATTGGTTATTTTTTTTATAAAATTATTCATTATCAATAATTTTTTTGTTTTATAATTTTATCCAATTATTAGGAACAATATCTCTATAATTTTCTTCGGAGCCTTTGCCAAACCACTTTTGTGGCGCAACTACAATTTTTTCAGGATTATTATTGAGCCAAGCTCCCCACCAGCTGAAAGAGCTGTTTGCAATGATATTATGTTTACATTGACTCATCAGATACATATCTTTATAACTATCCTCACTATTATTTATATTTATCAATTTGGCTGGTATCTTAAAATTCTCAATAAATTTACCTGAAAATTCTTTATCATCGGAAAACACATAAAACATAATATTCACGCAAGGATTAATTTTATTCAATATTGCTTTAATAGCCTTGGTATAATAATCCTCGTTACATGCACCTGAATAAATACTGTTTCCCAAATAATCTCCACGTCTTATATGTATAGCTATTGAAATACTATCAACCATTTCAACGGCAATTTTTTTATTTTCATCATCAATATTTTTAAAAACAAAAGCGTCTCTTATCTTTTTCTCAATTTGCATAAAATACTTCTGACTTTGCCAATTACCATTCACATATTTACAACTGGTTTTAAAAACATCACGATCAAAATAGAGAAGATCACTATAAACAATAGATTTTGGTTTATATTTTAAAACAGCCCTGAGCTTTAACAAATGCCATTTGCTATTATTGATTTTCCTATTATTTATCCCAAAACATTTTTCCAGCTCACATCCATTGTGCATTTTTGTAAAAGAATATAAAGACGTATCTAACTTTACCTTTTTACCTATATTCTTTAATGCCAGATAAAGAGCATATTGGAACATTTGATTGCCTAAACCTCCACTAACTATAACCTTCATAAATATTTTATTTATAAACCTATTTTATTCACTATAATAATGATTTAATTCCCAAATTTCCTAAAAATGCAAAAACAACTATATTCAGGAATAAAATTGCAAGAAAAACATATAAATAGATTTTTTTGAATTTACTCAGATTGATCTGAGTAAAAAGCCATGGTATTAAAAAACTAAAACCTATTGCAACATAAGACATATGCATATATGAATTAAATAAACCCGTAATAATTAATAATATCCCAGTAATATTAAGTAAATTGAATTTATCTTTTATGAAATATTTTTTCCAATATATTGTAATTGCAGTAACCATTGCAACATTTAAAGCACCTTGCAAATAATCTCCTAATTGATATGCGTATGCCGGAATTGTTTCATACATTAAAAACTGATTCCATGGAAAAGGACCAATCAGACCGAGTATTAATTTTAAAGGGAGCAATAATACATTAAAATTTAATGCACTACTTGCCATGGATTCATTGGCCTCAGTATTAGAATAATTAATTATAATTGGCATTAAAATAATGCTTAGACTTATGACACCCGTTTTATAGAAAAAATCCAATCTCTTCGATTTATAATTCTGATTTATGACAGAATTAATCACAAATGCCAATAATAGAATAACAGGATACATTGTTCTTTGTAAATAAAACAAATAACAAGCTATTATTAACATCAGATACTGAGTAACTGCTCTTTTTGAAAACAAAATCAACGACAGGCCAATTGACATTAGTAATAGACCCACAATATCTCTGTAAAGTAACGTAGATATCAGAGTCATAGGAAAATACGTTGTGATAACAGCTATATATTTTAAGGCAGCATTGCTTATATGAAATTTATATTTTGAAATTAATATAATATTTATTGAAATCAGCAAACTACTGAAAGAATTTATAGGTGATATAGTTAATACATAATCACCAAAATAAATAAATGGTATACTTATTAAGCTAATAATTTCCTGATGGGTAACGCCGCCTTCATAGTATTGATAATTTAAAATTCCATGTTGTAATTTATCATGAGCAGAAGTTATTATTTGATCAAAAACCCCTTGATATTCATAAGTCAGAGAAGTATATTCTCCACTTCCTTGAAAGTAATTCGGATCAATGAAATACAAATAATGTATAAGGCCAATTATTACTTTGACCAAATAAGCAATTATAAAAAACCAAATCCATTTTTGGTTTTTTAACAAAACTACTGTTGAAAATATGGTAATAAAGAAAAATGATAAAGAACTCCATATAAAACTAGACAACTGATTTGTTTTGCTGCCAAAAATAATGAAACAAATTAACGCAAATAATGCAATTGCCGACATACGAAATATGTAACCCCATACATTGTATGATATGCTTTTTATTATAAAGGCATTTCTCCCAGCAATCATAACCCCATGCTCTTTAACATATTTTTCCAACCATTCCAATCTGTCATTTTTCTAAACAATAATTCAGCGTTATTTGATATATTTAAATAAATCTCATCATCCGATTTTACTTGTATAAGTTGTGTTGCCATTTCTTTACAATCCCCTAATGGGGTAATAAAACCATTGATTCCATTTTTAATTACTTCGTGATGAATACCTAAGTCAAAACAAAAAACGGGTTTTTGATATCCCAATGCTTCCAGCAGTCCAAATTCAGTAGTTGTTGGCCAAATGGATGGAATGATAACCCCTCTTGAATATGCAACCAGTTCAGCCAAACCATTTTCCCATCTCAAATCGTGCTTAATTTCGAGCATCCCATTGTCTATGAATTTTTGAAAACCGTATTTTTTAATGGCAATATTTGCCTGTTCTTTATTATTATAGGCTGCAACTATTTTAATAGATGAATTGCAGTGGGATAAAATTTCCTCCAGATATTGAAACCCTTTTTCAATCCGGTTTTGGGCAATACAAACAAAATAGTCGCCCATTACCGGCTTAATTTCTTTTAATCTGTTATTATCAAAATACAAAGGGGTCTTTATACACTTTTCTTGTGGGACACCAAATTTTTGGTAAAAACCAATTTGTTCATCTGTAGAGGTAATTACATAATCAATTTTTGGCAATATTTTCCCCAACCTTTTACGAATAAAAATGGCATTAGCCGTTTTTATGTAATCTATAGGCTTATTTATAATACATTTATTTTTAAATGCCTCCAAATAATTATGGTCCAAGCATTTGGTGCAGGGTCCTACTGCATTATTTGCATAAAATTTTGTGCAAAAGAAATCCTGCATAAAAATTTTAGAAATTACCTTTAAACCTCTTTTTTTTGCTATTTCCAAATAGCACAGGTTTTTATTTGTTATAGAGCCAATTGTGAATACTGCGGTTGCTTCAGATTTCTTTAAAACTTCCTCATATTCTTTTATATATTTTTCTTCTTTCCAGTTTGCCATTCCGTTATATGCTATCCTGGGAAAAAGCTTTGTTCCATCATTTTCTGTGATATCTTTTATTATATCGCAGGAGAAAATGGACACCTCATTTCCGTTCTCCAATAGTAGTTTTTTAGCGACCTGCGCAACTATTGCTCCGGAAGCATTTCCCAAATAAGCATCTGGGATTAATAAGATCTTATTTATTTTTTCCATTACTCAATTTTAAAAATAGCACCGTTACAAATGCTTTATTTGTTATTCCAATAATGGCCATATATAAAATAGTAAATAAAATTCCATAAATCATCAAACTGGATAAATTCAACAAATTTAATTTCAACAAATAATGCATTAGTACAAATGGAATTGTAATCAACAATAATTTCAATATAATTTTAAGCAGAGCCCGAATATCAACATCCAAATTTTTCTTTAATAATCTTAAATACATTCCAATAAAAACCATTCCTGAACCAAATGTTGCTATCGGTATGGCGTAAATCTGTGCCGGCTTGACAATTGCAAGAAGTAAAGCCACATATAATATCATACTTATTACATCTAACTTAGCAGATTTGTTTATTAAGCCTCCCGTATACAGTAAATTATTAAAGTACTGTTTTAATTGAGTTATCAAAAGCGCAATAATAATAAATGTAAGTAAAAGATCACCGCCATATTTATCCAGTCCTACCCAAAAATGCACAATGGCTTTTGTAAAAACCATTGAATACAATAACGCAGAAAATAAAACTGTCAAAAAGAATGTGGAAACACGATTTATAAGATTATTTATCTCTATTTTGTTCTTCGAGGCAAATGTAAGTGAAAATAATCCAAAAAAAGAACCATTGACCATACCTACAAAATTACAGGCAACCACAGCTATTTTTGAACTTATGTCATATACAGCAGCCAAGGTTGGGCTAATGAACATGGCAATAATAAAACTTTGGGAATTCCCCATAATTACACCGGAAGTTCTTGATAAAAAAGGATAAAAACAATCTTTCAACAACTCTTTGATCACGGCGAAATTATAAGTTGGTCTTGATAGATTTAGTTTACTCCATTTCATGAAAATCCAACTTCCCTGCCCTAGTAGGTTCAAAATTGCACGGGTTAAATAACCCAAGGCTAAGGAAACGACTCCAAAACCCAAATATAAATAAATTACCAAAGATATAACGCCAACAATATTTACAACAGTAGTTATAATACCTGTCGTTTTAGTTTCCTGCCAAACCTGAGGAAATGCACCTATTAGAGAATTCAGCAAAGCTAAAGCTGCAGACGAAAGACTAATAATATAAGCGATAGTTATTGAACGCTTTATGCTTTCATCTGCATTAATCCAGTCAGCTATAAAAGGAGATATTGACATACCTAATACAAACAAAACCAAAGACATTAACAAAGCTGTATATATATTTGCTCCGGCTAGCTGAAAAAACTTCTTATCATCCTTTTCGGCTATTGCTACTGACATTTTTTGAGTTATTACACCTGATAATCCGGACTCAACCAATCCAAGCATCGCCACAACATTTCCGGTGGCCAGCCAGGCACCATAAGTAGATAACGTCATAAACTTAAAATAAAGTGGCACCATAATTATTCCATTAACAATCATTACGATTGCATTAATAGAATTAAATAAATAATTATAAATAGATGCTTTATATTTTGACATTATATATTCTCAATCATTATCAATATTTTATTTTTCTGTAGTTATTTGGTAATTTTATTTTTTTAAATTCTTTAGTATGTATGAATTATAATTTAGGCTTCATTTTAAATAAAATTAAAGGGTATGGTGTCAGAAGGATCAAATAATTCATCTGAATAGGCAATCAAAATAAAGTCTTGCTTTGGGCAAGTATTAAAAAATCCATGAGCAATACCACAAGGCACATAGACAGTTACAGGTTCTTGTGAATCCAATTCTATTTCAAGATATTCTTTTGTTTCAACGTCTGCTAATTTTAATACACAAGTCCCTTGAATAAGGGTAAACCATTCGTTTGCAATTGGATGGTAATGCCCCCCTTTCATTTCACCTGGCTTGGCCAAGGTAAGGTATATTTCCCCTGTATGTTTCGGTAAATCAGTCTCTTTTCCGTTGATAACTTTTAAAAACCACCCTCTATGGTCTTCAATTTTATTTCGCTTGTAGGTAATTATTCTTTCTGATAAACTCATCACTAATTTTCGTTATTAAAATAATCCAAAATTCCTTCTTTCAAATCAATTTTAGGTTGCCAACCTGAATTTCTAGCCTTAGAACTATCTAATAATAGGATTTGCATCGATTCGTCTTGTCGCTGAATTTTACCTAAAACAGCTGAAAAATCTTTACCAAAATGATTAAAGACTGTTTCAACAACGTCTTTTACCCAATTATAATGATCAGAAGCTAAATTATAAACCCCTTTTTCAATGGATTGATTGCAGATCATCAAAACAAAATCAGATACATCTTTAACATGTAAAAATTGCCTGATTTGTGTGCCTGCTGTTAATTCCAATTTTTTTTGATTTTCAAGACTTGAAATAAGATAAGGAATTAATCGATTTTCGTTTTCATTTTTACCATAAATAGAAGGGAGTATAATATGGTAATGATTCATTTTAGATATTGAATCATTAACGAATCTGGTTAATAATCTTTTTGACAAACAATAATGATTTGGCACATCAAAATTTGACAAGGCCACTTCCGTTTCAGTAAATGGTTTTAATTCATCCTGACCCCCAATTTCAAAATAGGAACCAAAGCTTATTAATTTTCCTTTAAAATTATTTCCATCAAGAAAATTTGAAAGAGCGATAGGCAGGAAGGCATTTAGTGCATAAATTTCATCAGAACTATATTTTTTTGATGATTGCACTCCTCCAGCCGCAGCGAAGATAATTATATCATAATCCAAAAATACAGTATAATTAGGTATAAAATTTGGATAAGAAAATACTGAAAACAGATGGTCATCATTCGTTTTCTCTCTTGAAAAAAGAGTTAGTTCATGGTTTTCTTTTTCTAAATCTGTAATGATATAACTAGCCAAAAAAGAAGTGGAACCTATAATTGCAATCCTTGTCATTATTTGTTATTTAAATAGGAATTAATATCTTCTTCGATCAAACTATTAGAATCTATACCATCTGTAAGATAATTATTGTACCAGTTCATTGTCATTTCTATTGCTTTTTTACTTGAAAACAGGGGCTTCCAGCCAAGTATATGTATTGCTTTAGAAATATCAAGCCTCAAAAGTTTTGCTTCATGTGGTTCTCCTAATAATTCGGGGCATTCGTAATTTCCTTTGCCAAAAATTGAAATTGATAATTTGACCAAATCCTCTACCGTAAATGCGTCTTCAGCAAGTGGGCCAAAGTTCCAGACTTCAGCGTATTTTATTGGATCTATGCTCATTTTTGAACCCAATAATAAATAACCCATAATTGGCTCCAATACATGTTGCCATGGTCTTACTGAGAAAGGACTTCTTACTGTTAAAACCTTGTTATTTTTAATAGAATTAACTATATCCGGAATGATTCTGTCTTTAGACCAGTCACCTCCCCCAATAACATTTCCGGCTCTGGCAACTGCAATAGCTTTTTGGTGCTCTTTATAATGCGCGACATTGAAGAATGAATTTTTATAAGAGTCTATTACCAATTCCGCACAGGCTTTACTGGCACTGTAAGGATCATAACCTCCTAATCTATCCGTTTCTCGATATGGATAAATCCATTCATAATTATGATATACTTTGTCTGTAGTAATCAGAATAATACTACATTTTTTTTCTAATAACCGAACAGCATCTAAAAGATAGGCGGTTCCAATGGCATTAACTTCAAATGTTTCGGAAGGTATCTCATATGACAAACGCACCAAGGGTTGGGCAGCAAGATGAAAAATAAAATCAGGTTGAAAATCGATTAATTCCTTTTTTAACCGATTATTATCTCTTAAATCTGCAATAACGGACTCACATAAGTTGTCACCGTTTATTAAAATATATAGGTCATCTTCAGTTTTAGGATCCAATGCATAACCTTTGACGTTAGCTCCTAACATGGATAAGGTTTTCAACATCCAAGCTCCTTTAAAACCTGTATGTCCCGTTACGAAAACTTTCTTTCCGCTATACGTTTCTTTTAATTTCTCAAACATAATCTTACCAGGTTTTCCAAAGTGCTTTATTAGACTCCCAACTTTCTTCCAACTCTACTTTATCTCTCAATGTATCCATCGGTTTCCAAAAACCTTTATGAAGATATCCCATCATTTGTCCATCATTCGCTAATTGTTCCATTGGTTTTTTTTCAAAAATTGTATCATCTCCCTCAATATAATCAAAAACTTCAGGTTGACAAACAAAGAATCCTCCATTGATCCAAGATCCATCGCCTTTAGGTTTTTCCAAAAAAGTATTAACCTGATTATTTGCACCAAGATCCAACGCACCAAATCTACCTGAAGGTTGAACAGAAGTTACAGTACAATATTTTCCGCTTTTGGTATGAGTATCAACCAAGGCTTTTATATCAACATTGGAGACACCGTCTCCATAGGTTAACATAAAAGGCTCATTTCCAATATGTTTTTGAATACGTTTAATACGTCCTCCTGTCATTGAATTAACTCCAGTATCTACAAGCGTTATTGTCCATGGTTCAGCTTCTGATTCATGTACTTTAACGGAGTTGTTTTTTAAATCAACAGTAATATCTGATTTATGTAAAAAATAATTGGTAAAATATTCTTTAACTATATATCCTTTATATCCTAAACAGATTACAAAATCATTGTAACCATAAGAGGAATATATTTTCATGATGTGCCACAGAATTGGCATTCCTCCTATTTCTACCATAGGTTTTGGTCTTAAAACCGTTTCTTCGCTTAATCGGGTGCCTAATCCACCCGCAAGTATTACAACTTTCATATAATTTATTTTAGTGTTTATTTTTTTTATATATAATGAGCGTTATGCTTAAAACGTTTAATCTTCATTTATAGACTAAACTTCATCAGAAACTTCCTTTTTGTTTAAAATATCTGTCTTTTTTCACCTAACTTTTCGTTCCAATCTAGTTTATAAATTAACAATCATAAACCTACTCAAAATAATTCAACGTGGTATAACCTCCGTCTTTTAAATACTGGTCTTTCTGCATCAATTTCACATCACTTTGCATCATTTCTTTCACTAAGGCCGGTAAATCGTATTTGCATTCCCAACCTAGTTTGGTTTTTGCTTTTGTTGGGTCGCCAATTAGTAGATCAACTTCTGTTGGTCGGAAATATTTTGGGTCGACGGATAGCACTACCTGACCTACGGTAGGACGTTGTCCGTTATCAGTTGTCGGTTTTCCGTTGGTTGTATTTGAAATTATTTCATCATATTTTTCCTGGTCAATACTGTCGATGATGCCAATTTCATTTATGCCTTCTCCTTCAAAACGAAGGGTGATGCCTACTTCGGCAAAACTCATGCGCACAAATTCACGAACCGGCGTGGTTTTACCTGTGGCTATTACCCAATCTTCGGCTTCCTCTGCCTGTAAGATCATCCACATCATACGCACATAATCTTTGGCGTGGCCCCAGTCACGTTTTGCGTCTAAGTTTCCTAAGTACAATTTATCCTGTAAGCCTAAAGCAATACGGGAAGTGGCTCTTGTGATTTTACGCGTTACAAAAGTTTCGCCACGCACAGGTGATTCGTGGTTGAATAAAATACCATTGCAGGCAAACATTCCATAAGCTTCTCTATAATTTACGGTAATCCAATAGGCGTACATTTTCGCCACTGCATAAGGGGAACGCGGGTAAAATGGCGTGGTTTCAGATTGTGGCACTTCCTGTACTTTTCCGTACAATTCAGACGTTGAAGCCTGATAAATGCGGGTTTTCTTTTCCAATCCCAACAAACGCACCGCATCTAAAATACGCAGTGTTCCCAATCCGTCAGCATTACCGGTATATTCAGGTGTTTCGAAAGATACGGCCACGTGACTCATGGCTGCCAAATTGTAAATTTCATCGGGCTGGATGTCTTTTATCAGGCGGATTAAGTTGGTGCTGTCTGTCATATCCCCATAATGCAATATGAAGTTTTGGTTTTCTACGTGGGGATCCTGGTATAAATGGTCGATTCTGTCAGTATTGAAAAGGGAAGTACGTCTTTTTAATCCGTGAACGATGTAGCCTTTTTTTAGTAAGAACTCTGATAAGTAAGCGCCGTCCTGGCCGGTTACTCCTGTGATAAATGCTGTTTTTTGTAGTGTGCTCATGGTGGTGTAATTTTTGTTGGTGGTCTCGTTAGTCGATTTTTTGTTTTACCCCGCCCTAAAGGGAGCCAAAAAATCTACGTATGCTATTAAAATTTAGTTTCTTGAAATAAATCCCTCCCTTTAGGGTTGGGATAAAGGATTTATGAATCCTTAAACTTAATTATAAATCTTATGTTATCGTGTTATTTTTCTTCACATTTTCTACGTTCTCCAAGAACCAATCATAAGTTTTTTGGATGCCTTGCTCGAGGTTTAGTTTGTGTTTCCAGCCCAATTGGTGCATTTTGGACACATCCAATAATTTTCTTGGGGTGCCGTCGGGTTTGGTAGCGTCCCAGCTGATTTTTCCCTGATGTTTTGTAATTCTTTGGATGGTTTCAGCCAGTTCTTTGATGGTTAAATCTTCGCCGGTTCCTATGTTATACAGGTATTCGGGTAGTTTGTTTTCCAGTGCAAAAATCACTGCTTCCGCCATATCATCCACAAATAAAAATTCTCGCATTGGCGTTCCGCTTCCCCATAGTTCGACAGGTGCGTTGTTATTTAATTTTGCTTCATGAAACTTTCGCAACATGGCCGGCAACACGTGGGAGGTATTTAAATCGAAATTGTCGTGGGTGCCATATAAATTGGTTGGCATGAGACTTACATAATCCTTGCCGTATTGTTTTCTGATGGCTTCACAGGCTTTTACGCCAGAAATCTTCGCAATAGCATACCATTCGTTGGTAGGTTCTAGGGGTCCTGTTAACAAATATTCTTCTTTTAAAGGCTGAGGTGCCAATTTTGGATAGATGCAAGAACTTCCCAGGAATATAAATTTTTCAATTCCGGCCTGCAAAGCCGCATCGATTAAATTATTCTGGATCTGCATATTTTCCATCAGGAACTGGTAAGGATAATTGCTGTTGGCCAAAATGCCGCCAACCCTTGCCGCCGCATCAATAATCACTTCGGGTTTTTCTTTAGCTATAAAATCATTTACCGCCTGCTGATTTTTTAAATCAAGGTCCTTGCTGGTGGCTCCCATTAAGTTTTTATAGCCTTTGGCAAGCAATGTTCTCCAAATGGCACTGCCCACCATTCCCCTATGGCCTGCAATGTATATTTTTGAGTTTTTATAAATCATATTATTTAGTTAGGCTCTTTGATAATCGTCTTCAATGCGCACAATGTCATCTTCCCCGAAGTAAGTGCCGTGCTGCACTTCAATAAAAACCAAGGGTGCTGTGAAAGGATTTTCGATTCGGTGTTTGGCACCCAAAGGAATGATGGCGGTATCCCCTGCCGCATAGTCTTTTATTTCTCCATTTAAGGTGATTCTTCCAACCCCGGAAACCATTGTCCATACTTCGGCACGCTGGTAGTGGTACTGGTAAGACAAACGCCCGCCCGGGTATACCAAGATTCTTTTTACTTTATGCGTTGGTGCATCTTCCAATACCCAGTATTCTCCCCATGGTCTTTTATCGTGTTCCATACTTTTTTATAATAAATTAGATTGTATTGCCTCTAAGTGCTGGTATATTTTTTTAACGTCTTGTGATTTTTCTTTTTTCAATATTAAAAAAGCATCGGCAGTGTGTACAAAAATGCAATTTTCAAGTCCTATAAAAGAAGTGTGAATTTCCGTGCCGATTGCTATATTGCCATTTTCGTCGGCAGGATGCCCTGTTTTTATTAAATAATCGTACACCGATTCAAAAGAACCCAGATCGGACCACTCAAATAAGGAAGGGACCACTTTCATCTTTTTGCTGCGCTCCATCACTGCATAATCAACGCTTATGGATGGAATTTTTAAGGATAATTCTAAATTTAAAAAGCCGTTTTCGTTTGATTCCCAAGCCAATTTTGACTGCTTGTATACTTCCGGTTCAAATTGTTCCAGTTCTTCCAGAAACACGCTTGCCTTGAAACAAAACATTCCGCTGTTCCAATAAAAATTGTCTTTTTGCAGAAATTCAACTGCTTTGTCCATTTTTGGTTTTTCGTGAAAGGCCATTACGTTATCTCCTTCAAATTCTATGTAGCCATAACCCGTTTCAGGTTTGGAAGGTTTGATGCCAAAAGTCACAATATTTCCCTGCACTGCTTTTAAAACGGCATCGTTTACTGCTTCCAAATATGTGGTTTCATTTTCGATAATGTGGTCTGAAGGCGTTACCATTAAAATATCATCAGGTTGCGAAGCAAAAGCCGCAAAAGCAATTGCAGCGGCTGTATTTCGCGGGGTTACTTCAATGATGTCAATATATTCCTTTGCTGATTTTTCTAAGATCATTCTGCTTAAATGACAATTGTCCACATTGCCCACTACCATGATTTTATTCGCTATGTTACGATTGCGTTCAACAGTCATTTCAAATAAGGATTTGCCGTTGAAAATCTCAAGGTATTGTTTGGGCTGGCTTTTACGCGATAATGGCCATAACCTGCTACCAACACCTCCTGTGAGGATGACGTGAGTGATTGTGTTTTGTTTTTTCATTTTTAGTAGCTTTATGAAGCCTGTTTTATGAAATCGTTTATCTTTTATTGTTAATGGCTCTCAAAAGTTTATTTGTTAATGCATAAAAAATTTGAATTTTTATTCTGCCAACAATAATTTTAATTATTAATTCTTTGCTTCAATTAAACTCAAGCACACGCTCAGCGAATCCATCCAATAAGGAATTTCAATATTATATTTTTCTTTAATTTTTAATTTATCTAATAAACTGTAATGCGGTCTTGTTGCTGCAGTTGGATATTGGGATGTGGATATTGGGTATACGTCGCAATTGCTTTTGGTGTGTTCAAAAATAGCCTTAGCAAAATCGAACCAGCTGCAAACCCCTTCATTGGCATAATGAAATACTTCCACCTCCTCATTTTTTACTTTTGGCAAAATCTCTAAAATTACCTTTGCCAAATCGCCTGCATAGGTTGGGGTTCCTACTTGGTCATAGATGACGCCCAATTCCTTTTTATCCTTTCCTAAACGAAGCATGGTTTTTACAAAATTGTTGCCAAAACTTGAATACACCCAAGAAGTTCGAATGATGATGGTATTCTCAGGATTTATTTTTTGCAATGCCATTTCCCCAGCTAATTTTGTACTGCCATAAACACTTTGTGGGTTTGGCTTGTCAGTTTCTTTGTAAGGCATATAATTTGTGCCGTCAAACACATAGTCGGTTGAAATATGTATGAATTTACAGTCGTATATTTTTGCTGCTTCCGCCAAGTGTTGCACTGCCAAATGGTTTATTTTATCAGCCAATTTTGGTTCACTTTCTGCCTTATCAACAGCAGTGTAAGCTGCACAGTTTATGATGGCCGTAATTTTATTTTCCCGAATAAATAAGGCAATGGCCTTTTGGTCTGTAATATCCAAAGTGGCTACATCAGTAAAGAAAAAATGATATTGTTGGTAACTCGCTTCTAATTCCAATATTTCAGAACCCAATTGTCCATTAGCGCCTGTTACTAATATATTAAACATATAGTTTTGTTGTTTCTTTAAAATATTCAGCATTCTCAAACAATGGTTGAATGGTGTCTTTTGGAGAAAGTTGTAAGTCTTCCATTTTTATTTTCCAGTCAATGCCTATTGTATTATCGTCAAAGGCAATGCCTCTTTCACTCTCAAAGCTGTAATAATTGTCCACTTTATAAGCAAAAACAGCTTCCTCGCTTAATACCACAAAACCGTGAGCAAAACCACGTGGAACCAATAATTGCTTTTTGTTGTCTTCTGTTAATTCAACAGCTACATGGTGTCCAAATGTTGGAGAACCTTTGCGAATATCAACGGCAACATCCAATACAATTCCTTTAATTACCCTCACCAATTTGGTTTGTGCAAAAGGCGGCAGTTGGTAATGTAAACCTCTCAATACGCCGAAAACAGATTTTGATTCGTTGTCCTGACAAAAATTAATGTTAAAGCCTAAAAATGCTTCTAATTTATCCTGTCGGAAAGTTTCTATAAAATAACCTCTATCATCACCCCTTATTTCAGGTTCACATATTACGACATCGTGTATGGGTGTTCTGGTAAATTTCATATTGGTTATTGGTTGGTATTTGGTGTCCTTAAACTTTGCTAATATTGACGTTTTTTACACACCCCTAGCCTGCTTCGACTCCGCCCAACACAGGTCTCAAGAGGGGAATTGTTGGTGGTTAATTTATGTTTTAACTTTGGCCTTTAACCTTATCTTATCTTTTTCCGTCACAAAGACTTAATAAATATTGCCCATAGCCATTCTTTTTTAAAGGTTCAGCCAATAATAATAGTTGTTCTTTGGTGATATAGCCCATATTAAAAGCGATTTCTTCGAGACAGGCTACTTTTAATCCTTGTCTGTTTTCTATGGTTTGAATGTAGTTGGAAGCTTCCAACAAACTTTCATGCGTGCCGGTGTCTAACCAGGCATAGCCTCTTCCCATCAACTCCACTTTTAAATTCCCCTGTGCTAAATATTCTTGATTTACGGTGGTAATTTCTAACTCGCCCCGATCGCTTGGTTTTACATTTTTTGCAATCTCAATTACACTGTTTGGGTAAAAATAAAGTCCGACCACTGCATAATTGCTCTTCGCTTTTAATGGTTTTTCCTCAATGCTTAACGCTTTTTTATTCTCATCAAATTCAACTACGCCATAGCGCTCCGGATCCTGAACATAATATCCAAAAACGGTGGCATATTGTTTTTCTTTGACTCTTTTAACCGATTTTTCCAGTAATTTTGTAAATCCGTGGCCATAAAAAATATTATCGCCCAGTACCAAGCATACATCATCATTTCCAATAAATTCTTCTCCTATAATAAATGCCTGCGCCAAACCATCAGGGGAAGGTTGTTCTTTATAGGAAAATCGCATGCCAATATCCGAACCATTTCCAAGCAGTTCAATAAACCTAGGTAAATCGGTTGGTGTTGAGATAATTAATACTTCTCTGATACCTGCCAACATTAATACCGATAACGGATAATAAATCATCGGTTTGTCGTTAATTGGCAGTAATTGCTTTGAAGTGGCTTTGGTTAAAGGATACAATCTTGTTCCTGAACCACCGGCTAATATTATTCCTTTCATTTCTTCTTAAATTATTAACCTTAATTATATTGTTTTGTATAGTATTCCTGATATTTGCCGGAAGTCACATTATTTAACCAAGTCTCATTTTCTAAATACCAGTCAACTGTTTTAGACAATCCTTCCTCAAAAGTCACTGAAGGTTTCCACCCCAGTTCCTTATTAATTTTGGTCGCGTCGATGGCGTAGCGCTTGTCGTGACCGGGACGGTCTTTGATATAGGTTATTAATTTTGCAGAACTGCCGGGTTCTCTACGCAGTTTTTTATCCATTTGTTCGCAAAGCAGTTTTATCAAATCAATATTTTGCCATTCATTAAACCCGCCAATATTATAAGTTTCTCCTATTTTTCCCTGATGGAAAGCAAGGTCGATGGCAACGGCATGGTCAACAACATACAACCAATCACGTGTGTATTTACCATCTCCATATACCGGCAATGATTTTCCCTGCACGATGTTATGAATAAACAACGGAATCAATTTTTCCGGAAACTGATTGGGACCGTAATTGTTTGAACAGTTTGAAATCATGTAGGGCAAATTATAGGTTTCACCATAAGCGCGCACAAAATGGTCGGAGCTTGCTTTACTTGCGGAATAGGGTGAATTAGGGTCGTAAGACGTTGTTTCTGTAAACAATCCTGTTTCTCCCAAGGTTCCATAAACCTCATCAGTACTAACATGGTAAAAAAGTTTGTCCCTAAAATCATCTTTCCAACATTCTTTTGCCGCATTCAATAAATTAACGGTTCCTATCACATTAGTTTTCACAAAAGCCAAGGGATCGGTAATGGAACGGTCTACATGTGATTCTGCAGCTAAGTGAATCACTTTGTCAAATTTATATGCAGCAAACAACTGATTTATTTTATCGGCATCATTAATGTCTGCTTTTAAAAAAGTGTAGTTTTTTGCATGTTCCACATCTTTTAAATTTTCCAAATTACCGGCATAGGTAAGGGTATCCAGATTAAAAATCTGATCATTAGGGTATTTATTCACAAACAAACGCACCGCGTGTGAGCCTATAAATCCTGCTCCTCCTGTTATTAAAATGTTTTTCATATAATATTTTTTATTCAAAATAATTCAAGGTTGTATAGCCACCGTCTTTTAAATACTGGTCTTTTTGCATTAGTTTTACGTCTGTGAATAGTTTAATTGTTTAACTGTTTAACTGGTTAATTGTTTAACTGGTTAACTGTTTAACTGGTTAATCGTTTAATTGGTTAACTGGTTTACTGGTTAATTGGTTAATTGTTTAACTGTTTAATTGTTTAACTGGTTAATTGTTTAACTGTTTAACTGTTTAATTGTTTAACTGGTTAACTGTTTAACTGGTTAATTGTTTAACTGTTTTTTAATTCAATTAACCGATTAACCTTTTCTTAACCGATTAACCCTTTACTAAACGATTAACCGATTAACCTTTTCTTAACCGATTAACCTTTTTCCTTTACGATTAACCCTTTCCTAAACGATTAACCGATTAACCTTTCCTAACCGATTAACCCTTTCCTAACCGATTAACCTTTTTTCCTATACGATTAACCTTTTCCTAAACAGTTAACCAATTAACCCTTTTTCCTAACCGATTAACCCTTTCCTAAACGATTAACACCGCTCAACATTCATTAACTTCCATTGAACTGCCGGAAAATCTTTGAAGTCATAAATATGCCAATCAGGTTTTCCCGTTTCGATACTCAAGAGAAAAACCTTATCAGCATTCGTTAAGGCTTGATGAATCGTTTTTGTCAATTGACTGCGTACTTCTTCATATTCATCATAACTAAAGGGCTCATTAGCCATACCTAAGAATTGTTTTTCAAATACCCCACGTTGATCTTTGTGATGCGGTTTTAACATTTCTGCAATGGGACGGTTAGAACTGATTAAATAGAAAATAAATCCTTTTTTATTGTTTCAGAAAACGGCTCTTTTTTTAGCATATAGCTCATATCGAATAAGTCCCTGGGATGTTGCCTATCGAGTGCGGCACAGATTTTTCCGCCAAATAAATGACCTGTTTCCACCACTTGCATTTCGCAGAATAACTCAAATTCTTCTTGGGCTTTTATACACAACTTCTTATGTTCTGGCGCTGCATAACATCCTCTCTTTATTTGATTGACTTCTACTTTTACCAATGCCTTCTTAGTGGTAATCATAAGTTTTGATTCTCGTTTTTTGTGTTCCACAGACATTTCTGGATATGCCTGCTCCAATGCACGTTTTATATCATTTAATGATTGTTTGATGTTTGCCAGAGAAGTATCTCTATCTTGTATGGGAATATAGGTTAAATCAACATCAACAGACAATCGAGGCATATTAAATTGAAACAAGTTAATAGCAGTGCCTCCGTGTAAGGCAAAGTTCTTTTCCTTACTTACAAAAGGTAAAATCGCTAACATTAACTTTACTTGATCTTTATACTTCTGGTAACTCATTATCCTCTAAATCTTTGGATACCGTTATTTGATATTGTGGAACATATACCCCTTGTTTGGCGAAACTCCGTTTTCCTTTTCCTAAATCAATTTTTTCTTTGTCTAAAAATTTTACCCATTCGTGGCCTGATTTTTCCGCTAAATACAAAAACAATCTTTTTACTTTCACCGAAGTGCATTTTTCTAACAATTGCTGCACCTGACTGGGAACCAAATTGTTTAAACCCTCCATCAATTCATAACACTCATACAAACTTACTTCTTCAGGCATCAGATACAAACATTCCATCATTGCTCTGGCAGGCGATGAAACCAATATGCTGAAGTTTTTATGTAAAAATTCTGTCAATCCTAGTTCTGGAGGTAAAAAAGAGGAGGTGTAATAACTTACCTGTTGCTCCCAATGATATTTTTTAAACCAAGTGGGCAGTTTCTCCTTTTCATTTCCGAACAAACAAACAACTTGTTGGTTCATTTCTAAATAATGGGCACGGCCCAACAAACCCAATGCTGTTTTTGCTCCGGGATGTGCTGACAACCCCAGTTGTTTTTGCAAAGAATAAACCGCACCAAGATAATCGACTTGATCGTTGTATCTTTTTACTGCGCCATTTCCAAAGGTTGCTAACCATTTGCTGTTTTTATAATTCCTGATGAGCTCTGGGCTATACCCCTGTTGACTAAGCCAATTGCTCGCCAAAACTACACCCGAAGGCGTCTTTTGCAATAAGCGGTTTATTTTAGTCGGATTTTCTGTACTCATTGTGCTTTTTTTTGCGCTATAATAAACAAATATAGGCGTAAAGTTTGAATTAAATCAAAAAAATGTATTTATTGTGCTTTTTTTAATCTCAAAACAAACAATATTACCTCCATAAAAACCGATTAAGTACCGCGGCACGAAAAGATTCGGTGTCCTATTTTTCGATATCACCAGTTAAATAAAAGGCTTCGGCTAACGTTTTGCGGCTACACGAGGGCAGGGATTTTTAGCACCGAACTTCCTTATAAAGAACTGCACTTCAAATTTAGCGCTTTCCTGTACTGCGAAGCACCAAAGCCTTGCTTATAAGTGCTATTGGCAGTAGTTGTTCTATTTATCGTCTTTCACATTGTAAAATAGCTCGTGCAATTTTTGTTGTAACAACTTTTTGTTTGGAAGTTGTGTTTTATACGCTGAAACCATTGTGGGTGAAAGGCTTCTGCTTAAAGCATATTCAACTACTTCGCTATCTTTGTCCTTACATAGCAAAACTCCAATACTTGGATTTTCATTTTGTTTCTTAACGTCACGGTCTAAAGCTTCCAGATAAAAATTTAGTTGTCCTAAATGGTCAGGTTTAAATTTGTCTGCCTTGAGTTCAAATGCCACTAAACATTGAAGTCCACGGTGGTAAAAAAGCAGGTCTATAAAAAAGTCACTGTTGCCAACTTGCAATTTGTATTCTTCTCCAATGAAGATAAAGTCTTTTCCAAGTTCGAGTATGAAGTTTTTTATTTGTTTTACAAGTCCACGTTGCAAGTCGCTTTCACTGTGTGGTTCAGCTAAGTTTAAAAACTCAAATACATAACTATCTTTGAAAGTGCTTGTTATGTGGTTATTTCTTTCTCTCAATACTGTTGAGAGTTTTGAGTTTCCAATCATTGTCCGCTCAAAAAGGCTGGCTGAAATTTGTCGGTCAAGTTCTCTGAAGCTATAACGCTCTTGTTTTGCCAGTTTCAAATAAAATTCCCTTTCTTCAGCGGTATTGCACCTTGAAAATATTGCCAGATTATGAGACCAACTAATTTCTCTCAACAGTGTTGAGAGTTTTGGAAAATCCTTATAAGTTTCGTAAAACTGTTTCATTCTCCATAAATTTTTGTCAGAGAAGCCTTTTATTTCGGGTTCATTTTGTTGCATATATTTAGCCAATTCAGTAACAACTGAGTCACCCCATTCAGATTGTTCCAACTTCCTGCCAATATACTCACCAATATTCCAATAAAGATTAATTAGTTCAGCGTTTACGGCACGTATTGCATTTATTCGAGATTGTTTAATGAGTTGAATAATGTCCGTAAATCGTTTATCCATAATTAATAGTATCTGCTACAAATTTATGTTTTTAAATCGTATATTTCTTTGATGTGTCCGAATTTTAACCATTACAGCCAACAATTTATTTTAGGCATTGGCCTTATAATTGTCTTTTTTAAGTTCCTCAACAGTAAGATTGCCAAATACTGTTCCCGGATTGTAAAAAGTGATTTTATGGTCGAAAATTTTTAATCTGAATGTTTATTGGGCTTAAATAATCTATATGAATAATTGTATATCTGCGATGATGCTTGGCTGTGTTTTATTTTTAATTTCATTTATCCAATTGGGAATGGTTTCTTTTCCTATCTTAAAATTGGGAACTGGATGTCCTTTATCATCCAAACCTACATACACTTTTCCTCCCTTGGTGTTGACAAAGGCACACAATGTTTCTATCGCAGCATCATTGAAGCTCGATTTGAATTCTGTATGTTGGTTTTCTTTATTCAATTATTATTTTTTTGGCAATTTACAAATTTTTCTTTGGCCTTTTTTATTGTCGTGAGGTCTTGATATATTTTTATCGATTACAACTTCCCATCAACATTATTACCTAAAATTCCTTTCACATCATATACTACACTATTCTCTTTTTGCAAAGCGGCCAAGTCTAATGTAGCAAATTCTTTGTGGGCCACGCCTAAAACTACGGCATCAAAGGCCTCACCCCTGCCTGTCCGGCAGGCAGGCCCTAAGCCCCTCTCCAAAGGGGAAGCAAGGTAGGAATGACAAGTCAAACCATATTCGTGAGCTACCTCAGCCGGGTTTGCCTCCTGCAACAGCTACGCTAAATTGCGTGACAGGCAAGGTGTTGTAAATGGTTATGTAGATGCCTTTTTTAATCATCAGTTCCCTTTTAATTTTAAGCTGTAGCCACGCGTGCCATTTATTTGTGCCTGTGTAAACTTTTTACAATAACTTATTGTCAATTGCCCAATAGCCTCCCTTTTTAGGCACTCCTTTAAATTCAATTTTATTTTCTTCTTTTAATATTTTTATCCAGCGTTCTATTGTTCTTTGCGTAACATTGAAATGTTTTTCCATAGTTAAAACATTGGTTCCCGGATTGTTTTCGATAAAAACAAGAAGCGTTTTTACACCGACATTTACACCGACATTTCCCTCTTCATCCTCTTCTACTAAACTTGTTTTTTGCTTCGTGTAACTCATCGTAAATAAAAAGCCACTCTGGATTTCGTCAAACTCCATTTTCATAGTGGGATATTCTTTAATTTCCTTGCGGATCCTAATAAATCCACTGTCCTATTTTTCAATTTTAGGGTTCTTTTCGATCTACTGCTTCCCAATAACCGTGTTTATCAGAGCCAACACGCACAATTACACCACTTCTTTTTAATAGTTCAATATCTCTGGCAATAGTTCTTCTCACCACACCCATTGCATTAGCTATCTCAGTAGTGGTGATTTTATGATCCTTTTTAATCAGTTCAACAATAGCATTTCGTCTATTATCTGTGACATCTTCTATGACATCTTCTGTGACATTTTCTGTGACATTATCTACGACATTATCGTGAACCAAACTTGTTTTTTGTTTTGCATAACTTAAACTGGCTAAAAAACCATTGGGTATTTCATTAAACGCCATTTTCATAGTGGGATATTCTTTAATTTCCTTGCGGATTCTAATAAATCCACTGCCATATTTTTCTATATCCCCGGTTAAATAAAAAGCTTCCGCCAACAATTTATTTCGGGCATTGGCCTGATAATTGTCTTTTTTAAGCTCCTCTACAGTAAGATTTCCATAAAGAGTTCCCGGATTGTAAAAGGTGATTTCCTGGTCAAAAATTTTGATCTGAATGTCTATTGGGCTTAAATAATCTCTATGAATAATTGTATTGAGCACTATTTCCCTTAGCGCAGGAAGCGGGTATTCAAAAATTTCTGTGCGTTGGGTAGGCATTCCTTCAATTTCAAAAGCCACTTTAATTTGACCAATAAGATAGCGCATGGTATCTTCCACCACATCAAACAATGTTCCGTTAAGCATCCTGTCGTCAATAATTGTGGAAGGAGTTTTAAAACGTCCCAAGTGCACATTGTAGCCTGTATTTTCTTTTGCAAATAACAGCCAAGCAGCATTGGTGATTATTCCCTGTGTACCGACTAATTTTAGTTTTTGTAGGTTTTCCAACCAACTGCCCTCTAATTTAAATCTCCCTCTAGCATTTACTTTTTCAAAAAACAAAGTAACAAGACCGTTGCAAAAGAACAATTTCAGTTTTTTAGGTTAATTCGAGAACACTTTTTTATAAATTCAATTTTTTTAAGTTCCTTAATATTGATTTTTTACTGTTTTTAATTGTCATATAAGCTTTTTTCTTTGTGTTT